>JAPKZA010000251.1:0-34032 GCA_026394015.1 Acidobacteriota bacterium
AAAGGTAGGAGGAATGATGGGGAACGAGAGTTCGCAGTCGACGATGCGGGCGACGGTGAGGCTGATGCCATCGACGGCGACGCTGCCTTTTTCGATTAAGTAGCGGTCGAGTTCGGGGGGGACGCGGATGCGAAGCCACCAGTTGTCATTGCCGAGGGCTTCGAGCGCCAGGAATTCGCCGGTGCCATCGACGTGGCCCTGGACCATGTGGCCGCCGAGGCGACCGCTGGGGGAGAGGGGCCGTTCGAGGTTGAGGCGGGCGCCTGGGCGGAGGTCGCCGAGGTTGGTCCGGGAGAGCGTTTCGGGGGCGAGGTCGGCGGCGAAGGAGCCGGGCAGGAGATCGACGGCGGTGAGGCAGACGCCGTTGACGGCGATGCTGGCTCCGGGGAAGGCGTCCGAGAGGACGGTGGAGGCGCGGACGCGGAGGCGGGCGCCGGTGGGCTGGGAGTCAAATGCCTCGAGAGTGCCGAGTTCTTCGATGATGCCGGTGAACATATAAGTTTTAGCGCTGGGGCCGGACGAGCCAAGCTTCGACGGCGAATTCGTCGCTGCTGATGGGGTGGAGTTTGACGTCGCGGAAGCGGAGGGCGTCGGCGCGGCGGCGGCGGCCGATGCCACCGGCGACGGGGAGGGACTGGGTGCCGCCGAGGATTTTGGGTGCGTAGTAGAAGAAGATTTTATCGACGACGCCGGATTCGAGAGCAGCCCAGTTGACCTTGCTACCGGCCTCGATCATTAAGGAATGATAATTTCTCGCAGCGAGGAGTTCGACGACGGCGCGGAGGCTGGTACGACCGTCGGGGCCGTCGAGAACGACGACTTCGACGCCTTTGCGTTCGAGGGCGGCGCGGCGTTCGGAGTTGGCGGCGGAGGTGGTGGCGACGAGGACGTCATTGGTGCAGGTCTCGACCATGTTCGAAAGGGGCGAGAGGCGAAGTTGGGAATCGACGACGATGCGGAGGAGGGGGCGGCTGCGGTCGTCGCCGCTGCGGTCGGTGAGGAGGCAATCGTCGGCGAGGACGGTGCCGATGCCGGTGAGGATCGAGTCGGTATGGTGACGAAGGGTTTGGACGTGGAGGCGGGCTTGTTCGGAGGTGATCCAGCCGGTGTTGTCGTCGGGCGCGGCGATTTTGCCGTCGAGGGTGAGGGCGCTTTTGAGGGTGACGAGGGGGCGGCGTTCGCGCATGAAGAAGCAGAAGGCTTCGTTGAGTTGCTCGGCGGCGGGGGTGAAGCGGGAGTCGATGAGGACTTCGATACCGGCGGCGCGGAGTTTGGCGAAGCCTTGGCCGGCGACGAGGGGGTTGGGGTCCTGCATGGCGGCGACGACGCGGGTGATGCCGGCGGCGATGAGGGAGTCGGCACAGGGAGCGGTGCGGCCGGAGTGGGAGCAGGGTTCGAGGGTGACGTAGAGCGTGGCGCCGCGGGCTTCGGCCCCGGCTTGGGCGAGGGCGACGGTTTCGGCGTGGAGGGTATTGGCGTAGATGTGATGGCCACGGCCGAGGATCACGCCGTCTTTGGCGACGACGGCTCCGACGGCGGGGTTGGGGGAGGTACGGCCGAGGCCGAGGCGCGCTTGTTCGAGCGCCAGTTCGAGAAGATCCATGACGTTAATCGAAGAGTGAGGCGATGTAGGATTCGGCGTTGAAGGGCAGCAGGTCGGTGACTTGTTCGCCGACGCCGATGTAGCGGATGGGGAGGTTGAGTTCGCGGGCGATGGCGATGGCGACGCCGCCTTTGGCGGTGCCGTCGAGTTTGGTGAGGACGATGCCGGTGACGCCGCCGGATTCGGTGAATTTGCGGGCTTGTTCGAGGCCGTTTTGGCCGGTGGTGGCATCAAGGACGAGGAAGACTTCGTGGGGGGCGTCAGGGATGACGCGGGCGGCGGTGCGGCGCATCTTATCGAGTTCGGCCATGAGGTTTTCTTTGTTGTGCAGGCGGCCGGCGGTATCGACGATGACAAAGTCGGCTTTGCGGGCGCGGCCGGCTTGGAGGGCGTCGAAGATGACGGCGCTGGGGTCGGATCCTTGGGTTTGCTTGATGAGTTCGGTGTCGGCGCGGGTGGCCCAGACTTCTAGTTGTTCGATGGCGGCGGCGCGAAAGGTATCGGCGGCGGCTATGAGGACGGTCTTACCTTCGTCGTGGAGGCGGCGGGCGAGTTTGCCGGTGGTGGTGGTTTTGCCGGCACCGTTGACGCCGACCATCATGATGACGAGGGGCGGCGAGTCAATGCGGGTGAGGGGCCGTTCGGAGGCGGAGAGGACTTCGAGGAGATGCTCCCGGATGAGTCCGCGAATTTCGCTGGGGTAGCTGACGAGTTTCCGGTCGACGCGTTGGCGGATGGTTTCGAGGATTTCGGTGGAGGTGCGGACCCCGATGTCGGCCGTGATGAGGGTGTATTCGAGTTCGTCGAGCAGGTCGGCGTCGATCTCTTTTTTGCCGAGGACGACATCCTCAATTTTGTTGACGAGGCCGGCGCGGGTCTTTTCGATCCCGCTTTTGAGGCGATCGAGGAGGTTCCCGCCACCTTCGCCGGAACCGAAAAGAGAAGAGAGCATTGGTCCTTTCATGATACGGGATTCCAGCGTGAATTCCGCGTTAGAATAGTTCAGTCACTTTGGAACAGCCTCCTCCACCTAAAAAAATTGGCCGTTACGTCATTCAGCAGGAGCTGGGACGCGGCGCCATGGGCGTTGTTTATCAGGCCCAGGATCCAGCCATCGGACGCACGGTGGCGGTGAAGTCGATTCGGATTGCGGAGATTGCGGACCCTCGCGAGCAGCAGCGGGTGAAGGACCGGATTTTCCGGGAGGCGCAGAGCGCCGGGGTGCTTTCGCATCCGCATATTGTGACGATTTACGATATTCAGGAAGAGGGCGACGTCGCCTATATCTTCATGGAATACATTGAGGGTTCGACGCTCGAGAAGATGTTGCTCGACGATGAGCCTCCGTCGAAAGAGCATATTTTAGCGTTGCTGCGTCAGACGGCGGCGGCGCTGGACTTTGCCCACGCAAAAGGGATTGTTCACCGGGATATCAAGCCGGCGAACATCATGGTGTCGAAGGATTGGTCGGCGAAGATTGCCGATTTTGGCATTGCGAAGATGCAGTCGCAATCGATGACACAGACGGGCTTGGTGATGGGAACGCCAAGCTACATGTCGCCGGAGCAGATTCAGGGCAAGACGGTGGACGGGAAAGCGGACCAGTTTTCGTTGGGAGTGATCGCCTACGAGGTGATGACCGGCGAGAAGCCGTTCGTGGCGGAGTCTTTGCCGACGCTGTTGTTTAAGCTGGTGGGCGAGCCGGCGATTCCGGCGATTCGGTTGAACCCGACGCTCGATGTTTCGATCGACGCGGTTCTGCAGAAGGCGTTAGCGAAGACGCCGGACCAGCGGTGGGAAAATTGTGGGGCGTTTATCGCGGCGCTCGAAGAGCAGTGTCGGCGACATCCAACCTGGACGACGCAGACGCGCGGCCAGGTCTCGATGGCGGCAACCGAAGCGATGCCGACGCCGATTGTGCCTGAGCCACCGAAGGCTCCCGCTCCGGTGGTGATTCCTCCGGCTCCGAAACCGGCTCCGGTTCCGGTCGCGGCGCCAGTTGTCGCTCCGGCCCCGGTTGCTCCGAAACCCGTTCCTCCTGGGCCGGAGCCGATCCATACTCCGCCTGTTGCGCCGATCGCCCCGGCTCCGGCTCAGGGCAACCGGACGATGCTGCTGGTCGGTGCGGCCGTCGTGTTACTGCTGCTGGTTGGGTTTGTCGCCATGAAGTTTATGGGCGGAAAGGGCGACGGAACAACGCCGACGGTAGCGAGCAACGAAGTCCCGATCGCTCCGCCGTTGCCGAAGGTCGTCGAGTCCGGGAGCAAAGCGGAACCGAAGAAACCCGAGCCTATTCCGAGTGGGGATAAGCCGGCGAGCCCGGACCCTGCGCCATCGGGTAAAGGGATGGTGGCGGTAGAGATTCGTTCCACTCCGCCGGGCGCGAAGATCACGCTAGATGATGGCAAGGTGGAGGGGTGTACGTCTCCTTGCACGTTGGATTTGGCTCCCGGTCGCCACGTGCTGATCGCCCAGTTGGATAAGTACGAAACGGCGAACAAGATTTTTAACTTGCCCGCGGATAGCAAGTTGAACGTGAACCTGCGGCGGCAGACCGGGACGGTGGCGGTGAGTTCGAATCCGGCCGGGGCTCAAATTGTGGTTGACGGAATCGAGTATCCAGAGAAGACGCCGACGATGTTGACCTTGCCGGTTGGCAAGCACAAGGTGACGGTTTCGTTCCCCGGGCGCGGCGAGAAAAGTCGGGACTTCAACATCGAAGACGGCGCGCAGCTCGACTACAGCGTGAATTTCGGCGGGAACTAAGTACACTAGAAGGCGATGCCTTCTTCTTCTGCTTCTCGAGTCTTGATGGGCCGCCGGGCGTTACTGGCGGGGATAGGTTCTTCGTTGCTACTGGGCGCGCCGAAGACTGGAATGCGGGTGCTGTCGAGCCGCCCGGAAGATCTGGAAATGCCGATGGAAGGTTTTTCGACCTGGATCACCCCGGTGGAGAAGTTCTTCGTACGGAGCCACCACTATACGCCGGACGTCAAGCTGGCCGATTGGAAGTTGAGCATCGGCGGCAAGGTGGCGAATGCCCTGACGATGACGATGGAGGAGTTGAAGAAGCTGCCTCGTGTCGAACTGGTGAGTGTTCTGGAATGCGCGGGTAATGGGCGGGGGCTGTACGAGCCGACCATGGCCGGTTTGCAGTGGGAGTACGGCAGCGTGGGGAATGCCCGTTGGGCCGGGGTGCGGCTGGCGGACGTGTTGAAGAAGGCCGGGGTGCAGGAAGGGGCGATCGAGGTGTGGTTCGACGGCGCGGACGTGCCGGTGGGGACGCAGCCGGAGTTCCAGCGGACGATTCCGATCAAGAAAGCTTTGGATCCGAATACCTTGCTGGCTTACGAGATGAACGGGGCGGCGCTGGACCCTTCGCATGGGTTCCCGTTGCGCGTGGTGGTGCCGGGTTGGGCGGGGGATAGTTGGGTAAAGTGGGTGACGAAGATCGAGGTCAGGGATAAGGAGTTCGAAGGCTTCTTCATGAAGACCGGGTATCGGCACCCGGGCAAGGGCGTGACGCCGGGGGTGGCGGTGGATCCGGCGCTGATGTCGCCGGTGACGAATTTGAATATCAAGAGCATCATCGCGAGCCATGCGGACCGGAGCGAGGTGAAGCCGGGGCCGTTGAAACTGGCGGGGGCGGCGTGGTCGAACACGTCGCCGGTGGTCAGCGTGGACGTTTCGACCGATGCGGGGCGGACGTGGAAGGCGGCGGCGTTGGGGACGGAGAAGGCCGCGTTTGCGTGGCGGTTGTGGGAGTTTGCGTGGACTCCGCCGAAGGAAGCCTACTACAGCGTAATGGTGCGCGCGCGCAATGCGGCGGGCGAGATGCAGCCGTTGCAGCAGGAGTGGAATCCGTCTGGCTATAGCCACAACGTGGTGCAGGCGGTGCGTTTGAACGTGACCGCGAAGCCGTCGGCGGCAGCGGCGACGATGGTGCAGGGTGACTTTGCGGCACCGCCCGCCGTGCTCAATCAGAGCTGTCTGGGCTGCCACACGGTGGAGCCGATTCAGCAGCAGCGGATGTCGCGGGGGCAGTGGGAGAAGGAAGTGGAGAAGATGCAGCGTTGGGGAGCTCAGGTGAAGCCGGAACTGAAAGATGTTTTGGTGGATTACCTGGCAAAACGCTATGGGGTTAGGCCGATTCGATAGTAGACTAGAGGTTCTCCCCCCCGGAAGCTACCCCAACCTATACATGCAACGCGCAGGACGCCTTGTCTCCGGATTGAAAATGAAGAGTGCTGGCCTCAGCTCGGAAGAGATGGCAGGGGCGGCATGGCCCGCGGCGGTCGGCAAGCGGCTCGCGGCACGGACGGGGCCGGTGCGCCTGTTTGGCGCCAAGCTGGTAGTGGAAGTGGAAGATGCGGTTTGGCAGGGGCAGCTATTTACGCTGACGTCGCAGATTTTGCCGAAGCTGAAGGCGATTTTGGGCCCCGGGATCGTGGAACATTTAGAGTTTCGGATCGGGGTGCCGCGGCGGGAGCCCCAGCGGGCGGTGGTGGCCGATGAGCGGGCCGACGGGATTGAAGACCCGATATTTCAGCTGCTGTATTTGACCTCGCGGACGCGGAGCGAGCGCCTGGCCGAAGAACGAAAGAGGAAGATCGCTTGAAACTGACAGAGGAAAACGTTCGGTATGTGGCGGGCCTCGCCAACCTGACGCTGAGTGAGTCGGAGATCCATCAGTACGCCGACGAATTGAGCAACATTTTGACTTACGTGGACAAACTGAACGAGTTAGACACGACGGGCGTGGAGCCGATGGCGCAGGTGCTGTTCGCGGCCGGGGATCCGGCGTCGCTGCGGGAGGGCGTGCAACGGACTCCGCTGACCAACGCCGAGGCGTTGGGGAACGCGCCGCTGGCGACCGGGGGCTATTTCAAAGTTCCGAAGGTGATTGAGCGGTAAGCCATGAACATTGCTACGTTGACGATTGCAGAGGTACAGAACGGCCTGCGGGCCAAGCAGTTCAGCGCGGTGGAACTGGCGACCGAAGCGCTGCGGTTCGGCCAGGCGGAGAACGGGAAGACGAACGCGTATCTGACGTTTTCCGACGAGCGGGCGTTGGCGGCGGCGGCGCGGGTGGACGCGAAGTTGGCGGCCGGGGAACCGATTGGGGCGCTGGGCGGGGTGCCGGTGGCGGTGAAAGACGTCATCGTGACGAAGGGGCTGCGGACGACTTGCGGGTCGAAGATGTTGGGCAAGTTTCTGCCGCCTTATGACGCGACGGCCGTGGAACGGTTGGAAGCGGCGGGGGGCGTGATCCTGGGCAAGGCGAACTGCGATGAGTTCGCCATGGGCTCTTCGAACGAGAATTCGGCGTATGGCCCGGTGCGGAATCCGGTGGCGCTGGACCGGGTGCCGGGTGGCAGTTCGGGGGGCAGCGCGGCGGTGGTGGCGCAGGGGACGGCGGTGGTTTCCCTGGGCTCGGATACCGGCGGCTCGATTCGGCAGCCGGCGAGCTTTTGCGGCTGCGTGGGCGTGACGCCGACCTATGGCCGGGTGTCTCGCTATGGCTTGGTGGCGTTTGCGAGTTCGCTCGACCATATCGGCCCGTTCAGCCGGACGGTGGCGGATTCGGCGACGGTGCTGCAGACGATTGCGGGGCGGGATGACCGGGATGCGACGTCGGCGCTGCACGCGGTGCCGGACTATTTCGCGACGATGGGCGAGTCCGTGAAGGGCTTGCGGTTGGGCCTGCCGAAGGAGTATTTCGCGGGGCTGGCACCGGAGACGGGCGACCGGATCATGGCCGGGGTCGAGGTGCTGAAGAAGCTCGGCTGCGAGGTCAGCGAGGTGAGTCTGCCGCATACCGAATATGCGATTGCGG
Source organism: Acidobacteriota bacterium (assembly GCA_026394015.1). Lineage (GTDB taxonomy): Bacteria > Acidobacteriota > Terriglobia > Bryobacterales > Bryobacteraceae. The sequence continues at coordinate 7,440 of JAPKZA010000251.1, forward strand.
CTTACTACATCATCTGCACGGCGGAGGTTTCGGCGAACCTTTCGCGGTTTGACGGGGTGCGGTTTGGCCACCGGTCGGCCAAGAGCGATACGCTCGCGGACCTGTATAAGAACTCGCGCGGCGAAGGGTTCGGGGCGGAAGTGAAGCGGCGGATCATGTTGGGAACGTATGTGCTGAGCCATGGGTATTACGACGCGTATTACTTGAAGGCGCAGAAAGTACGGAATCTGTTGACGCAGGATTTTGCGAAGGCGTTTGAGCAGGTCGACGCGCTGATTACCCCGGTTTCGCCGTTTCCGGCGTTTAAGATCGGAGAAAAGGTGAATGACCCGATCCAAATGTACCTCTCCGACATCTACACCATTACGGGGAGCCTTGCGGGCATCCCGTGCATGAGTGTGCCGTGCGGAGCGACCGCCGAAGGGTTGCCGGTGGGCATGCAGATTTTGACCAAGCATTTCGCGGAAGACACGATGTTCCGTCTTGCGCACCAATACGAAAAAGCGGGCGGCTTTACCGCCTAATTGAGGAGAAGAGATTACGATGCCTTTTGTACTGCCTGAACTGGGATACGCGAACGACGCGCTGGAACCTTACCTTGACGCCGTGACGATGGACATTCATCGCACGCGTCACCACCAGACCTACGTGACGAATCTGAACAACGCCGTGACGGCGAACGCTTCGCTCGAAGGGAAGACGCTCGAAGAGCTGCTCGCCAACAACCTGGCCATCGTGCCGGACGCCGCCAAGGGCGCCGTGCGGAACCATGGGGGCGGCCACGCCAACCATACGCTTTTCTGGGCGACGCTGGCTCCGAACGCCGGGGGCGCGCCGGTGGGCACGCTGGCCGAGGCGATCACCGCGAAGTACGGTGATTTCGACGCGTTCAAGGCTGCCTTCAAAGCCGCCGCCGTGGGCCGGTTTGGCTCGGGCTGGGCGTGGCTTGTGAAGAACGCTGATGGCGGCGTGGAAGTAACTTCGAGCGCCAACCAGGATTCGCCGTTGATGGATGGCAAAACGCCGATTCTGGGTTTGGACGTGTGGGAACACGCCTATTACTTGAAGTACCAGAACAAGCGCCCGGACTATATCGACGCCTACTGGAGCGTCGTGAATTGGACGGCCGCTGAGAGCTTGTTTACCGGCACCAGCTCGCTGAGCTTCTAAATCGAAAGCAGCATTGACGGAGGAATGGGCCCGGGCTGTTCCTCCGTTTTTTTGTGCCCATTCGAAATGTGGTTGAATAGCTGGAGATGAAACGAATTGCAAGCGTCACCCTATCTGTTGCCCTTCTAGCGATTGCCTGGCATTTTTCGCCGGCAGGACCCAATGCGGCTCTCGGCCAAGCCGGCGGGGCCAAGGTCAGCGGCGATGGCCAGTACAAGTTCCGCGTGCTGTATACCTCTTCGCATTTGCCGGCGGAGGCGCAGGCGGTTTTGAAGGCGGCCCACGGTGGCTTCGCGATCGACCGGCGGCCCGGTAAGGGCGAAGTCTATTTCGCGCTGCCCGGCGCGGGCATCATTCAGATCAGCTCTGACCTGAAGAAGACGAAGATGCTGACGACGGACCCGACCATGAAGGACACGAACATGCACAACGCCATGTTCTGGACCGCCAAGGACGGCACCCCGTTTTTGACGTTCCCCGGCAACGCGGCATCGAAAGTCTTCACGACAGGGATCGATGGCAAACTGGTGCATACGCTGAACGCGCCGGTGGGCGGCACCGACATGGGCAACCCGGTGGCGACGGACTACTTCACGAACAAGGGGAACTTCATCCCGACCGACGTGGAGCAGTTGGACGGCCTCTTCTACATCCCGACCGGTTACTCGAAACTGGACTATGTGCTGACCGCGAAGATCAAGAGCACGAAGCCGTTTGTGGCCGAATGGCATGACCTCGCCTTCGGCGGCCGCGGCACCGGAGTGGGCCAGTTGGGCACGGGCCATGGCGTGACGATTAAGCCCGGGACGACGCGGATTGACGTCGCAGATCGGCCGAACTCGGAGATCGATAGCTATACCCGGTTTGGGCAGTACGTGTCGACCCTGAAGCTGCCGCTTGGGTCCTTCCCTTGCGACATCTACTACATGGACAACTTCTCGTTGGTCGGCGCGCTGCACGGGCCGGACCGGACGAAGGGCGCCCCGATCTATTTGCTCGAGAACGACAAGGTCATCTCGACCGTGATGGCGAAAGAAGACCTGGGCTTGGCGAACTTCCAGCACATTCACAACGCGGTGTTCAAGAAGCTGAATGGCAAGATCTACATCATCGCCCAGGCGTGGAACCCGGGCGATTTCGCGATTCTTGAACAGGTTCAATAATTGAGCGGTCGTCTCTAGCGGAGCCCGGCGAGGGTCCGCTGGAGGCGGTCGGCTTGCAGTTCGTGAACGGTGCGCATGACATTGTACGCGCTGAGTTCGACGAGGAGTCGGGTGACCGCGGAGTGCTGCTCTTCGCTCAACAGGCCCTCGACGGCGCGCATGGTGGCGACCAGGGCCGCTTGCTGCGAGGCGAGTTCGTGCTTCTCGATCACCCCATCGGCCATCGCGGCGGCGAAGGATTCGAGCTTGGCTACCTGCTCGTCGATTACGGGGAGGGCGGTCGTTTCGTCAAACCAACTGGTTTTGGGCATATGAGTCTCCTAAGCTAATTCGATCATGCGGCGGAGCTGGGTGTAGCGCTCCTGCAATTTTTCACGGCCGCCGAAGGCGACCATCTTCTGCGTGATCTCCGGGGGCAGGAACTGGCGATCGGTGCATTCGAGAATGGCGGCGATCTCTTGCAGCTCTTTCTCCATGCTCTGGGTGGAGGGCAGGAACTCGGCGACGGCGGCGGCGAGCGATTCTTTGGTGATGGCCGTCGAGCCGGCCAGCAGCGACTGGCGCGCGGCGCGGCCGACAATGCCTTCGACATCGGCACCGGAAAGCTGGCCCAGGTACGGGATCGGCGGCAGGTCTTCGGCGGCCAGCGTCGTGTGCGCCTTGCGGGCCATGGCGAGGAACATCGCGCGAACCTGTTCGGGATCGGCGGGGTAAAAAAGCGGAATGTGGACTTCGGCGCGGCCTTGACGCTTCAGGTCAATCGGGAGCAGGTCGGGCCGGGCGGTGAGCAGCATCCACAGAATTTTGCCGCGGTAGCGCGTGTCGCCCATTTGCGTGGCGATCATCGAGAAGACGCGGGAGCCGGTGCCGGAGTCGCCTTCCTGGTCGCGGTCGCCGAGGGCGGCGTCCGCTTCGTCGACGACGACGATGACCGGGCCGAGAGCGCGAAGCAGGTTCAGCAGCCGTTCGAGATTGCCTTCGGTTTCGCCCACGTACTTCGAACGGAAATTGCGCAGGGTGACCATCGGGATGCCGATCTCCCCGGCGAGGCATTGGGCGAGAAAGCTCTTGCCGGTGCCGACGGGCCCGCAGACGAGATAGCCCATCGGCAGCGCGTTCAGGTTGCCCTGGCGCAGCAGCGTGGCGTCGTCCTGCAGCCGTTGCTTGATGGGCTGATGGCCGATCCAGTTCTCGAAGTTCCAGCGGGGTTCGACGAACTCGAGCAGGCCCATGGATTGGCGCTCGATGAGCATCTTCTTCATTTCGCGCAGGCGTTTGGGGTCGAGGGGTTCCTTCGATTCGAGCAGGCCGCGGAGATCCAGCAGCGTGAGGCCGGCGGTTTGCGCGGCGAGGGTGGGGGCGAAGCGGGCGCGGGTGGCTTCGTCGGGGATGGGGATCTCGATGGCCGCGGTGTGCGGGCTGGCGGTGATCCGCGCGTTGATCGACGAAAGTTTTTCGTCGATGACGAGGATGGCCATGTTGAGGCGCTTGAGGTGCGGGCTGGCGGCCCAGTTGAGCAGGGTGACCACCTGGGTGGCGGCCGGGATGGAGAGGCGGCCAGGTTCGCCGGCGGGCAGCAGGAAGCTGGCGTGGTCGATGATGACGGCGCAGGAGACGCGGTCGCCTTCGGCGGCCATGATGTTGTTCTGCACGAAGCGATCGAGCAGCGCGAAGGCCATGGCGGGGTCGCGGCGGGCGGTCGAGAGGTCGCCGACCTTGCGGTTGGCGAGGACGACCATCTCCTTCAAGCGGGCGGCGTCCGAGCCGGCGAAGGCGCGCAGGCCGCGGGCGAGATCGTAGTAGAGAACCAGATCCCAGCGGCCGAAGATCTGCTGGGCGAGGAAGTCCGGCAGGGCGGTGAACTCGTCGCCATTGGGGACGAGGTCCTGCACATTCCCATGCAGGGCGAAGAGCACCGTGGAGCCGGAAAAGTAGAGTTCAGTGAGGCGCTGGGCCCAGGCGGGATTCATCGTTGCACCTGGCCGAGGTCGGCTTCGAGGATCACGGGCGGCGCCTGCATCTCGTCGACGATGCCGGTGAGCTGCTGGAGTTCGTCGATGGCCTTTTCAGTGGACTGCATGCTTTCGCTGACGGAATCGATTTGGCTCGTGAGGAAGTCAGGATCCTGCCGATTGACGGCGGCTTCGGTGATGGCTTGGATTTTGGCTTCGATGCGGTCGAGTTCGACGCGGACGTAGTCCAGGTTCAGCTTGGCCTTCTGATAGTTGTCGAGGCGCTGCTGTTGGACGAGCAGGGAATCCTCGAGCGAGCGTTTAATGCGTTCGTCGGTGGAACCTTGCGAGCCGAGCTTGGCTTCGGCCTCTTTCATGCGGTTGCGGATTTCGATTTCGTTCGTCTTTTCGAGGAACCGTTGCAGGTACTGTTGCGAGGTGAGAAGCCGGAGGAAGACCCAAAGCATGCGGTCCAGGGCCTGGGTGTTGGAATCCTCGCCGGCGGGCTGCTGGCGGCCCCGGACGCCTTGCGCGATGGCCCGCATTTCCAGGCAGCGGGCGCGCAGTTGCTCAAAGCGCGTACGGGCTTCAAAGGGGAAGCCGGCGACGACATCCTGCAGGCTCCGTTGCGTGGTGGCGGCGGTCTGCTGCGTATTGGCTTGGTGGACCTCGGCGTCGATGGCTTGGCGGAAGCGGTTGTTCGAAACGAGGCCGGCGAGGTAGACGAGTTCGGCGGCGGCGACTAAGGGGAGCACCGCATCGGGAAAGGGGCTCATGATCGCGACGGCGGAGGCACCCAGGAACGCGAGCAGGTTCCAGCGGTAGAGGAAGGCGCGTTTGGCGTATTCGGCGATGCCGACGGAGAGAGGGGCCATGGGCTAGGAGTCGGAAACCTTGGTTTCGAGCTTCTCAATGATGTTCGAAATGTCTCGGGAAATGGCCATGAATTCGGGCTCGCGCTGCATGACGCGGGCGGGGCGATCCGGCGGCGGGACGTCGAGTTCGTGCAGGATGGTGCCGGGGGCGGGCGAGAAGAGATAGACCCGGTCGCCGAGATAGACGGCTTCGTCGACGTCGTGGGTGACGAAGAAAACGGTGGCTTCCAGCTCGCGCCAGAGGCTGACGAGCAGATCCTGCATGTTGAGGCGCGTGGCCGGATCGAGGGCGCCGAAGGGCTCGTCCATCAGGATGATTTTGGGATGGAGGATGAGCGTGCGGGCGATGGCCACGCGTTGGCGCATGCCGCCGGAGAGCTGGTGTGGAAACTTGTCAGCGTCGCGTTTAACACTCAGGCCGACCTTTTCGATCCAGACGCGGGCTCGGTCTTCGCGCTCTTTCTGCGCCATACCCGAGCATTCGAGGCCGAAGGCGACGTTTTCGAGCACGGTGCGATTGTCAAACGAAGTGTAATCCTGGAACACCATGCCGCGCTCTGAGCCTGGGCCTTTGACGGGTCCGCCGAGCACCTCGACGACGCCGGTCGTGGCCGGGTGATGCGGGCGCAGGCCGGCGATCAGACGGAGCACGGTGGACTTGCCGCAGCCGCTGGGGCCGAGGATGCCGATGAACTCCCCATGGTCGGGCTTGTTTTCGACCGTGAAGGAGACGTCCTTGATGACGGTGTGCGCGCGATCGGTCCCCGCGTTAAAAGTCTTCGAAACGTTACCGAAATGGACGAGGTTCAATCGGCCTCCGTGCGATACGGGAAGAGGCCGCGCTGCATCCAGCCGAGAAAGCGGTCGATGGCAAAGGCGATCAGGCCGATCAGGAACAGGATCAGAATGATGTGGTCGGACATGCCGCGGCGTTGGCTCGTCGAAAGTAAGAAGCCGAGGCCGTGTTCGGCGTTGATGAGTTCGGCAAGCATGATGTAGCCGAAGGCCATCCCGAAGAGGCTGCGGAGGCTTTTATAGATGTCGGGCATGGCGAGCGCGACGAGGACTTTGCTGACGATCTGCCAGGAGGTCGCCCCCAGGGTTTGGGCCGTTTCGACGTAGCGGTCCGGGACGGAGATGATGGCGCGGACGGCGTCCGAGAAAACGAACGGGACGCAGGCGATGAACAGGAACATGACCTTCTGCGTCTCTTCAATCCCGAACCAGAGGATGGTGAGCGGGATCAGCGCCGCCACCGGGACGTTGCGGCCGAACAGTGCCACGGGAGCCGAGGCGGAATCGAACACGCGCCAAGCGCCGGCCAGGATACCAAGCGGAACGCCGATGATGACGGCGAGGCCGAAGCCGATGATGACGCGCCGCAGGGTGGCGACGATGGAAGCGATAAGCCCGCGGTCGTTCAACAAGGCCGGGAAGCTTTTGATGACTTCAAACGGAGACGGCAGAATTACGGGCGAGATCCAGCGGGCCTCCGGCGTATCCCCCAGCGTCGCCAACCACCAAAAGGCGATGATCAGAACGAGAGTAATCGCGCCGAGGATCTTGCCGGTGAGGCCGGGCGGGGGGACGCGTAGATCCCAAATTGACATGGCTACTTCGTTGCCTCGAGGGGGTAGACTTTGATTTCCACGCGGCGATTCTTGGCGTTGTTCATCGGGTCAGCCGAGTCGGCCGGACGATCCCAGCCGATGCCGTTGGCCGAGAACTGGTTGGCCGGAAGCGTGGGGAACTTCTTGATCAGCGCGCCCTTGACGGAGTTGGCGCGATTCATGGCGAGTTCCTTCACCGCCGTGTCCGGTACCTGGCCCTTCATCGAAGCGTCCGTATGGCCTTCGATCACGATGCGCGCCGCGCCGAACTGACCGGCCATCTTGCCGACCTCTTCGACGACAAAGTTCACGTTGGGGTCGTAGAGCTCCTCAATCGTCTTTCCGTTCACGTTCTTGACGGTAACTTTCGCCAAGTCGAAGGAGTTCGGATAGAAGTGGATGACGATGGTCTTCGTCAGGATCTCTTCGGATTCACTCTGGACGGAGGACGCCGTGGTCGGTACGAACTGCACATTGTACTCGTTGGTTTGCTTGGCGTACTTGGCTTCCTTGCCGAGCTTCTCGATGACGGAGAAATCCATCACTTGGTCGAAGTCGACCTTGTCGGAGACGACGCCAATGCGCTTATAGAGATAGTAAGCCGTGTTCCAGGTCCGCTCGAAATTCGTCGGGTTGTTCTGGTTCAGGAAGAACTCGCGGTTCTCGGCGTGGTTGGTGCTATGGGCGTCGCCGAGCATGCCGAGGGCGTCGCTTTCCGGGATTGAATACGCTCCGGCCATCAGCTTGGCAACGGCCGTTTTGTTCGACTGCTCCTTCAGCAGTTCCATGTTGTCGAAGATGCCGCGGACGAGGCCTTCGACGATGTCGGGATGGTCCTTGGCGAAGTCGGCGCGGGCGAACCAGACGTCGGCGATGAGCTTGTTGGCGGTGGCTGTCGTGACCAGCATCCGGTTGCCTTTCACCTTCGACAGGTTGTAGATGTCCGGCGCCCAGGAGACGGCGGCGGCCAGCGACTTGTCGGCGTTGAAGGCGGCGGCGGCCTGGAAGGCGTCTTGCGTGAATTTGAAATTAACTTCCGCCGGTTGCACGCCGCCGTTGATCAACGCGTTCAACGCGAAGAAATGGGAAGGCGAATTCTGCGCCAGCACGATCGTTTTGCCGCGGAGATCGGCGACGCTTTTGATGCTGTCGCGGACGACGATGCCGTCGCCGCCGTTCGAGAAGTCAACCTGTTGATAGATGCGCGGCATGACGCGCGAGTCTTTTTTCAGGCTGTCGAGCAGCAGCGGCACCATGTCGAGCGTGGCCCAGCCGATGTGGACGTTGCCGGCGGCGTACGCATCGCGCATGGCGACGGGGTCGTCGATCAGGACGAGTTCCAGCTTGAAGTCCTGGCCCGACGGGGTCTTCCAAACCTTGCCCGGCTTCAGGCCGTTATTGGCCAGGATGATGGGTGCCCAGCCCGCCCAAACGTTGAGCGCGAAGCGAACCGTGCGGTCGGCCAGGGGCTTGTAGCTGGAGATGCCCTGGACCTGCGGAAGCTTCTGCGCCGGGACGTAGTTATAGTCCTTGGCGGTGGTGATTCCCTGGGCGTCCGGTGCTTCGGCACCGCTCTTGCCGAGTTCGATTTTATCGCCTCCGCCGAGCTTGCTCGGGAGCGAACTGAAGCGCCAAAGTCCGTAGCCGACCAGGCTAGCAACGACGGCGAAGACTGCAACGTAAAAGGCAGGTTTTGGTTGGGCCATAACTTTAGATACGGGAAAAGAGTTAGTTGTGTTCGGTCAGCTTGGATTCGGCCACGGCCGGTCCGAGATCTTTCTGTGTGTCGGCGAGCTTGGTCGTTTCAGGCGAGCGCAAACCGAGTTCGCTTTCGAACTGGAGCAGGGCGTCGTCGGCCATGGATTTCTGCATTTGCTCTTGGGCTTCGATGTCGGCGATGCCTTCGTTCGAAAGATCGGAGGCGACGCGGGCCTTGCCGCGATTGACGTCGATGCGGTCCTGAATGACGCGTTCGATCTGGCCGAAGTCGGTGGTGACGTTCATGTTGAACGACTCCGAGATCGAGGCGATTTCGGCCTCGGCGGCGCTCATCTTCAGCTCGGCGTCGTACTTCTGGATCTTCGTCTTCACTTCGCCGAGCTGGTGGCTGGCGTGCTGAATCTTACGGAGATTGTTCTCGTAGGACTTTTCATGCATCCCGAGTTGTTCGAGATGACCGGCGAGTTCCTGCTTGGCCTTTTGTAATTCGAGCGCGAACTTTGCGGCGGTTTCGCGATTGCCGGCTTTGAGATACGCCTTGGTCTCGGCTTCGAGCTTCTGGGCGTGCGCGCGCGAGGTGGCGACCTGGCGATTCACCCGCTCCACCAATCCGCGATACAGTTCGAGGCCCTTGCGGCCTTCCTTCATCTGTTCGAGGGCACGGTCGTGTTCCAACTGCATCTGGGCGATCGGGTCGGCTTCCCAGAACATGTTCGCAATCTTATTGAGCTGGGCGCTGATGGCACCCCAAAACTTACCGAGGATCAAGATAGGCTCCCTGCGCGGCAACACCCGCACAATCTCCCATGCTACTCGACTCGAAGCGAAAACGGGAAGCTACACGCGTCCGGTGCTTTCGAGCCATGCCCGATACATGCGGGTAAAGTCATCGACGCGGGCGTCCGAGTAAAGTTCCTCAACCGTGTACCGCATCTTACGCTGCCAGTTCGGATACTGCCAGGTGGCTCCGGGTAGGTTCTGCTGCTCGGTTTCCTTGGTGAGATCCTCCTGGTTCAGGACGAGGACCTGAGCCGGGGTTGCGGCCAGGAAGCCGATGACGGCGTTGTGGAGCTCGCCACTGAGTTCGGGCACGTGGCGGATATGGTCGGGGTAGTTCGACGGCAGGAGTTGGAGCTCGTGCAGGACATTCAGAAGCTGTTGCTTGTCCTGTTCGCGGCTCGTCCATTGGGCGCGGTAGCCGGCCTCGTCGACGAGATTCGCCGCGCGCCGGGATTCGATATCGCGACCGGTCCAGAAGCCGGCCAGGGTGGGAAGGTCGTGGGTAGTGGAGCTGACGATGGCCAGCGGCGGATACTCTTCAGGCCGTTTGAACGAACCGTTCGGGCCGCGTTCAAAGTAGAGCAGGCGGTAGCTGAGAATGTTGAATTGCGCGAGCGCCTGGCGGACGTAGTCCTCGACCGTCCCGAGGTCTTCGCCGATGATGATGACGCCGGCTCGGTGCGCCTCGAGTGCGATGATGCCGAGGAGTTCCTGCCATCGCTCTTTGACGTAGGTTCCCGCGGTGGCGTCTCGCCCTTCCGGGATCCAATAGAGCCGGAAGAAGCGCATGACGTGGTCCATGCGGAGGGCACCGCCGTGGCGGCAGTTATTGCGAATCGCCGCGGCGAATAAGTGAAAGCCGTCTTGCTGGTGGCGGAGGGCGTTCGGGGGAGGGAAGCCCCAGTCTTGGCCTTGGGGCGAGAAACCGTCGGGGGGTGCGCCGACGCGGCAGCCCTGGATATAAAACGGCCGATGCGCCCAGAGGTCAGAGCCGCAACTGTCCGTGGCCAGGGCGAGATCGTGATAGAGGCCGATCGACATGCCGATGGCCTTGGTATGGCGCTGGACGTCGGCGAGTTGGGCGTCGATCGTCCAGGCGAGCCAGGAATAGAACTCGATGAGCCGGGGATGAGCCGCGGCGAAGGCTTGGACGGTGGGGGAGTAGGGGTCCTGGAAGCCAGCCGGCCAATCGGGCCAGATCCAGAACTCCGGGTTCTGTTTGTGCAGGGTCTCGTCGATCGCGCAGTAGACAGCGTATTGACGGAGCAGGTTGCCTTCGGCCTGGAGGTAGGCGCGGAAGTCGGCTTGGTCTTGCTGGAGAAGCCGGAACTCCCGGTACAACTGCTTCAGGAAGCGAAGTTTGAGCTTAGCGACGACTTCGTATTGGACGAAGGGGGCTTGGCGAAGCGCTTCGAGTTCCGCCCCGCGAGCGTTGAAAATGGCTTGGCAAACGCGGCTCGAGGAGAAGCCGGGAACGCGTTGGACGTCGATATAAAGAAAATTCGGATAGAAAGAGCAGTTGGGGAGATAGGGGCTAGCGTTGTAAGGAAGGCGGTTCGAGATGGCGTGCAGGGGGTTCAGGGCGACAAACGAAGCCCCGGCTTTTTGATGGGCCCAGGTCGCGAAATTCTGGAGATCGGTAGCGTCACCGACTCCCCAGTTGCGTCCGGAGCGCAAGCCGTATAACGAGATCGCGATACCAGAAAGGCGTTGGTTGGCCGGAAGCGCAGGCGCCGCGGCGGGGCAGTAAACTAGCTTGGCTTCGGCGCGGCTGTCGCCGTAGATGAGGGAAAGTTGGTGGTAACCGAGTGGGAGGTCGGTCGGTAGGCCGAGGGCGAGGCAGTCGTATTTGGTGCCCTCGAAGGAGACCGTTTCGGATTTGCTGACGGAGTAGGCACCGGTGAGAACGCTGCCATTTTCGAGCGTTAGGGTCCATTGGTTATTTGGCGATTCGTGGAAAGGGTGGGAGACGCAGAGGGGGACGTACGGGGCGTCCGTGGAAACGACCACGGTCGGCGGGAGAAACGCGAGACGGGAGGATAAGACGCGGCTGCGAATGGCGGCATCGAGGGCGACCGGGTCCGTTGCAGGCAGATCGAGTGCCAACAGAATCGCGCTTTGGATGGCGGATTCGGGCCGGTGCTCCTGTCCCCAGATGTCCCAGTAGACCGACTGAACCCCGAAGAGGGAGGCTGCCTGGGCTATCGCGTCGTCAAGATCCGCGGAAGGGAGAGTAGGGAGGGAGGAATCCATGGATAGGGGGGTCATTCCAGTGTAGCCGGATTGGGGGGAATCGCCTGTAGCGGAGAGCCCGTGCCATACTAAAAAAGCGCTCTTCAGAGCGATGTTTGGATCAAGATTACTATGGAACAGCGAATTCTGCCAGTTGCGCCCGAAGACTTGTTTGCGCGGATTGACGATGATGGTGTCGGCGATTTGTCCGACAGCCTCGTTTTGACCACTCTCGATAAGGCGATCAACTGGGGCCGCAAGAACTCTCTTTGGCCGATGTCGTTTGGGCTCGCTTGCTGCGCGATTGAGATGATGGCGATGAGTGCGTCTCGATTCGATATCTCGCGTTTCGGTGCCGAAGTGTTTCGCGGCTCGCCGCGCCAATCGGATCTGATGATCATCGCCGGCCGGGTTTCGAACAAGATGGCACCGGTCGTTCGGCAGTTGTACAACCAGATGCCCGAGCCCAAATGGGTAATCTCGATGGGAGCGTGCGCGACCTCAACCGGCGTATTTAGCAACTATGCTCTGGTACCGGTGAACCAAGTGATCCCGGTCGATGTCTACGTGCCGGGCTGTCCTCCGCGACCGGAGCAGTTGATCTACGCGATCATGATGTTGCAGAAGAAAATCGATGGCGAGCGGGGCACGACCCTAAAAATGCTCAATTTGGATTAAAGTTCGGTCCGATCGGATCGATAAGAGCGATAGACCCCAAAAAGTCTGGGAGGGCTATCGCTATGGAGACCAAATCGATCGAGCAAGTCTCGCCGATTCTGACATCTGCCTCTGCCGATTTAGAGAAGCAGCAGATATCGGAACGACGGGACTTGGTGCGCGCCGTGCATGCGATCAACGCCACGGAACTGTTCGGGGAGAATTACGAGCTGACGTTCGTATTTGACCGACAGAGCAAGCGTACGCTGATTCGGATCATCGACCGGGAGACGAAAGAGGTGATTCGTCAGCTGCCGAACGAATATGCGCTTCGGATTGCGTCTCAACTGCGCGCGGAGTGACGAAACATTATTCTTCAATCTGCGGCTCTCCGGCCCGATAAGGCTTTAGGGAGTCAAATGTCACTCGCAGCCTACCAAAATAGCCAAGATCTCGATGTTCTTTCCGCAACACCGATGCAGTTGGTGCGAATGCTTTATGTTGGGGCGATTGGATCCATCCAGTCCGCCTGTGAGCACTTGCGCAACGGAGACATTCGCGAACGGTCCCGGCAGATAACCAAGGCGTGCTCCATCATCGAGGAGCTGACTTTGTCGCTGGATAAAGAACGGGGCGGCCAAGTGGCCAGGGATCTGACCGAACTTTACATCTACCTGCACAAGCGTTTGATCGCGGCGAACATCGAGCAGCAGATGGAGCCGATGATCGAGGTAAAGCGGCTGTTGGAGACTCTTCTGGAAGCGTGGCAAGCGCTTCCGGATTCGGCCGCTCCGTCGGAGGGCTCTCGGGCCAGTTACGGAGGCGGATACAGCTCCGGAGAAGGGAACAGCGAGCTTCAAGGGGAACGAATTCCCCTCCAACTCAGCGCCTAGGTCCTCTGTCCCGCACTCTCTAACTGCGATCTGCAAAATGGGCATCGAGGCTACTCGGAAGTAGCGTCGATGCCCTTTTCATTTGCAAACAGGAATCGCTAGCCCTGTCCACTAGGACGTATAGAATTCCGTGATCCGCTCACTGATGGCTCGCGCGTCAATCCGGTAACCAGAGTTCGCCACTTGCCGACGCAAGAGCTTCAGCTTAGACCGAGTCCGCGGCAGGACGGCAAGTGCTAGGTACGGAGACTGAGCTTTCGTGTTTGGTCGGTTGCTACGTTCAGCAGGAAACGATTCGTTTGGCATAGGAGTTCATTCATAGCCATCTGAACCTGAATGGGATCCAGGTCCGACAGCACACTCTGATTGTGTATGACAAACTTATCGTCTTCCGAGGATCGACTCAATACACTCAATCCGCTGATTTCTGCCTTAGTCCGCTCCGTATGAGCTTGGATAGCCCTAGACCGCCCCCGTCCGCGATGCTCTTCGCCAAATGCTCTTGAGCAAACTCCATCATGCTTGCTCCGGTCTGATCTACGCCTCCAAACGCCCCCCCGCTGGAGTCACCCTTCATCGATTGGAGGATCTGACCAATGAGTAGCGCTTCAAACTGCGACGCCACCTTCTCGATCTCGGCGTCAGTAGGGTCCACCTTACCCTTTCGTACAGGCAGTGAGGGTTCCACCGAGAGCCGGCTCAACGCTTGCATTCCCACTAGATCACCTCCAACTCGGCGTCAATTGCCCCCGCCGCCTTCATCGCCTGCAGCACAGCGATTACCTCCCGAGGAGTAGAGCCAATAGCCTGCAGACCGCGAACTAAATCCTCGACCGACGCCCCCGGTTTAAGGGCCACTTGACGCGCCTTTTCTTCCTTCGTACCGACTCCTACGTTGGGGGCAACCGTCGTTTGCCCCGCCGCGAGCGGCGCCGGCTGAGAGACATCGAAGGTTGTCTGAACCTCTACCGCGAGGCTGCCGTGCAAAATCGCGACAGGGGAGAGTTTCACGTCTTTGCCAAGAATGATCGTCCCGGTCCGCTCGTTGATCACGATACGGTTCTTGCGGTCCGCCTCGACCGTGAGCGTCTCGATCTCGGCCAGAAATTCCACGAGTCGAGCGGAATAGGCAGGTGGGGGGATCAAGGCGACCGCACCAGAACTTTCCGCCTGCGCGATCGGAGTTCCATTGAACGAGAAACGATCGTTGATGACCTTGGCGACCCGAGCCGCTGTAGAGAAATCCGCCCGCAAAAGTTGCAACCGCAACGACGATGCGGACAACTGGGTTGGCGACTGTCGCTCCACAATGCCCCCTCCGGGTACCCGTGCCGCCGTAGGATGGTTTACTGTCTGTGAGTTTCCGGCCCGGCCCGCCACAAACCCGGAAGTCAGCAGGGCTCCCTGCGCCGCGACGTAGATCTGACCATCCGCCCCTTTTAAGGATGTAAGCAGCAGCTGACCACCTTGCAAATTTGAGGCGTCCCCGACGGCGGAAACGGTGACATCCACCCGCGTCCCCGGTTGGGCGAAGGGTGGAAGGGTTGCGGTCACAATTACCGCCGCGACATTCTTCACCTGCATCGCTTGAGGGTTAACGGTCACCCCCATTCTCCCCAACATGTTGGCCAGAGTCTGAGCGACGAAGACCGTCTGACGTTTGTCTCCAGTCCCGTTCAAGCCTACGATCAACCCATAACCGACGAGTTGGTTATCCCGGACACCTTCAATCGCGACCAACTCCTTTAATCTCACCGGCGCGGCGAGGAGTGCCGAGCCGACCGATACAATCGATAGCCAAGCCAAGATTCGGATCATAGTGGCAAGAGTCCTAAGAGAATTCGGTAGAGGATGAAGGGACGCCGTACGGCATCCCCGACGACGCCCTTTCCGTTGACCCGTACTTCGAGCATCCCGACCCGGTCCGAAGCGATCGAATTGGTGCCCGTGAGATCATCCGGTCGGACTACCCCTCGAACTTCCACCACCTGGCGTTCCGAGTTCACCACGACCTCTTTCACTCCGTGCACGATCATGTTCCCATTCGGAAGCACTGCGACGACCCGAGCGGTGAGCGCTGTATTGAGAACCGTCGATCGACTCGTTTCCCCTTGCCCCTGTAACTGGGTCGCTCCGTTAGCGCCGGCCAGATTAGTCAAGGGCCCCGGTGCTTTCAATGGCCCAAGCGCCGCGGTGATCCCTTGTTTGACACTCGACTTTCGATTGGTGTTCGTCACCCCTTTGGCGACGGCGGAAGCGCGGTCGCTTACGAGGATCGTTACGAGATCGTCCAATCCTTGAGCGCGGAAATCGCGCCCCAACTCGGCAAATCGCCCTCCCGCCTGGAAAAGTGATCCCGGGCTAGCTCCTACTCCGGGTGAGGTGCGACCCTGCGTCGCATCCCGTATGTATTGATCGAGGGGCGATGGCGTCGGGCCAGCCTTTCGTTTTGCCTCACCGTTCGATAGAACGCAGCACGCCAACGGGACAAGGAATGCGAGCCTCAATGGGCACCCCCAGACAAGACCTGTACAGAACCTGCAGAATTCACTCTCGCCCTCAGCCGCCGACCGTCATGCTTGATCAGAATGGATTGGCCTGGCTCGCCATCGGTCTCGGCAACCGCGGGGAACGATAGGGAGGCGTTCGCCATGGCGAGCGACGCCTGCACCGGTTCTCCCCGGCGAACAGAAGGAATACCGATTAAATCGGAGCGCAGCAGCGATTGTCCTGCAGGCAGACTTCGACGAACCCGGAACGGCTTCGCGTGGGGGTCCGCACAGTCAGTGGCCGTTAGGAACGGGTTGAGCCATCGCTGAGTGGCGCGAAAAGTAGATGGTTCGGGTTGGCTCCCTGCGGGTAAGGCGACCGGTGACGACCAACAGCTCCTCGCAACGAGTATTCGCGCTTTCGCCCAGATCGGCAGCGAGCGCTTTTCTCCCGTCGTCAGCGCCCCTCGCCACAAGACAGGACCATCAACGGCACCCGTCGCTCCTCCCACTACCCCTTGCCGTTGAAAACGGACGGTCCCGGCAGGCAGAGCATGTTGAACGAAGTCGAGCAATTCGACGCGCACCTCCTGGCCTGGAAATAGCTCGCTGACCGCGCTCTCGAGCGCGGTCAAAAGAACAGTCGGCGTAAGGATCTGTTGGTGTCGTTCGATACATAGATGCTCTGGCATGCCCTCCACCGGTAGTCCCTCGACGGCTGCCATCCGAACCAATTGGGATCGGCTCAGCACACGTTTAACGCTTGGTGCGGGCGCCGGCCCGAGATCGGTCGCCTTGTCCAAGGCCTCAAACACGGGGACCGCGGCCGCGATTTCGCCGGCGCGGATCCGTTCTCCTGTAATCGCTGTGCACGCGACCAAACTCGTTGCTGCAAGCAATAGTAAGACGGTAATGCGCTTCATGGAAACTCCTTATCGACCGAGGTTGTTGACTTGCTGGTACATCTCATCGGCCGCCCGAACTACTTTCGAGTTCGCCTCATAGGCTCGTTGGCTCATGATCAGATTGATAAATTCCTCGACGACACTTACGTTGGATTGTTCGGTGTAGCCCTGCATGAGCGAGCCAATCCCCTCTTGCCCTCCTGGATTACCAACCACCGGCTCTCCGGAGGCGTCGGTTGGTAGGAACAGGTTCCGGCCGATATTGTTGAGGCCAGCCGGATTGACGAACGCCGCGAGTTGAATCTGTCCTGCGATTTGAGCGGCACTCTGCCCTGCCTGCTGGAAACTCACTGTCCCGTCTTGGGCGATCGAAATGCCCTGTGCTTCAGCCGGAATCGTGATTTGAGGTTCCAAAGGATCGCCATCGCTGGTGACGAGAATTCCGTCTCGGTTCATTTGGAACTGCCCCGATCGGGTATAGCCGATCTCCCCGTTGGGCCGCCGAACCTGAAAGAATCCACGCCCCTCAATAACCATATCGAGCGGGTTGCTGGTCTGCATGGCGCTCCCTTGCGTAAATATGATTTCATTCGCAAAAGTACGAGCACCGAGCCCAATCTGCAAGCCGCTCGGCACCGTTGTCTGCGCACCAGCGGCGGCGCCAGGCTGAACCATCGTCTGATACAAAAGGTCTTGGAACTGAGCTCGCCGCATCTTGAACCCGACTGTGTTCGCGTTGGCTAAATTGTGAGCGATATTATCGACGTTGGTCTGTTGGGCGGACATGCCGCTACCGGCGCTGAATAGGGCTCTTATCACTTTTTTTTGATTCCTCTAGCCATGGGATTTTACGACCTCGTCGAGTACTTTCTGATTCATCTCTCCGGCCATCGCCATCGCCCGCTGGAGCGATTCGAACTGCCGAAGCACGTGGATCATCCTGACTGCGGACTCGGCTGCCTGCGTATTGGGGGCTTCGGTGTACCCCTGATTGACTTGGGCGCTCCGCGCGGGGAAAGGTTGATCGGCCAAGGCCGTGTCCTTTGGTAGGACGAAAAGATTTTGGCCTTTCTTCGAAAGAATCTCCGGACGGGCGAAATCCACAATTTGCAGTTGGCCCACGGGTGCCCCGTTCTGAAATAGCTCCCCCGCCCCTGTAATCCGCAACTCGCTGTTCGGTTGCACTTGAATCGGTCGACTCAGCGTGTCGAGAACCGGCCGACCGTCTCCCGATTGGAGGGCACCCGTCGTACTCAATCGAAACGAGCCAGAACGGGAGTAAACCGGTCCGTCCGTTCCTCCCAATGCAAAGAAGCCCGGACCAGCCAGAGCGAGATCGGTCGATTTCCCAGTTTCTTGTAGCGGCCCCTGGGTAAAGTCGGTCCAGTTCTTCTCGATCACCGGTACGGTGAGCGGTAGCGTGCCCGCCGAGTTAGCCTCTGGAGAAACGTAGAGACTATAGGACTCTCGGTCTGCCTTGAAGCCGGCGGTGGTGCTGTTGGCAAGATTGTTGGCGAGTACTTCGAGCGATTCCATCCTCGCTCGCATTCCGCTCGCTGCTGCAATACCGATTGGGTCCATAACGCTGCCAGACTACAAAGCAATTAGTTGGCCAAATAATAACGGAACGTCTTCGATGGAACTCTTGCGTCGAGAAACTGGCACTGTGACCAAAAGCCGTCGCCGAATCGGCGAATACTTGTCTTGAAATTCACGGATTTGTCGCCAGGACTGGATTGGTCGCAAATGTGCATAGTCGCTGGTGGCATCGCTATGAGCATCGATCTTCACCTCGCTCCCACCCCTCGGGTCGCTGATTCAAGCGCTCCTTCGACAACGCCACCCACCCGCGACGTCGAGAAGGGTTCAGAATGGCTCACGATTTTGGACGGCCTGTTCCAAACTGAACCCGAGATGTCGACTCCGGACGAAGTGGCAGCGCCGAACGAGCCAACCGCGGAGATCGCTTCACCGGTTCTTCCTTCGGCGATCGCTTTCCTCGCTGCCTTCCTTATAAAGGAATCACCCGCCAACTCCAGCTCTATCGATTCGCTTGCCGAACCCAAGAAGGAAATCAACCCGGAGAGCGCCGAGTTCATTGGGGAACCGGGCTCTCCAGAGCCGGAAGCCTTGCTTGATAAGACAGGTGCAAATGGAGGATTTGAACTATCGGCAGAACATTGGGAATTGGTGCCAATGTCGTTACCCACTCCTCCCCCTTCACTGGACACTCCCGCCCAGCCAATCAGGATCGAACGTCTCCCTGAGAATGAGGCACGGAACGAGCATCGGATAGAAATCTCTGCTCGCGGTCCGATGCTTCCGGTTGCTGAAGCAACGAACGATCGACAGATCGCTTCTGCGGTGTTTTCCCTGACGTCTCCTCGGATGGACGAAGAATCGTCCTCTGCGCCCGCTCAACCCGAAGCGGCCTCTCTTGGGGGGATCGCGGATGAGGATGCCACCCTGCCCAGGATTCGCATAGGTAATCCCTCTGAGGGCTCCCAGAGTGAGACCCAAGAACAACCTAAAGGGAGAGAAGGTAAACCCTCGAAGGAGGCGGAGACACTTCTCGAGGGCAACTCTACGAGACTAGGTGACGCTTCGGACGCATCCGGAACGAATACCGGATTCTTCCCCGTTGGGCATCGGCATTCCCAGGAGTCGGGAACCCGATCGATCGAGAATCGCTCTGCGCCGGTCTCGTTCGCCACTGAGGTCGATGCTGCGATGGCGGATCCAGGCGAGGCGACCAGGTCCAGTCCAGTGAACCTCGATCTTCGAATCTCTCAGGGAGATCTCGGCTTGCCGAATGATTCAGGGGCCGGGGAGGTACGGCTGCAACTGCGTCAACGCGGGGACGAAATTCAGATGCGATTGCAAGGAACCGGCGAGGGGCTGGCTAGTCGGGCCCAGTCGGAGTGGGCAGGTCTTACCGAGCGGTTGCGGCCACAGGGCATCGAGGCCGAGAAGGTCCGCTTTGCCGCTATCCACACCTCCCCAGAACCGGAGATACGTCCCCTCCAATCGATCGAAGCGATGCAGGGAGAAGGCAGCGGAAACACGAACGCCGACGGGCAACGCCGTCAACATGAGCGGGACCAGCGGCAAGAACAACAGCGAAATCACCAAGAGCGAACTCGTCGCCAGAGTGAGACGAAAAGCCGGTTCAGTAATTTCTTGAACTGGTAACGACGGAACCCTAAGGAGTAGATTGATGATCCCAGATTTAAAAAGTACGACAAACGTCGGCGCCGCTAGCCCCGCCCCCAATACGGGCCAGGTCAAGCTTCCACCAACCGACCCCTTGGCCAACAAGGAAACGTTTCTTCAATTGCTGGTCGCCCAGATAAAGAACCAAAATCCGCTCAGTCCGCAAGACGGAGTAGCGTTTCTCAGTCAGTTGGCGCAGTTTACCGACCTCGAGCAAAGCCTTGGGATGCGGCAGGACATCGCCGCAATCAAAGATCTCATGCAATCGGCGAAAGTCACGCCCCCGGCCGCTTAGTTACTATTGATCGAATTCTGGAGCCCCTATGTTTACTTCATTTTCTACTGCATTATCCGCCCTCGCAGCGCATTCAACCGCAGTCGACGTGGTCGGCAACAACCTCGCCAACCTGAATACCCCCGGCTTCAAAGCCAGTGTCGTTTCGTTTTACGATCTGGTCACGCAGTCGTTGGGCGCTGGTCTAGGCGAGACTCAAGTTGGTTTTGGCGTAGCTCGGCCGATTACTCTACGTCAGTTCTCGCAAGGGGCGATCCAATCGAGTAACGGGCCCCTCGACGCCGCCATCCAAGGTGACGGATTCTTGGTCCTGCGATCAAAAGCGAACGCAACGATCTACGGGCGAGGTGGGAACCTGCAGGTAGACCGCAACGGCTCACTCCTCACCGCGACAGGGGAACGCGTCCAAGGGTGGGCATCGCCGACCGGCGTCATCAACACGAACCTGCCTGTCGGCGACATTACGGTCCCGGTTGGCTCCCTGCGGTCGGCGACCTCCACCAGCCAAATCACCTTCGATATGAATCTCAATGCGCGGGCGACGGCCGGGCCTCCTGCCGATACGTTCTCCTCCTCCGTGGAGACCTACGACTCTCTCGGCGTCTCCCACGTCTTGACCATTCAGATGACGAAAACGGCGAATCCAGGCGAATGGAGCTACTCGTACTCTGTACCGGATGCTGACGTTGCAACTCCTATCGTTCCGGTAACCGGCACCGTAACGTTTGGGCCCAACGGCGTCCTAACGAGCCCGTCGGCAGTGGGGCCATTCCCCGCCTTGAGTATCACCGGACTAAATAGCGGAGCCGCTCAGATGGACGTAACCTTCAACATGTTCAACGGTAGTACCCCCCGATTAACGCAATTCGCACAACCGTCGGCAATTTCGGCTCTGGGCCAGAACGGGTCGCCCGCCGCCCAGTTGGTTCGCGTCGGGCTTGGCGACGGAGGCGTAATGCTCGCACAGTATTCCAACGGTGAGCAAGTCGTCGTTGGCCAATTGGCCATGGCCTCAATCCGGAATCCGGAATCGCTGATCTCGGTCGGCAACAATTCTTACCAGTTGAGCGCCCGGAGTGCGACCCCCGCCGTCGGGACGCCCGGCACAGGCGGACGGGGCACGATTATTGGAGGCGCTGTCGAGAACTCGACCGTCGACATAGCGAAGGAGTTCACCAATTTGATCGTTCTCCAACGCGGCTATCAAGCGAATACAAGGGTGATCACAACGGTAGACGAGATTAGTCAAGAGACGATCAATTTGAAACGTTAGTTCCAAATTGAAATACCATTATGAGCATTCTTGAAGAGTTAGGCCACTGCGCAGACATTCCTCTTGAGATCGTAGTTGAGCTCGATCGAAAGGTGATGACGGTTCGAGACATATTGAACCTAGCCCCCGGAAGTGTAATCAAAATGAGGCGTTCGGCCGGCGAGAATATCGATATTCTCGCCGGCGACGCGCTCGTGGCCTTCGGCGAAATCGTAATTATCGAGTCCACAATGGGGGTTCGGATAACGGACTTCAACTTGCAAGAGTAACCAGCATGGAATTCTTCAAGTTCGTTGCGGCCCTGGCAATCACCTTTGGACTCCTGGGGGGCACGCTATGGCTACTCAGGAGATGGGGTCATCTGGAACGGCCGGCCCGATCAATATGGCAACGGGAGACAAAAGTAAAGCAGCTTCGCTCCTTGGAACGGCTGGCCCTGTCTTCGGAGTGCGCTCTTCACCTCATTCAAGTGAACGATCAACCCATGCTGATCGCCGTCTCTAATCAGGGAGTCGTTCCCATCCCCATCCCTTATGACGAAAGGCATCTTAGCCAAGTCGCCGGAGGTGTCCGATGACCCTGCTAGGGCGTACGCGCGGCGCCATCGCAATCTTCGGACTCTTGGGACTCCTCTGTATTCCAAGCCTAACGGCCGCACCCCGACCCAACACGGAGTTCAAAGTGGAACTTCCCGGGAAGGCGGCGAAAGCGAAATCGACAGAGGAAGCCGTGGGCCTACCCATGCAGATCGTCCTGATGTTCACTGGGCTAACAGTGCTTCCGGCCGTAGTCATGTCGCTGACTCCGTTCCTTCGCATTACGTTGGTACTCCATTTCCTCCGTCAGGCAATTGGAACCCAAACTGCTCCTTCGAATCCGGTTCTCGTCGGCCTCGGATTGTTCTTGACCGTGCTGATCATGAACCCAGTGCTTTCGGAGGTCCAAGAAAAGGCGTGGAAGCCCTACGAGTCAGGTCAGATGTCGTTAAGTGAAGCCGCGGCAGCGGGGCAAGTCCCGTTGAAAGCATTCTTGATTCGCTACGTTCGTGAAAAAGACGTCAAGACGTTGCTCGAAATATCAAAATCACCCGCACCTGCGAAGCCTGAGGACTTGGACTTGAAGATATTATGTCCCGCCTACGTCCTTAGCGAGTTGAAAACAGGTTTTCAAATAGGGGCAATGCTTTTCCTTCCGTTTTTAGTGATCGATATCTTGGTCGCCTCCGTTACGCTTTCCGTCGGGATCGTTCAACTCCCACCGGTGATGGTCTCAGCGCCGTTCAAAATCATGCTGTTCGTCTTGATCGATGGCTGGAATCTCGTGGTCGGTTCGCTGGTCAAATCTTTCTATTGAGGTGGCAGCTTTCCAATGACTACTTCACTCGCTATCGAAACCATCCGCCAAGCCTTCATGCAGTGCTTCTGGTTGTGTCTACCATTGCTCGGAGTCGGCTTCGTCGCCGGCATCCTCATCAGCTTGCTCCAGATCGTGACGTCGATTCAGGACTCCGCGTTCGGGACGGTGCCCCGCTTAGCGGCCTTTCTCCTCGCGCTATTCGTCTTCCTCCCCTGGATGCTGTACCGCATCACGGAGTACGCTGTCTCGATTCTTGGTCATCTGGAAAAGTATGCCGGATAATCTCACGAACTGGGGGCCAAGCTTGGGGGCGCGTGACTTGATCCTTCCGCATGGGTTCTTTCTTCACTTTCTCCTCACCCTCTTTCGGGTGGGCGGGATCTTTGCCTTTGTTCCGGTTCCGGGCCTCAAGTCGGCGTTGGACCCGACGAGAATTGGCCTCGTCGTCCTCCTAAGTTGGTTGGTTTTTCCGCTGACTCCTTCTGGGCTGGCTGTGCCGGCAACCCTTTCGGGTGCTCTCGCCCTGATGGTCTCCGAAGTGAGCCTCGGCCTTGTGTTCGGGCTCTCGATTCAGTTTCTCCACGAAGGCGTCTTGATCGGTGCCCAGATTCTAAGTGTTCAGGCGGGCTATTCCTACGCCTCGACGATTGATCCGACCTCGGAAGCGGATTCCTCCGTTCTTCAGGTCATTCTCGTCCTCGGTGCATCGTTGTTCTTTTTGACTCTCGGATTGGACCGAATCCTACTAAAGGCGGTTGTTGCTTCTTTCGATGCCTATCCTCCGGGCGCATTTGTCGCGAAGGCTTCTACGGCTTCAAACGTCATCTCAATCAGCGGGGAAATGTTCTCGCGTGGCTTTCGAGTGGCCGCTCCCATCGTCGGAGTACTGGTGCTGGTCGATGTGGCAATGGCTCTTCTCTCGCGGCTGCAGCCGCAGATGCAGCTCTTGAACCTTTCATTTCCGCTTAAAATGTTGCTCAGTTTGGCTGGGCTTGCCCTAGCGTTCCAGACTTTGCCTGTCGGGGTGGAGGCGTCAGCCGAGACTACGTTCCGCTTCATTGGCTCGTTTTTGGTGAAGGGGGGGGGCTAAATGGCGGACGGCAATCGCAGCGAGAAACCCTCAGCCAGAAAGCTCCTCAAAACCCGCGAAGACGGTAATTATGTCGTCAGCAAGGAGTTTACCGCCGCGATTCAATTTACAGCGTTCTTTATCCTCTTGATCCAGTTTGGTGATCGGCTTTGAATCGGCTGCCGCACCTTCGTCTACGGCTGGATCCAAGAGTCGTTTTCAATAAAGGAAGTGCAGCGGGAAGCGCTCCCGGAGTTGGTTCAAAGAGGCCTGCTTCCCTACCTCCTGCCCATTCTAGGGCTTGGCTCGGTGCTTACCTTCGCGGCGATCGCCGCCCAATTGACCGTCTCTCAACTAGGCATGTCGGGAAAGAAACTAGCACCTCAGTTTTCAAAGCTCAATCCGCTATCCCGAATAAAGGAGATGCCTCGGCAAAATATCGCGAGCGCGCTGCAAGCAAGTGTTCTACTTCCGGTGTTTCTGGGGGCGATTTATCTCCTCGTGGAATCTAACGCTCTCAGTCTGCTGCATCTTCCTTACCAGTCGATCGCCAGCGGCGAGTTTACGATTTTCGCAATCCTCGAAGACTTAATGTACAAAGCGACTTTCGTGTTCCTCATCGTCGGTGTCATCGATTGGTATCGCCAACAGAGTCGCTACACGAAGCAACTCATGATGACCAAGCAGGATCTCAAGGACGAGCATAAGGAATCAGAAGGCAACCCACAGCTTAAAGCGAAGTTGCGCAAGATGCAGCGCGACAACTCGCGGCGCCAAATGATTACGAATGTCCCTAAAGCGTCGGCAATTATTGTGAACCCGACACACTATTCCGTGGCCGTTCGGTACGAACTTGGTGGCTCTGGCGCGCCAAAAGTCGTCGCCAAGGGGAAAAACTACCTCGCGCGTCGGATCCGTGAAATTGCCATGGCCAATGAGATTCCGATCGTTGAAAACCCTCCTCTCGCCCGTGCCCTCTACGCTGCCGTCGACGTGGGCCAGGAGATTCCCCCGCATCTTTACCGAGCGGTGGCAGAGATATTGGCCTATCTTTACAAAGTTCTGGGCGGGCGGCTTCCTGGAACTGCAAGTGCTTAGGAATTCTCACTGAACATGGCATCCCTTACTACCCCGATTGCTCCACCCAACCCCAGCCCGACCGAACCGTCGGGGAATCCGGCCGCTCGCACCGCTCGGGCCGTCTCCGGGGGAACCCCCAAAGTGAGCGCAGAAGGTAGCGTTCTCGAAATGCTCAGTACTTTCTCCTGGCGCGATGCGGCGGTTCCCCTGACGGTGTTGGGGATCGTCCTGGCCATGATTACACCCGTGCCGGCCGTCGTGCTTGACCTATTGATTAGCGCAAACATCACTCTTTCTGTGGTTCTTTTGCTTGTTTCGATCTACATCAACAAGCCTGCTGAGTTCAATGTCTTTCCGACTGCGCTGTTGTTGATGACCTTGTTTCGGCTTGCCCTGAATATCTCGTCCTCCCGGCTCATCCTGTTAAATGGGAATTCCGGTACCGCCGCCGCAGGCGACGTGATCGAAGCGTTCGGGAACTTCGTTGTGGGAGGTAACTACGTCATCGGGCTCGTCATTTTCCTCGTCTTGATCGCGATTCAGTATGTGGTCATCAATCATGGAGCGGTTCGCATTTCGGAAGTCACAGCGCGTTTCACGCTCGACGCGCTGCCTGGCAAGCAAATGTCGATCGATTCTGACCTCAATGGAGGATTGATTGATGAAGCAGAGGCTCGCAGGCGCAGAAAGGAACTTTCCGCAGAGGCGGAGTTCTACGGAGCCATGGACGGGGCTTCGCGCTTTACTCAACGGGATGCGGTGGCGAGCATTCTCATCACGGTAATCAATATCCTGGCAGGTTTCCTGATCGGGGTGATCCAACATGGGATGGATCTCAAGAAGGCTCTCCAGACTTACACGATTTTGACGATTGGTGATGGGTTGGTCACCGTGATTCCTGCCCTGATGATTTCAGTTTGCGGCGCCCTAATCATTACACGCACCGGATCGGACAAAAAGCTCGGTCAGGATATTCAGAAGCAAGTGTTCAGCAATCCCGAACCGCTGCTACTGTCGGCTGGGGTCTTGATGGCGATGTCGATGTTTCCGGGTATGCCGACGATTCCTTTCTTGGTGCTGGGCGGTATTTCTGGGGCTGTTGGTTGGCGGCTGAAGAAGGGAGCTAGAGCTTCCGAAGATAAGGAGAAGGTCGGGCCTGAGGCAGGCAGCGTACCGCAGCGGGAGAACTTAGAGTCTCTCTTGAAGGTCGAGTTGCTCGCAGTCGAGATGGGGCTTGGTCTGGTACGGCTGGTAGAGGGAGGCGCCCAATCGCCGCTCTTGCGTCGCATCGCCGGTATCCGGCGGCAATTGGCTTCTGATCTCGGTTACCTGCTTCCAGCCGTGCGGGTAACCGACAATCTCCAGTTAAAGTCCCGCGAATATATTATTTCCTTGAAAGGGATTGAAATTGGCCGCTGCGAAGCCCCCGCCGGGATGGAGATGGCCATCCCGGCATCGCGTGACTGTCCCAAATTGGACGGAATTCCCACAAAGGAACCCGCATTTGGGATTCCAGCCCTGTGGATTCCTGCCGAGAAGGCCGAGGAAGCCAGGGCGGCCGGTTATACGGTGGTTGACGCCGTAAGTGTGATGGCTACCCATTTGGCGGAGAGCATTCGGCGGTTTGCTCACGAAATCTTTTCCCGTCAAGACGCAAAGAAGCTTCTTGATCGCGTCGCCGAGGACAATCCAAAGGTCGTTGAGGATTTGGTCCCCAAATTGCTCTCTTTGGCTAGCGTGCAGAGAGTTCTCCAAAACTTACTTCGCGAGAGGGTCTCGATCCGCGACGGCGCTTCGATCCTTGAGGCAATGGGCGAAGCAGCCGCCATCACGAAGAATCCGATCCTGCTGACGGAGTACGT
>JAPKZA010000251.1:34069-38219 GCA_026394015.1 Acidobacteriota bacterium
CGTATGTAAACGCCAACGCCGAATTGCATGCATATCTGGTCGACCCGTCCCTTGAATCGTTGCTCGACGGCAGCATCGAGCACGGTGAGGGCAACTCCCTGCTAAACCTTCCCCCGCGACGCATTCAGGAAATTCTGGAGCGATTCCGCGTTGTCATTGGATCGCACGATGGTCCGGTGGTCACTCTAACCGGAAGCAGCAATCGCTACTTCCTGAGACAGATCACCGAGGGCGCCTTGCCCAATCTCACGGTTCTCTCTCACAGCGAGGTCCCCCCGGGCATTAAGGTATTGGCCCAGGGTGTGATCCGAATGAACTAGCCCCAATGGAATCAAAATGCGCATAAAGACATATTTCGTCGAGTCGGTTGAAGAAGCGATGCTTCGCGCTCTAGGAGAGTTTGGGGATGAGGCTATGCTTGTCCACTCGAAGCGGACGAGCCCTGAGACGCGCCATCTCGGTCTCTATGAGGTCGTCTTCGCCTCACCGCTTAATACGACAACGCTCGCCAGTCCTTCCGCACCGCCTCCGCCGTTTCCGGAGCCGGCCCTGAAAGAACAGCCGGCCCGCAAACGACCGGAGCGAGCGACCGTCTCGATGCCCAGAATTCAGCCCAATTCGACGGCAACCGCCGAAGACAGCGGAAAAATACGCCGTGAGTTGCGAGCGCTCTCTCGCATGATGGAGGCTCCGCCGACGGAAGAACTTTCCCGTTCGGAAGAGATTCGGAGCGTGTTGGACCAACTATACGGTTTCCTGGCAGAGAGAGAAGTGCAGAGTAAACACATTTGGGATCTCACAAAGCAAGTTGGAATTGAGCTGATGCGCGGTGCGGTCAGTTTTGACCCGGCACGGCCGTGGATCTTACTGAGTGAGCTTTTGGTTCGCGGGCTAGCTCCGAGCCCCGCTCCGATCAGAGAATACTTGCAAGTCGTCGCGCTGGTTGGTCCCCCCGGCGCTGGAAAGACCGCCACCATCGCGAAGTTGGCGGTCAGGGAGGGACTTGCCAAGGGCCGACCGCTCCAGATTTTGGATCTCGACGACCAAAGCATTGGAGGTGGAGACCAGTTGCAGACGATTTGTGCGTTGCTCGGCGTTCCGTATCAACGGCTCAGTGGGCCTGAAGCTTTGGTCGAAGTTCTTGGTCGAGCACGTACACCAGGACTCGTTCTGATCGATTCACCCGGGCTTTCCCGTCAGGACAGTGGGGAGTTGGCCGTGCTTGGGCTTGGTCTCGGCGCCTCTGCGACGATTGAACGCCACCTTGTGCTGCCGTGCACGTTGCGCTTTGCCGAACTCACACGGTTTTGGAACACGTTTCGGGTGTGCCACCCTACCCACTTGCTGCTCACCCGCGCGGACGAATCGCTCTGTTTCGGTCCAGCATGGTCCTTGGCGAAAATGACCAACCTCCCTCTGTCTTGGATCGCCAACGGAAGGCGGATTCCTGAGGGTATGGTGGCGGCGACGCCTGAGCTGTTGGTGGACCTGTTGAAGTTCGGGTATGCCTCGATCGAGGAGGGATCCGTTATATCGCACGTCGAACGCCCCTCTGCAGCCAATGCAGTAGCGTCGGTTGGCCAACTATCAGCGAGGAGCTTGGTTTCGCTATGAACGCCCAATTCGCGACCGCCGAAAAACTGACTGACGATCGGGAGCGGCTTATCCTAGATCACCTACCGCAGGTGCGGCTAATCGCGCGACGGATTCACGAAAGGCTGCCGGGCAGTGTGAGTCTGGATGATTTGATCTCGACTGGAATCGTTGGACTGATCTCCGCGATCGATAACTTCGATTCCAAGATGAACGTCAAGTTGAAGACCTACGCTGAGTACAAGATTCGGGGGGCAATTCTCGATAGCCTGCGTGGCATGGATTGGGCCCCGCGCCAGCAGCGGAAGAGGGTCAAACAGATCGAAGCGACCATCCGAGTACTGGAGCAAAAACTGAAGCGATCCCCGGGAGAGGAAGAAATCGCGGCCGAACTCAATCTTTCCACCGAGGAGTACCACGAGTGGCTCATCGACGTGCGAGGGATTAACCTTGGTAGTCTGGAGGGTTCTGGAAATGAGGAGGAGGGGCGCGACTTGTTGCGATTCGTTTCCGACAACGAAGAAAACTGGCCGTCCCGTTTGCTTGAGCGTTCTGAATTGGAACGTCTTCTCACCGAAGCCATCGAGCGAATGCCCTACGTCGAACGAACCGTGCTGAGTCTCTATTATCACGAGGAGCTAACTTTGCGGGAGATCGCCAAGGTGGTCAAGCTCCATGAATCCCGAGTCTCCCAGTTGAAGTCCCAAGCGATTCTTCGCCTTCGTTCTTACCTCGAGAAGAAGTGGCCCTTGAATGGCGGCCTTTAGATTGCTTGGAAACCAATAGGAAATAGACATGGCAACGCCAGACCAGCTTCTTGCAGAAGAGTTCACAAAGCAACTCAGCGTAACTCTCGAAGGAATGCTCGGACAGTCGTGGACAATTGAGTCTAAAGAGGCCGTCTCCGCCGAAAAACCCTCCGAAGAAAAGGAACTTCATATCTGGGGACAGCGGCTCACCATTCACGCCGATCCCTTATTTCGGGTCATGGTGGGTCCGCTGTGTTGGAAAACGATCGGGGCGTCTGCTCTGAAGGCTGCCGGGATCGATGAGGCCAGTGACGCGGATATCCTAAGCACTTACGTCGAGATTCTCACTCAGGCCCTCTCCGGAGTTGCCAGGGCAGTTGGCAGTCAAGTCGGCAAAGAAGTCGGATTAGCGAAAGGGGCCGAGGAGACTAGTGTTCCGACGAAGGGAAAGATCATCGAGCTCCGAGCCGTGGATCCGGAAGGCGTTGAGGTAACTCTGTACTTCGGAGTCGGAGAGCCGTTAATGCGTCTGCTCGCCAGCGGCGAAGACGAAAAGCCTCAGTCATCCTCGGCCTCGCCAGCCGGGAAAGAGTCCGAAGTGAGTGTCGATAGACCCCGCGAGAGCACGCCGTCGGCCAACTCCAAGATGGACCTCTTGATGGATGTAGAGATGCCGGTGAGCGTTTCATTTGGCCGGGCACAACTTCCTTTGAAAGAAGTCATAAAACTGACGACTGGATCGATCGTAGAGCTAAATCGAAATGTCAGCGAGCCAGTTGAGGTGATTGTAAATAACTGCGTAATCGCGCGCGGCGAAGTAGTCGTCGTGGAAGGTAACTACGGGATACGCATCCATCAAATAGTGAGTCGGGCGGAAAGGATCCGTTCGTTGGACTAAGGAACCATACATGATAACTATTCAATCCTCGGAAGCCCTGTCGGTGTGCGTGTTGCTGACGGTGGCGCTTTCGCTCTGTGTCGGACTCTTCGTGTTGGCCAAAGGCGACTTGCGCCGAGTAGAGAATCATTGCAAAAAGCGATTGGCGAGTATCGAAGCCAATTCGGACGATTCGGAGGTTCGGTTTAACCTGCTCGAATCGCAGTTGGGTGAATTGGGTCAGCAACTGAAGCAAATTGATCATTCGGTTCAGTACCCCGCGCACTCGGTACTGCCTTCGGGAATTGGGCCCAGCCAGGGAAAGCGAACGGCAATCATTCGTCTGGCGCAGCGCGGAGAGCGGGCAGGCGACATCGCTCGAAAAGTGGGAATGCCTGCAAGCGAGGTGGATCTTCTGATGAAAGTGCACCGCGCTGTGAGCAGTCGGACGTAGTCCTCAGCGGCCAGCCAAACTTGGCCAATGATGGTCACCTGAAAACCGGCCAATAGAGCGATTAGCCAGGACATTGAAATGGCGTAGGAACGTAAGCATTCGGCCAACCCCAGCCTTGTGGATTTCCTTAAACTCAGCTAGGCCCTTTTCCGCCGCAACCAAACCGACGGGGTCAGCTCATCCACCTCGCTCACCTTCCGATCCGCTATCCACGGCAACACGCTGAGCAAATATTGCCGCACCGGAATCCCCATCCTCCGGCAACTCTCTACCACCGACAAGATCACCGCCACCCGAGGCCCGCCTCCACGCTCCCCACGTGGATCCAATTCTTCCTCTTATGTAAACGTGTACATAACAGAAATTATGCGCAGTCGATGATTATGTACAGTTCGCCGCATTGGTTCGCAGCCTGAGACCTGCGGGACGGTGCGGCACTTTTATCCACGATCAATTGAGCTGCACATAATCCGGCTA
>JAPKZA010000144.1 GCA_026394015.1 Acidobacteriota bacterium
CGGAGCCGGGTCCGGTTTGGCGAACTTCGCCGACGGGGAGTGGGGACAGAGCTTGCCGCGCAAACGGTGGGCAGTTCTCACGGCCCTTGGCGAATCGCCAACTCACCGGCTCTTGCGTTGGCGCTGTCCAATGCTTACTTCGACTCGCTCGGGATTCCGAGCCTAACTGGCGGGCAATCGCTTAACCCGCCGAACCGCCGGATGCGGACCCGCATGTCCGGTGGTGTGGGAGGGGAGGAGCCGGGAGGCTTCCCCCTATCCCGATTGGGTCCCTCGCTTCCGGTATGCATAGCATTCCACACATCCGATCCCATGCCGAATCCAGTATTTACCGTCTCCGGTCGTCCGAAGTCTAAAGTGTCAAAGGGCGGTGGGCGGGAACGATGATGCCTTTGATCTGGCGAGACGCGTGGGCCACCTATTCGGAGCCGAGGCGGTCGGGCGTCATAGACTGGAGAGAATGACGTCCCAGAGGGCGAGCCGGGCTTCGAGGGCACGGCACGCGGCAGCTTCGGCTTCGCGAAGGCGCGCAGGATCGCCGCCGCAAAGTTCAGCGACGAGAGTGTGGGCGAGTGGGCCATGGGAGCCGGAGTCCACTTCAATGTGGCGGTCGAGGTAGTAAAAGAAGTGCGGATAGGATTGGCGATGCATCGTGCATTCTTCGGTGACACGGAGGAACATCGGCGGGACGAGGTCTTCGCGGGAGAACGTGAAGACAGCGGCACTTTCGTGGATTGCGCCGGTTTCGAGAATCGAGAAAGTGGTTTCGACGAAGCGTATGACGAAGTCCGGGGCACCAGAGGCATGCAGCGAGCGCGAGAGAGGTTGGAGTCCGCCGCCGCCGGCTTTCGAGATAATCCGTCGTCCCTCACACCTTGGGTGATGTTCAGTTATTGTCTGCACGGACATCCGTGCAGATAGTAACTGAACTGGGTTCACAGCGATGTTGAGCCCGACGGTCGCCTGAGAATAATGCGAGCCTTGCAGGGTGATGCAGTTTTGCGAGGATTTCACGACCACGAAAGCCGTAGTAAGGACCACCGAGAAATGGCGAACAAGGGAATCGAAGGAAGAAAGGCACCCCCAATTTATCAGCAACTTCGGGGTTTGCGAGAGCCACAGTCTGCGTCGTTGACGCCTTGGGCAGAAAGTTGTTGCATGTGCTGCTCCATCTTCGCTGCCAGTCGGCGACATGCATTCATGCTCATGCTTTTCCTACTCGAAAAGCGTAGCGACTTTCGCCAGCACTTCGTCCATGATGGGCTCTGGCAGGGTATCCACCTTGCAAGCGCGGCGGGCGGCCAGGTCGATTACGCGCTGTTGATCGCAGCGAACGACGCCGGTGGTCTTGATGCCGGTTACGGGCACCGCGAAACCCAGGCGGCGGGCGAGCTCGCCGCCGTTGGCGATCGGCAGAATCACCGGCAGCTTGGTGGCTTCGTTGAACTCGGCGGGCGATATGACAAGGACGGGACGGCTACCGCTTTGCTCATGCACCACAGTCGGGTCGAGCGACACCAGGTAAACGTCGCCGCGCCTCATAGCAGTTCGCCACCTACAGCGGGCGCATCGACCCATTCGCGTTCCTCTGCCGGCTGCGGCTGCGAATAGTCCGACACGGCCAGCAACTCGTATAGGGGACCCGGTTTTCTTGGACACAAGGTTGGCTTAATGATCGAGATCCAAGGAGACTAATAGGAATGGCAGAAGAGATGAAAGACACAATGGGTTCCGGGGCGGCGGGGGGAGCCCGGAGGGCGACTTCCGCCG
>JAPKZA010000433.1:0-8478 GCA_026394015.1 Acidobacteriota bacterium
CATATCCATACCAGGCCGCAGGATGTGGAGCGGTTCTTTGAACTGCTGAGCGCCAGCAGGTTTTTGGGCTAATAGGTTTTAGCAGCGGGTTGCCGCCGACGGGAAGGCCACTTACGGGGCTATGATGCGGGCCAAGGGTAATCTTACTCCGGAGTTACAGCAGAGGAGTCAGACGCTGGCTGGTCAGATCGAATCCACGAAGATCGGACGGCAAAAGCTGGCGGAGCAGGCGTCGAAGGACTGACAGGCCGAGTTGCAATCGCTTGAGCGAAACTCGGCTTGGCAGCGGAACGTGAGCTTGGGAGTGTTGGCGGCGACGCTGCTGATTTCGGGGTTCTTCGTCAACCAGACGATCAAACGTTACGTGGTGGGGCCGGTGGCTCGGGTGGTTCGCGGGGTGGAGGTTGCGGCGAGCGAAGCGGCGCTGGCGAGTGATCCGGTGGCTGGGATCCTGCGGATGATGGAGGAGATTGCGTTTTTGACGAATATTTTGGCGTTGAACGCGGCGGTGGAGGCAGCGCGGGCTGGTGAGGCCGGGGCGGGGTTTAGCGTGGTGGCGGACGAGGTTCGCTCGCTGGCGCATCGTTCGTCGGAGGCGGCCAAGACGACGGCGGAGTTGATTGAAGGCACGTTGTCGAAGGTGAG
The DNA here is from genome assembly GCA_026394015.1 of Acidobacteriota bacterium. GTDB lineage: Bacteria > Acidobacteriota > Terriglobia > Bryobacterales > Bryobacteraceae. Next base: position 646 of record JAPKZA010000433.1, read on the forward strand.
CGGGGGTTCGGCGATGGTTCGACGTTCGAGCGATGCCTTTACGGCGATCGCCAGTGGTGCCCGGGCGAGCGAAGAGCAGCGGCGCGGGATTGAGCAGATCAGCGAGGCGGTCTGCAAGATGGACCAGGTGACGCAGACCAACGCTGCTACGGCCCAGGAGACGGCTTCGGCGGCGGCGAATATGTCGGCCCAAGTTCGGACGACGCGGAACTACATTCAGGAGTTGGCGGAGGTTGTCGGAATGAACGCCTAGCTCATTGGGGACGTAGGCGGCTCTGCTTTCTGGCTTGTTCGGTTAACTGCCGCAGATGGACCGAGGGGGACGCCCAGTGGTATCGCCACGGTCCCTTCTGGCAGACCACGAGTCGACCTTCGCGGGCGAGACGATTCGCCGCTCGGCCGTCGCCGTTGGCTTCGGCGGGCCACATGGTTCCGCGGGTGGAGGCCTCGCCGGCGGGTCGGCGCTGAGGGAATTGAGCCTTCTGCCGCGGCGAAGGCGAACGCGATGAGCAGCGCGGAAACCATATCTGGAGATCAGTCTACCAGCGGATGGCTGGTTTCGATGCGTCCGAATCAGGCGAATTGCTGACGTTTTGTACTATTCCGTACGGGCTAGGAATGGCCGATCGCCACGGATTTTGCATCGAGCGATTCGCGGACTCGAGTCAGGAGCGAAGCCGGCTGGGTGTCGGGGTCGAGGCGCACCACGGCCGTGGTGGCGAGTCCTTGGGCGAGGATCTCCGCGGTGGACCGGGTGCTGACGAAGAGAGTTCGAATTCCAGGCCGGGTTACGCGCACGCCGAGCACTAAGTCTGAGCCTGCCATGCGGGATAGGACCACGTCGGTCAGGAGCAGATCGATCACCCCATCGTGTTTGTGGGAGATTTCCATGGCTTGGAGCCCGCTGCGCGCTTCGAGCACTTTGTATCCGGCGGGTTCGACCATGGCGCGCACTTGAGCTCGCTCTTCGTCGCGGTCCATGGCGATGAGGACAGTCTCCGAACCGGTGGTTTCGATCTTCTTAGGGACAACGAAAAGCTGTTGCGGCCGTTCCGGGGTGAGGAACTCTGGTCGGGCGGCTTTGGGCCAGTACACTCGGACTGTGTTGCCGGTGCCCGGCGTCACCGCGACGACGATGGACCCTCCGTTTTGTTTGATGAGTCCGGCGACCATGGCCAGCCCCAAGCCATTGGAACGGGTGGTTTCCTGCGACGGGAAAAACGGTTCGAACAGATGGGAGACTGCTTCTGGACTAAGGCCTCGGCTGGTATCGGTGAGCGTGAGGACGACGTAGGAACCGGGTTGCAGCGTCGGTTCGGCGTCGGTATTGAAGTTCTCGACGAGTTCCACTGAAGTCCGTAGGGACAGCCGTCCGCCCTTGGGCATCTGCTCCCGCAGGAAGGCCGCTAGATGGAGAATCACCTCTTCGGTTTGGGCCACGTCGGTTTGGATCGGCGGCAGTTTGGGGTCTTGGTGGATTTCGAGTTGGACGGGCTCGCCGGTGAGAACCCGCAGCATGCGTTCGGCGCTTTTCAGGCTCTCGTTCAAACTCACGAGCCGAGGTTGACGCGGGTGTCGTCCACTGAGGGCGAGCAACTGGCGGGTTAAGGCTGCGCCGCGGTCTCCGGCCTGTTTGATCTGTTCGATGTCCTTGCGCAAGGGACTTTCGATTTCGAGACTCTGCAGGGCCAAGCCGCTATAGCCGGTGATGGCGGTGAGGAGGTTGTTGAAATCGTGGGCGACGCCGCCGGCCAATCGGCTGACCGCGGCCATGCGCTCGGTCCGGAGATGGGTTTGCTCGAAGGCTTTTCGGGCGCTGATGTCGTGGGCGGTCACGATGACGGATTCGATGGTGCTGAGTTCATCGAGAGTGGCGGTGAAGACGCAACTCATCATGTATTCGTGGCCGTCGCGGGCGGCGAAGGTCAATTCCGCGCGAGCCGGAAAGGGGCCGCGGAGATAGGCTTCGAGCTGGGACCGTAAGGCACTCATGCGGGCGGGAAGGGCCACGATTTCCCATAAGAACTGCCCTTTTACTTCGCCCCCCGAGAAATCGAGGAGGGCTTCACAGGCCCGGTTCATGCGTTCAATTTCGCCATCGCGATTGAGGACAAACACGAGCGCTCCGGTTTGGTTGACGATGCCGTCGGAGGTGGCCAGGCGATGCTCCAACTCTTTTTCGGCGGCGCGGCGAACGGTGATGTCGCGGATGGTGAGGCCCATCAGTTTCCAGTTGGAAAAGTTCAACTCGTCGAGCTTGACGTCGACGGGAAAGCGGGTGCCATCGCGGCGGACTCCGAAGAGTTCTCGCGCACCCGGGTTGGTCATGTAATTGGACCGTTGGCGACCGCGGGCGGGGGGCGGAATGAGGGCGGAGATGTTTTTGCCGCTGAGTTCATCGAGGGTGTAGCCAAACTGTTTAATGGCCGCGGGGTTCATGCTTTGCACTAAACCGGCGGGGTCGATGGTGAAGATGGAGTCCGAGGAGTCCCGCACGATGGCGGAACTGAGCACGTCGCGGCCGGGCACGGCGGGCTGTTGATTGGCTTGCGCGAGCCGGCGACGGGTATCCCACACCATCCACCCCAACCCGGCAGCGGCGAGCCCGAGTAGGCCGACGATGGCCAGCAGCGCGTTGTTGGGATGGGCGGTCGCGGCTCCGGGCGGGGCCGCGACCGAGGCCGTCGCCGAGACTGCGAGGAGGAGGGCTAGGTTGGCGATGGGAAATCTAAAAGATGGCATGGGGTAGGGACACGATCATAGTAGCGTTCGGCCGACTTTATTCGCAATGATGCTCTAGGGTTTTTGTACCAGGGTCGTAGGCCCGAAAGTAATGGATGCGCATAGTACTCTAGATACATCCTTATGGCAGAACAATTCACGGTGCGGCGCGCGACGTCGGCGGACATGGACCTGGTCCTGCAGATGATTCGGGAGATGGCGACGGCGGAACGGAAGGCCGATGCGGTGACGATCACCCCGGCGGCGATGGAACGATACGTGTTCGGCGAAGATTCGATTGCCGAAGTTTTTCTGGGTTTTTGGGAAGACGAACCGGTGGCTTACCTGATGTTGCAGCACCGTTTTTCGAGCTACAGTGGCACGCCGGTGATCTACGTCGAGGACGTCTTCGTGCGGGCGCGGAGTCGGGGCCAGGGGCTGGGAAAGCTGATGATGGCGTTCACGGCGAACTACGCGCTGCAGCATCATTACGGCGCGATGCATTGGAGCGTACTGGACTGGAACGCTCCGGCTATCCAGTTCTACGACCGTCTCGGCGCGGTTCGCGAGTCGGGCCGATTGTATTTCGACCTGGCCGGGGGCGCACTGCAACGGCTGGCGATGGGCGCGCCGAAACTGTAGGACTAGAGTCCTACGGCGGTGGCTCCCCCGTCGACGGCAAGCGTCTGCCCGGTGATGTAGCTCGAGGCGTCGGAGACGAGGAAGATGGCGGCGCCTTTGAGTTCGCCGGTCCGTCCGGCGCGTCCGAGGGGGACATGCTCGCGGAGGTCGGCTTCCATTTGGGGCAGGATTCGCTCGGTCATGCGGGAAGGGAAGTAGCCTGGCGCCAGGGCGTTGACGCGGATGCCGTAGACAGCCCATTTGGCGGCCAGTTCCTTGGTCAGGGCGATTAAGCCGCCCTTGCTGGCGGTGTAGGCCGCGGCGTGGATGCCGCGGGGCATGGAGCCCCGCATGCCGGCGATGGAGGCGATATTCAAGATGACTCCCTTGCGGCGGGCGATCATCTGGCGCCCGGCGGCCTGGGCGAAGAGGAAGGCGCCGGTGAGATTGGTGTCGATCACCATGCGCCATTTCTCGATCGAGACCTCTTCGGCGGGCTGCCCCCAGGAGAGACCGGCGTTATTGATGAGGATGTCGACCGGTCCGAAGCGTTCGACGGCGGCGTCGACCTGGTCGGGGTCACTGACGTCGCAGAGGCCGCCGTCGCAGTCGTAGCCTTTGGCTCGAAAGGCTTCGAGGGTGGGGGTCAGCCATTGTTCGCGGCGGGCGAGGAGCCGCACCGCGCAGCCGGCTTCGGCCAAGCCTTCAGCGATCTCGGCGCCGAGTCCGCGGGAACCTCCGGTGACCAGCGCACGTCGACCATCTAAGCGAAAAAGTTGCATTGTCGTCCTCCCAGCTATCCTGATACTATGAGCACCGCTTCGGCAAGCACCAACGAGCATCGTGAGAAGGCCCACGCCAATGGGCCGGTTAAAATTGCGCTGATTACGGTCAGCGATACCCGTACGGAGGAGACCGACGCGAACGCCCATTGGCTGCGCGGGGAGATCGCCGCGGCCGGGCACGAGACGGTGGCGTATCGGTTGATCAAGGACGAGCCGGACCAGGTGGCGGCTGTATTGGAGGAACTGGCGGCTTCGGAAGCGCGGATCCTGCTGTGGAACGGCGGGACGGGGATTTCGCCGCGGGATACCACCTATGACGTGCTGAGCCGAAAGATCGAAAAGACGCTTCCGGGCTTCGGAGAGCTGTTTCGGATGCTGAGCTACGAGGTGGTGGGCCCGGCGGCGATGCTGTCGCGCGCGACGGCGGGGGTGTATCGAAAGAAGCTGATTATCTCGACGCCAGGTTCCCCGAACGCCGTTCAGTTGGCATGGAATAAGCTGATCGCGCCGGAGCTGGAACACCTTGCGTGGGAAGTGATCCGATAGGGATAGAATTGAAGGTGACTATGCATCGTTTACTGCTTGGGCTAGGCTTGGCGGCGACCCTCTTCGCTGCGGATTGGCTGGATTGGCGCGGACCGAAACGGGACGGCACCAGCACGGAAAAGAGCCTTCCTTCGACGTGGTCGCCAGCGGGTGAAAACCTGGCGTGGAAGGCGGACGTCGCGGGACGTTCGGCGCCGGTCGTGCAGGGCGATCACATCTACATTTTGACGAGTCTCGGTAAGGGTAAGACGCTGCAGGAACTGCTGGTCTGCTTGAACGCCGACACGGGGAAGGCCCTGTGGCAGCGGCCGATTAATCTTTATTCGAGCGACGTTCCGCCGCATCGGGTGGCTTGGTCGTCGCCGGCGGTGGACCCGGTGTCGGGCAACGTTTACGTCCTGAGTGTGCATGGCACGCTGACGGCTTTTTCCCGCGATGGCAAACAGATTTGGGAGCGCCCGTTGGCCGAACAGTTTGGTTTTGTGACGACGCACGGGGGACGTACGGTGTCTCCGGCCGTGGACGGGGATCTGGTGATCCTTTCGGGGGTTTCGACGGGCTGGGGCCAATACTCGCGGGCGGGCCATCGTTTCTTCGCGTTTGATCGCAAGAACGGGGAGTTGGTTTACATCAGCGCTCCCGGCGGTCGGCCTTACGACACGACCTATTCGCCGACCAACATTGCGGAAGTGAATGGCGTCCGGCTGCTGATTGCGGGCGGCGGCGATGGGAATGCGCACGCGATTCAACCGCAGACGGGGGTTCCGGCTTGGCGCTATGAGGTTTCCAAGCGGGGTATCAATACCGGTGTGGTCATGAACGGGACGACGGCCTACATTACGCACAGCGAAGAGAATTTGGATACGAGCGAAATGGGCCTGTTCTCGGCCGTGGATGCGACGATGAAGGGGCCGATTAAGAAAGAACAGGCGAAGTTTTATTTCCCTGGGCTTCAGCTGGGGTTTTCTTCGCCGATTATCGATGGAGATCGGCTGATTCAGATCGACAACGGCTCGAATGTGTTTGCGTTTGACGTGATTACGGGTCGCCAGATTTGGAAGCAGAATATTGGAACGATTCAGCGGGCCTCGCCGGTGATGGCCGACGGCAAGCTTTACGTTGGCACCGAGAACGGCAAGTTTTTCATTCTGAAGCCGCACAATGATCGGTTAGAGAAATTGAGCGAGGTTTCGTTTGCCAAGCCGGGTGAAAACGAAGAGGATAGCGAGAAGGTGCTCGGTTCGGTTGCGGTGAGCCAAGGACGCGTGTTTCTGGTTACGACCAAAGCCACGTATGCGATCGGGAAAAAACAGGTAGGCCCGGCGGTTCCGCTGCCAACGCCGAAGAACGCTCCGGCGGGCGCGGCGGTTGCTTTTGTGCAGGTGGTGCCGGCCGAACTCATTCTGGTGCCGGGTCAGACGGCCAACTTCCGGGCTCGCAGTTTTGACGCCAGTGGGAACTTCATTCGGGAAGAGAAGGCGACATGGGTCACGGAGGGGCTGAAGGGGTTGATCTCGGATACCGGCAAGCTGGTGGCCTCGGCTGACCTTGTGGCCCAAGCGGGCTTGATCAAGGCCACGGTGGGTTCGGTGACGGGTACGGCGCGGGCGCGGATTGTTCCACCGCTCAACTGGGCGTGGGATTTTGAAAAAGTCGACGTCGGCAAGGTGCCGATGGAGTGGGTGAATTGCAATACGAAGTTTGAAGTACGGCAGGAAGAGGGTCAGGGACACATCCTGGTGAAGCTCGCCGATAATCCGGCCACCAAGCGCGCGCGTGTCTTCTTCGGCGATACGAACATGGCGAATTACACGGTGCAGGGTGATGTCCGTTCGACCCAGAAGCGGCGACAAATGGGCGATGTGGGCTTGGTGGCGCAGCGGTACAATCTGATTCTGTTCGGCAACGCCGAGAAGGTGGAACTGCAAAGCTGGCAGCCGGAAACCGCCCGCACCGTGAGCAAGAAATACCCGTGGAAGTGGGACACCTGGTACACCCTGAAGCTGCGGGTGGAGACGCTGGCTGATAAGAGCGTGAAGGTGCAGGGCAAAGTGTGGCTGCGGGGCGAAACCGAGCCGACGGAGTGGACCGTCGAGCGCGTCGATCCTCCGGCGCTTGCCAATCTGGAAGGGGCCGCTGGCCTATATGCCGATGCCCCCGTTGAAGTAGCCCTCGACAATATCAAGGTAACTAAGAACTAATATGCGTACGAAAATTCTTCTATCTCTGTTCGTAGCAGGCGTCTTCTCGCTCTTTGCTGATGACAAAGAATGGGCTATGTGGGGCGGGGCTGCCAATCGTAACATGGTCTCTACCATGAAGGGGGTCCCGGACAAGTTTGATTACGCCAAGAAAGAGAACATCCGCTGGATGTCCTCGCTGGGTTCGCAGAGTTACGGGAATCCGGTGGTGGCCGATGGCGTTGTGCTGGTGGGCACCAACAATGAAGGGTTGCGGGATCCGAAACAGGCCGGCGACCGCGGGGTGCTGATGGCGTTCCGGGAGACGGACGGCGAGTTTCTTTGGCAGATTACGCATGAAAAGCTGGCGGCGGGCCGGGTGAACGACTGGCCTTACCAGGGCGTCTGCTCCTCGCCGGTCGTCGAAAACGGCATTATTTATTACGTGTCGAATCGCAGCGAATTGATTGCGGCCGACATTAAGGGCATGGCCAACGGTAACGATGGCGTCAAGGACGAGAAGTTTACCGGACCTAAAGACGGCGATATCCTATGGCGCTACGACATGATGGAGGAGTTGGGCAATCAGCCGCATAACATGTCGAACTCGTCGCCGGTGATTATTGGTGACCTGATCATCCTGTCGACCTCGAACGGTCAGGACGAAAGCCACGTGAATATCCCTTCTCCGAAAACTCCGGCAATCATTGCGATTAACAAGAAGACGGGAAAGCTGGTTTGGGAGGATAACTCGGTGGGTGACCGGATCCTGCATGGCCAATGGTCCTCTGCCGCGGTCGGTACGATCGGTGGGGTGATGCAGGCCGTGATTGGCCAAGGGGACGGATGGCTGCGCGGTTATGAGGCGGTAACGGGGAAGAAACTGTGGGAGTTCGACATGAATCCCAAAGACTCGGTTTGGCCCAAGACGCGGAACGAGGTGATTTCGACCCCGATTATCGTCGACGGGGTGATCTACA
>JAPKZA010000433.1:8508-21892 GCA_026394015.1 Acidobacteriota bacterium
GCCAGGATCCGGAACACGGAGAAGGCGTTGGCCATTTGTATGCGATCGACGGGACCAAGCGGGGCGACATCACCAAGACCGGCGCGTTTTGGCACTACGACAAAATTCGCCGTTCGATTTCGACGGGGGCCTATTTAGATGGGCTGCTGTACTACTCAGACTTTAGCGGCTTCCTGCACTGCGTGGATGCCAAGACCGGAGCCCAGGTTTGGGTGCATGACATGCTGGCTGCAGTTTGGGGATCGCCGATCATCATCGACGGTAAAGTTTACCTGGGCGACGAAGACGGTGATGTCGTGGTGATGCAAGCCGGTCGGACGAAAAAACTGTTGTTTGAAACGAACCTTGGTAGCTCGATCTACTCGACGCCGTCGCCGGCCAACGGGTCGATTTATATCGTCAATCGCAACCAGCTAATCGCGATTGGCAAGAAGTAACTCTTCAGACTGCTCCGCTTCCCAAATCTGCCGGGCCTCTTCGATGGCGGTCATCCGCACTCCAGAGGCCTCGGCTTCCCCTGCAATGAACCGCAAGCCATCCAGCGCCCACTTGGCCAGTTCCGGCTGCGCTAGCCGATAAAAAACGCGTCTACCATCCCTACGTTCAATTACCACCCGGTTTGTCCGCAAAATGGCCAGATTCTGGGAGGTCCTGGAATGGCTGACCCCGAGTACGGCCTGGATCGAATTCACGTCCTTTTCGCCGCCCCCCAACTCCTCGATGATGCGCACTCGATCCGGATGCGCAAAAACGGCAAACAGCTTGGCCAACTCTCTGGATGCGATGTCGCGTACGGGCATGGTATATGTTCAAATATTCATACATATGAATGTATTTGTCAATGTCCTTGACGGAAGAGGCCGTAAGCCCTATTCTTAAAGTATGCAGACATTTGAATGTTTGCATTTGTTACCCCATGTCGGATCACTCTCCTTCGTCCTCCCAGCAGTCCCAACTCTCCGTCCGACGCCCCCTCCGCGCCGTACTTCGCGCAGTAGAACCCGCCCTACCTTGGACCGCCGTTTGTTCCGGCGATCACGAACTGATCACGATTTTCAACGCTAAGCCTGGCAAAGCTCTCGTTCGTTTCGGCTTTTCCTCCAGCCCCACGAAGTGGATACCGGTGGCGAGTCTGGTGGAAGCGCTCGGTGTGGCGAACGCTTCGACCGAAGTGGATTGGCTGGTGCCTCTGCCGCCGGCGCCGCTCGAAGAACTCAAGTCGCTGGCCGACCATACCCTAACGCCCTATCAGCGTTTGAAGGCTCTGCTGCGTGCGGAACGCTCGACGCTGTGGGTGGCCATCATTTATTCCATCGTCATCGGGCTGCTGTCGCTGGTTGTGCCGGTGGCGGTGCAGTCGCTCGTCAACACGGTTGCTTTTGGCTCGGTCTTGCAGCCGATCGTGGTTTTGACGCTGTTTGTGTTCCTGGCGCTGGGTTTTTCGGCCGCGATGAACGGGCTGCGGGCGTATGTGGTTGAACTGCTGCAGCGGAGTGTCTTTGCGCGGGTGGCGCAGGATTTTACCCATCGGCTGCTCTGCGTAAATGCGGAGGCGTTCGATCGTTATCATGGCCCCGAGATCGTCAACCGGTTTTTCGACGTGGTGACGGTGCAGAAAGCGGCGGCCACGCTGCTGATTGACGGTCTGACGATTCTGATGCAGACGGCCATCGGCATGGTGCTGGTGGCGCTTTATCATCCTATCCTGCTGGCCTACGACTTCCTGCTGATCGTCTCGATGTTGTTCATCATTTTCGTGCTTGGCCGGGGCGCGGTGTACACCGCGATCAAGGAGTCGAAGGCCAAGTACGCGATGGAGGCGTGGCTCGAACAGATTGCCGCGCACCTGATAGCGTTTAAGTCGCCGGGGGGGACCTCTCATGCGATTGAGCAATCCCGCCACTTGCTCGAACATTATCTGGAGTATCGCGAGAAGCACTTTTCGTTACTATTGCGCCAGATTGTCGGTTCGTTTGCGTTGCAGGCGATTGCGAGTTCGATCCTTCTCGGGATTGGCGGTTACCTGGTGATTTCCCGGCAACTGACTCTTGGTCAGTTGGTGGCCGCGGAGTTGGTGGTGACCTTGATGGTGAGCGGCTTCACCAAATTCGGCAAGCACCTGGAGGTTTACTACGACCTGCTGGCCGCGCTGGATAAGCTTGGCAATGTGGTGGATCTACCGCTGGAAAGGCAGGGCGGGGAAGGGACCATTGCAGGTAACGGCCCGTTGCGTTTGCAGTTCCGGCAACTCAAGTATCGGCAGTTGAGCATTGGCAGTTTTGACCTTCCGGCCGGCCAAAGCCTTGGCTTGATGGGTCATAATGGCTGTGGCAAATCAACTTTGGCGGACCTGCTTTATGGTCTGCGAGAGCCCGAAGCAGGGGTGGTGACCTTGGACGGAGTTGACTTGCGCGACCTTCCGCTTGCGGAGCTTCGTCGCCACGTTTCTCTGGTTCGGGAGATCGAGATTTTCCCGGGAACGTTGCTCGACAATGTTCGACTGGGTCAGGACCTATCGAATGACCAGGTCCGGGAGCTTCTGCAGCGGGTCGGGTTACTGGATGAGATTCAGTTGTTGCCGCAGGGCATCAATACCGAACTGCATCCCAGCGGCCGGCCGTTGTCGCGAGTGCAGGCCAGCCGCCTGATGATCGCTCGGGCGATTGCGGGGAACCCGCGGATGCTGATACTAGATGACGCCCTTGACCAGATTGATCGGGTGCAGGAGCGGGAGGAGGTTTGCCGCATCTTGTTTGACCCTGCCGCTTCCTGGACGCTAATCTGCATCACCGAGCGCCCGGACTTGCTTGCCCGCTGCAATCGCCTTGCGGTGTTGGAGGGTGGCAATCTTCGCGATTCTAATCTTCAGGAGGTCCACGCATGAGTTCGTCTTCGCAGTCTCTACCCAGCTATTTGGCGATTCACGCGGTTCACGCGCCGCGCGCGACGCGAGTTTTAGCGGGAATTCTGGTTGTACTGATCCTCGTGGTCGCCTTGGCGCTGACCATTACCCCTTGGCAGCAGAACGTGACTGGCTCCGGTCGGGTGATGGCCTTTTCGCCGGAAGAGCGCCAGCAGAATATTGAGGCGCCGGTGGACGGCCGGATCGCGCGTTGGCATGTTGTGGAGGGGTCGTCAGTGAAGAAGGGCGACCCGATTGTGGAACTCACCGATAACGACCCGGCGATCATTGAGCGGCTCACGCAGGAGAGGGATCAGATGACGGGCACCGAAGTGGCGGCTGTGCGCCGGGTAAAGACGATCGAGGATCGGATCCGGGCGCTAGAGATGAGCCAGAAGACCGGGGTTTCGGCGGCGAAGGCTCGGGTGCAGATGTCGATCGATCGAATTGGTGCGGCGCAGCAGTCGCTGGAAGCGGCGAAGGCCGCGTTGATGACGGCAAGGATGCAACAGGAGCGGCAGTCGAACTTGGCGAAGAAGGGGCTGACTTCGACCCGCAACGTGGAACTCGCTGAGCTGGATTATACGCAGAAGGTTGCCGATGTGGAGCGGGCCACTAACTCGTTGAATGCGGCCAAGAGCGAGAAGTTGTCGCTGGATAGCGAACTGTTGCGGACGGATGCTGACGCGGGCTCCCGGATTGACGAGGCTTGGGGTGCTCATGCGTCGGCCGAATCCGACGTGGCCAAGTCGCGGGCGGAAGTGACGAAGGTGGAAGTTCGGCTGGCCCGGCAGAATACACAACGGGTGATGGCTCCGGTGGACGGCAAGATCTTCCGGGTGGTCGCTCGGCAGAATGGCGAATTGCTCAAAGCTGGGGATCCGATCGCGATTCTGGTGCCGAATACGACGCATGATGTTGTGGAGCTTTGGATTGACGGCAACGATGTTCCGTTGATCAGCGAGGGCCGCCCGGTGCGGCTGCAGTTTGAAGGTTGGCCGGCGCTGCAGTTTGCGGGTTGGCCGTCGATCGCCGTGGGCACCTTTGGCGGCCACGTTCAACTGGTCGATTCGACCGACAACGGCGCGGGTAAGTTTCGGGTGCTGATTAAACCGGACCCGAACGACGAGCCATGGCCCACGAAGACCTACCTTCGGCAAGGCGTGCGGGCGAATGGTTGGGTTTTGCTTAACCAGGTCCCGCTCGGTTTCGAACTTTGGCGCCAGTTCAATGGTTTCCCGCCGATCATCTCCATGGCCGAACCCGGCAGCGCGAAAGACGCATCCAAAGATAAGAAATGAACTTCGCTTTGTTCGCTTTCCTGGCCCTCGATCCGTTGACCCCGGAGGAGGTGCTTCGCTCTGTGAATCAGCATTTTCCATTGCTTGCGGCCGTGCTCGAAGAGCGCCGGATCGCTGAAGGCGGTCAGCTTTCGGCCAAGGGCGAGTTCGATACCAAGATCAAAGCCAAGGGCGACGTGGAGCAGTTTGGGTTCTATCGCAACGAGACTTTCGACGCTTTAGTGGAACAGCCGCTGCAGGCTTGGGGGACCGACGTCTATGGCGGCTACAAACTCGGCCGCGGGAAATTCTCGCCGGCGGGGGATAAGTCAGTTACTCTATCGGCGGGCGAGTATCGGGTTGGCCTGCGGACGAATTTGCTGCGGGATCGAGCTATTGACGCTCGTCGAACGGGCTTGCAAACGACGGCAATTCAGCGGGATGTGGCGGAAACGACAGTGGACAAGACGCGGCTCACTTACTTTAAGGAAGCGCTGAAGGACTATTGGGAGTGGGTCGCCGCGGGTCAACAATTGCGGGTGGCTACGGCGCTGCTGGACCTGGCCGAAGCGCGGAATGAGCAGATTGCGGAAACGGTTCGCTTGGGCAGCGTGGCCCCGATTGAATTGACCGATAATCGCCAAACGATTCTTCGTCGCCGCGGCGCCGTGGTCGGTGCCGAACGGAATCTTCAGAACCGCGCCATCGAGCTATCGTTGTTCCTGCGGGCGGCGGATGGGACTCCGGTGCGGGTGGGGGCGGATCGACTGCCGACGATCCCGGAGCCGCCCGGCGACCTGGAGGAGGCACGGATTCGCGAGGATCTGGCGTTTGCGATCCAGCAGCGGCCAGAGGTTCGGGGCCTGCTTTTGAAGCGACAACAGCAGCAGGTTGAGGTCCGCTTCGCAGGCAATCAAATCGCCCCGCAGTTGGACTTTTTCTTCCAGTACTCGAAAGATGCGGGCGTTGGATCCCGCACGAAGGTCGGGGACAACGTCGAGTCGGGCTTGATTTTTGAACTGCCAGCGCAGCGCCGGAAGGCAATTGGCAAGAATGTGCAACAGACGGCGAAGCTGGCTCAATTGGACGCGGAACTTCGGTTCTCGCGCGACCGGGTGGTGGCCGATGTGCAGGATGCGGTCAGCGCGGTGCGGGCGGCGTTTGAGTCGCTTGCTGTCGTGCGAAACGAAGTGCTGACGGCCAAGCAGTTGGAGGAGGCCGAGCGGGCTCGCTTCGATCTAGGCGACTCGACCCAGTTTTTCGTGAATCTGCGGGAACTGGCGACGGCGGACGCCCAGTTCCGTGAAATTAAGGCGCAGAGCGACTACTTTAAGGCCTTTGCGGAATATGACGGCTCGACGACGCGCATCTTCTCGCGATATGCTTTGACGAAGCCATGATTACACGCCGCCATCTTCTTGCCGCTGCCGCCACCGCGCCGGCCGCCTTTTCCGCTCCGCTGAAGTCCCGTCTTCGGCCCGCGCTTTGCGCCTACTCGTTCCGAGAGGAGTTGAAGAGCGGGAAGTTGAAGTATGAAGACCTGGTTCGGATCGCCGCAGAGAATAATCTCGATGGCGTCGATATGACGGTCTACTGGTTTCCGAATACGGAGAACAGCTTTTTGATTCCGTTGAAGCGGGCGGCTTACACGGCTGGGATCGAGATTTACTCGATTTCGATTCGCAGCGAGCTGACCAAGCCCGCGGGCTCGGCGCGCGACGAGCAGACGGCGAATTTGATGAGGTGGATTGACGTGGCGGCTAAGCTGGGCGCTGGCCACATTCGGGTGTTCGGCGGGGCGGTTCCGAAGGGTGCTTCCGAGGCCGATGCTTCCAATTGGGTGGCGGAGATTCTGGCTCCGGCGGCTGTGTATGCGGGTCAGCATGGCGTGATTCTTGGTCTCGAGAACCATGGTGGCATCACGGATAAGGCCGAAAACATCATCAAGATTGTGAAACAGGTGAACAGCCCCTGGGTCGGGATCAACCTGGATACGGCGAACTTCAAGACGCGGGTTTACGAGCAGATTGAGATGATTGCTCCCCATGCGGTGAATGTGCAGGTGAAGGCGATGGTGACGGACGAGAAGGGCCCGGCGGAATCGGATTGGAACCGGGTGGCGAAGATGCTCGTGGCTAATCATTACCGCGGATATTTGGCGCTGGAATACGAGGAAAAGGCCGACGCTCTGACGTCGACCCCTGCCTTGTTCAAGAAACTCCGCGACGTTTGCGCTAAGTTTTCTTAGTCTACGACTTTCCCGGTAACTACGACGAAGAACGGCGTGCCGGACGAGTCCAGGCTGGATTTGCCGATCACTATTTTTTGACCTTCGCGGAAGTCGACGTCGGTGTTGAATCCGGTATCGAGGTACTGTGCTCCGATGGCAATTTTGGTTCCGAACTTAAGGGCATTCAACCTGACCGTGCGAGATTTTTCGGCACCTGAGAGGCTAACTTCGGCGAAGCGAAGCTGGTATTGACTAGGGAGGCTTCCTTGCATTTTGCCCATCATTCCAGAGGCCTCTCCTCCCTTACCGTCGCGGGAGCGGACCTGAATCGAATCGAGTAGACGGAGTGTGGGATGGCCGAAGAGCGCTTTTACTTGTTTGGCGACTCCCGCCAGTTCCTCGGGTAGTGCGGTTGACACGGAGGTATCCCCGGCCACCAAGACGTAAAAAGTCAGCTCCACGTTGAGTGCTGGTTTGTCCGGGACATCCGCTTTTTGGATGGCGTTTTCGATCGCTGTCAGTAGGTCCGGGGGGCCACTGAGAACGATCATCGGCGCTCGCGGATCTCGCTGGACGGTGACTTTGCCGTCGCCGAACGCTTGGGCGATGAGGCTGGCTGAGTCGGCCTTCATCTGCTTGAGCATGATTACCTTGGCCGAAGATTGTCCCCAAAGGGTTAGACTCATTAGAACGAACAGTAGTAACTTCATTCCGCATCTCCTAGTAATAAGATCACAACATCCGGGTCGTCCGTGAATATCTTCACGGTTACAGCGTTTTCTCGTTTTACCGGCCTTACCGTTACCGACCGCTCGACCGCAGGTGGCGCGGCCGGCCCACTTGGCATCGCGAGGACCAAATGCTCGACCGCCACTGGCTGGGGCCACCTGACCCAGAGCAGTAACGGCACGACGGCCGCCGCCGCGCCCCACCACCAACGGACCGGCCGCTGCTTCCCAGCGGGGTTCCAATCCGTCCATTGCCCCATGGCGGCCATCATTGCTGCGAGTTCGGCGCGGCAGCGGCGGCAGGCGTTTAGATGGCCCAGAAACTCCGTGCTGACGGCGTCTTGTCCCGCCCAGAGGGCGATCTCCTCGTCCCATTTCCCGCAACTCATACCAACCTCCGCAGCTTCATTCGCGCTGCCGCTATCTGGCTTCGCACGGTGCCCTCGGTCGTTCCTAAGAACGCCGCCACCTCCGCGGTCGTCAACCCTTCAATGTCGCGCAGCGTAATCGCCGCCCGTTCCTGCTCCGGCAATTGGGATAACGCGACTTTTACCCGTTGCCAGCGCTGCCGAACCTCTGCTAACTCCGCCGGCCCGGGCCGAAGGTCGGCCATCTCCACGAGCGCCTCGCTGCGCCGCGGAACCCGCTTGCGATCTAAGCAAGTGTTAACGGCCGTCCGGTAGAGCCCCGGCCCCGGATCTCCCTCCATCCGCTCCCAATGCCGGTGAAACTTCATGAACGTATCCTGCACCGCCTCTTCCGCTTCACCGGTATCGGCCAGGACCCGGTCCTGTTGTGCCGCGACGATCTGCTCGAAAGTTTCCGCCAGCAGCGTTTTCATATCTCCGACTCCTAGTACGAGTTTCCCAGTGATTTCGTGGAGTCGATTTATATACAATAACGGATAAGCCCTTCTCTACGACCCTTTGCTTAGCCCTCGGCATAGGCGTGACGCGGGCCGGTAAAACTTGATCCAGATCGTAACGCAGACCGGCCTCCTTGCCGAGGCCGGAACTACCCGCGCGTTAGCCGGGGAGTTCGGTACGCCTCTCTATATTATTGACGTTTCGCAAATTGTGCGGGCGATGGACGGACTACGCGATGGCCTAATGACCCACTATGCCAACTGCGAAGTGACTTACTCGGTAAAGACCAATTATTTGGCAGCGATCCAGCGCCGGGTGCTGCAGGTGGGATATCGATTAGAGGTTGTTTCAAGACGGGAGATCCGTCAGGCGCAGTCGGTGGGGGCTGAGCCGTCGCAGCTTTTGTTCAACGGTCCGGTGAAGTCCGTGGCGGACTTGGAGTTCTGCCATCAGCATTCAATGGAGGTCAACGTCGACTCAGTGGACGAGTTGGAAGCGGCCGCGGCGCTGGGGAGTCCGGAGCGGCCTTTTCGATTGGGAATTCGGGTGGCCGCGGCGCTGAACAACGGTTCGGTGAGCCGGTTTGGGGTCGATTTTGACGATGCCGATTCCGTGGCGGCAGTCGGTCGACTGATTTCGGAGGGGTCGATTCACGTGGCCGGGCTGCACCTGCATCACTCGAGCCGCCGGGACGCGGCTTCGTACTGTGAGCGGATTGACCGGTTGCAGACGGTGGCTCGACGGTTGGGGATTACGCCGGAGTACCTCGATATTGGGGGAGGGATCGGGAGCGTTCCGCCGCCGTCGATTGCGGCTCGGCTGCCCTACGCGGTGGATAGCCATGAGCAGTGGGCCGCGGTGGTGGGTCGGCATGCGCGGGCGGTGTTCGGCGAGGGAGGGCCGAAACTGATCGTCGAGCCGGGGATTGGAGTGCTGGCGGGGGCGATGAACTACGTTACTTCGATCGTGGCGGTGAAGGCACGGGCGGGTGGGGCCACGATCGCAGTTTGCGACGGATCGATGTTCGACGTCAACCCGCTGCGGTCGGCGATTCCTCCTCCGTGCGTGCTGCTGCCGAGCGGCGATTCCGGGCCGGTGGCGACGGAACCGATTCGCCTTTATGGTGGGACTTGCATGGAGATCGATCAACTGGGCGTGTTGGACGGTGAGTTGGCACCGCGGAAAGGGGACCTTGTGGTGGTAACGAATGTCGGAGCTTACTCGGTTTGCCTGGCCCCGGACTTTATCGTGCCGCGGGCTCCGATCTACTCGCTTGACGACGGGGCGCTGATTCGACACCCTGAGCCCAACGACGGGTTTCGCGGGGCGGGCCAGTGAGAACGAACTGGCTACTCTCGACGATCGGAAAGCGGGGTTACATCGCGGATTATCTGCGGGAGGCCGATCCGGAGCTTCACGTTGTCGGGAGCGGCAACGTGATGTTTACGCCGGGGTTCACGAGTTGCGACGAGGCGGTTCTGATGCCAGAGATCGCCGACTTGGGCTATCTGGACGCGGTTCGGGAGGTGGTTGCGTCGCGGAAAATCGATGCGATTCTGAGCTTGAGTGATCCAGATGTCGCGGCGCTTTCGCAACTGCGGACGGAGCTTTCGGCGCAAGGTGTGAGTTGCTTTTTCCCCGACGCCGAGACGGCGCGCGTTGGCTTCGATAAATTGGAGACAGCACGGTGGGCGGCGGCGAACGGGGTGCGGGTGCCGAGGACGTTTGCCGATGCCGGCGAGGCGATGGCAACCGTGGGCCTGCCGCTGATTCGCAAGCCCCGCTATGGATCGGGCAGCGCGGGGGTGGCGGTGATTCGCGATGAGTCCGAACTGCTGCCCGGGCGGCACGACTCGACGGAGTATCTCTACCAGGAGTTGATCGTGGGACAGGAGGTGAATCTGGAGTTGTGCTCCGACCTGGCGGGTCGGCCGATGGGGGTTTCGTGCTGGAAGAAGCTGATTTCGCGGAACGGCGAGACGGAATTGGCGGTGACGCTGCGACGGCAGGACCTGCTCGATCTGGGGTTTTCGCTGGCAGAGAAGTTGGCGATCGTCGGGCCCTGCGACGTTGATGTGATCGACCGGGACGGGGAGCTGTTTCTCATTGAGTTCAATATGCGGTTCGGTGGTGGATATCCGGTTTCGCAGTTGGCGGGGGCAGGTTTTCCGGAGTTACTCGTTCGGGCGCAGAAGGGGGAAAAGCCTGCTTTGCGAACCGATTTTGAGGGGGACGTTTTCATGATGAAAACGTTGCGGCCGTTTGGTGGCCGGATGGCGGAAGCGGCCGCGATGTTTCTGCTTGAGGGCGGTCGCTAATCTGATATTCTTGCCCTAGCTATGCGTCTTGCCCTTTTTTTGCTGTTTTCTACTCTTGCCTTCGCGCTCGATTTTACGGGTATTCATCAGCAGTCGATCCCCCTTGCCGCGGGTGAGACGGTCGAAGTCTATGCTGGCTTGCCGACGCCGAGTCAGCTGCCGGCCAATGGGCGGATTGCGGTGGAATGGGGCGGTTACCGCAAGGTGTTGCACGCGCTGGACCCGGATTTTTACATGGTCTATCGGGCGCCTAAGGCTGGGCTTTACGCGCTGAAACTGACGAAAGTAGAGAATGAGGAGCCGATCTTCAACCGTCCGCGCTGGCGGGAGACGGGCAGCATCGAAAAGCTGACGCCGTTTCCGAAGTTGACCCCTTGGCCGAGTGGCCACAAGGTGGCGCTGCGGACACAACTAACGAAAGTGACGCCGGGTGCTTCCGCGCGGGGAATGTTTTTGGAAGCGGAGCCGAACGACTCGATCGCGGCGGCGCAACCGATTGATTTCGGGGCGCTGGATACGGTGCGGATTACGGGAGGGGCGGACGACGCCGAGTATTTTGATAACGGCCTGATTGGTTCTTCGGGCTTGGATTATTTTCGGATTGAGTATAAGGGAGCTGCGCCGAAGTTATTCACGGCTAACTTGGGCTTACCGGATCCGTTAGTGGTGGCGCAGTTACTCGTTTATACCGCCGATGGGAAGGAGTATCGCGAAGGGGCGAACGCGAATGAACGGGTGCATCAGCAGACCGAGTCGCATCGGACGGCCATCACGCGGACATTCAAGCCGGGCGGAGTCTACTTTTTGAAGGTCGAGGCGAACTCGCCTGGTTACGAGGTGGAGCTTCGGCTGCGCCCCTTGGCTCCCTACACGGACCCGCGGTTGGCCGTAAAACAGGCTATTTATGACCATATGGGGCAGGTGGACGCTTGGATTATGAACCGTCCGCGCGGGGCGGCGGTGGATCGGCGGATCCGGGACACGGGCAACTTGATGGGCACGCATTGCATGTCCTGCCATACGCAGTCAGGGGTGTGGGGGCCGACGGTTGCGTTCCAGAACGGTTATCGGCCGGAGAACGTCGTCAACTATCGGCACTTAGTGAATACGATGTATGAATCGCTGCGCCCGACCAACACGTTGGCCGAGGCGGCGAATAATACGTCGTTGGCGCCGCTCGACTTAGGGGACGGGCCGGCCGGGACGCGCGCGGCGGGTTTCAACGCTTCGACGGCGGAGGATTTTGTGTTGCCGCGGCGGTTGCATTCGATGCAGCAGATCCGCGCGGCGAACCATGTCCTGCAATCGGCGGATCCGTCGGGCATCAACGCGGCCGGACCGGGGTCGAACGTGGGGCCGGCGGTGGTGTATCGATTTGCGGGGAAGATTCTGGCCGAGGCTTACAAGAAGACGCGGAACGAGAAGTATCTGGTGGCTTTGGAGGAGAAGGCGGAAAAGCTGCTGGCGACGACTCCCAAGTACGTGGACGATCTGGCGAATCGAATTCTGTTTACGACCGACATTTTCATCGCGCGCGATGAGAATCTGGCGGCGCGGCTGAAGTCGCAGGCGTTGGCCGACCTGCGGCGGTTGCGCCAGTTGCAGCGGCCGGATGGGATGTGGCAGTTCGACCCGGGCACTTCGGCGGACGGCTTTAAGTGGGTGGTGAAGGTTGACGACAAGGACGTGGACCCGGCTCCGACGGCGCTGGCGTTGACGGCATTCTCGGCGATGGGCTTTACGGACCAGGATCCGCAGGTGAAGCGTGGGGTGGCGGCGTTGCTGCGGGTGCAGGATCCTTACGGCCGTTGGAACAACCACGCGCTGACGGGGATGGTGACGACGGCTTATGCAATTCATGCGCTGTCGCGGTTGTATCCGGTGGTTGCGGAGCCGGTTGGCAACCTGGGCGCGGTGGCGAACGAGTCGCTGGCGGATACCGTAGGTCGGTTTCGCGCTCTGGCTCAGTTGGGGCTATCGCCGGGGGATACGCAGTATCTGCCGACGGTGCTGCCGGGGGTGACGCATGCAAGCCCGCAGGTTCGTTACTGGGCGCAGATCGCCCTTGGCGCGCTGCATGATGAGCGGGGGGTGACCGCGCAATTGGCTGGGTTGGGCGACCCCGTGAAGATGGTGCGGGAGGCTTCGCGATGGGGGCTGCGGCAGACGCTGCTGGATGACAAAGGCTGGGACCATGTTTTTGCGGCTCTGCCGACGATGAGTGACCTTTCGCGCGAGGCATTGGCCGGGGCGCTGATCATGCGCGCCGACGCGACGATGACGCATTCCAACGCTGGTTTTGCTCGTTTGACGGCGGCGTTGGGGAAGTTGATGAACGAGGATGCGAGCCCGGCGGTTCGGGCCTGGGCTAGCCGGGCGGCGTGGAACTGGTGGATTTGGAATCCGCCGGTTCGAGAGGCGTTGAACGGCGCGTTTTTGAAGAGCTTGGCTCTTCCCGAAGCCAGTTCGCTGACCGAGACCGCCAAGCGGTACCAGACCGAGGCGCTGTTTATCGTGAATGGCCATCGGAGCAACGGGAGTAAGGAGCATCAGTACCCGGAATTACAGTCGCTGTTTTCGGCGATTACGAAGCAGTTGGGGAATCCGCTGCTAGCTCGGCGGGTGGTGGAAATTGCCGGCACTTACTACAATCAGGCCGGCGGAGACGGGGGGCCGGGCCAGATGGGCTACGTCACCCCGGGTAGCGCCGATATGGTTGGGAAGGCGGTTTATTCTTACTGGAACGCGACCAACGATAAGACGCAGACCCGATTGGCTTTGGAGGCGGCGGCGAATGCGACCTACGATCCGTTGCAGAAGAAGCTGCTGGAGTATTCGACCTCGGGGCCGGAGGAGTATCGGACGCTGGCAGCGACTTCGTTGAGCGACCCACGGATCATCACTTTAAACGGAACGCAGGAGTTTCTGGAGCCGCTGATGGAGCAGATTAACCGGGGGGCGAATGAGCAGGAGCGTCGGGCGGAGTTAGTGAGCCCGATTCTGAAGTTGTTTACGCGGGCGCGGTGGAACCTGCCGAAGACGGAGGAGCAGCAGAACATC
>JAPKZA010000125.1 GCA_026394015.1 Acidobacteriota bacterium
GGTTGTCGATGCTGAAATGGCGTTCACTTCTGTTGCGGCCCGCAGATTCGCCTCGCCTCCCAACCGACAGGTGGAGGCTTTGTCATCCCGCTTCTCCGCCGCCGATTGCTCAGCGTCAGAGGGGATCAGGCGATCGGGTGAGCGAGTCATTACCCGAGTCGATTCCTTTCAATCAACAAGTTCATCAAATCCTCCTCGGACGCACGCCCTCAAACCCCCAGGATTTAACGACTCCATGCCATTCCAGGTTTACAGAATACCGGAGCGAGACAAGCTTGCTCCGGCCTGGTCTGGCCCCGGAGACAGCGCTCAGGGTTGCGGTAGGGACGACCATCACGGATCGCCCCCCGCACAGATCCGTACGAGCGAAATTACCGCATACGGCTCCTCCCTTGGATTCTGGCGTCAAAGCGAACGTCAGGATAAGGATGAAGAGTACGCGGGCGAGGAATCCACCGATCAAAGATAGGCCGCAGTTGTTCCCAATCGGGTTTCCGCCGCTGACTGCGACGGCGTAAAATATGCCGCCAGCAACGACAGAGCCGTTCTCGGAATCGGCCGAGCACAGACAGGTTGCCCGGTACCGCGTGGTAGCGGTAGTAACCATCCACCACCCGTTTCAGCCACGCTCCGACCTGCGCAACCGGCTCGTGCATCTTCCGGCGCAACTCCAGCTTAATGGCCAGGAGTCTCGCCCTCATCCGCTTCGTCGCCGTACGCCGCCAGACTATAAAGTGACCTTTTGAGTTCCGCCCACAATAGTGCGTGAACCCAAGAAACGTGAATGTTTCCGGCTTTCCTTCCCCACGCTTACGCCGAGCCGTGTCTTTTCTGGGTGAACCTCCAACCCAAACTTCGCTAAACGATTCACGAAGTCTCGTAGAAACCGTTCCGCGTCCGCCTGATGTTGGAATCCGGCAACAAGATCGTCAGCGTAGCGGACCACAATCATGTCCCCTTGCCCCACTTTCTCGCGCCAGACCTCGACCCACAAGTCGAATACATAGTGCAGATACACGTTAGCCAGCAGCGGCGAAACCACTGCTCCCTGTGGCGTACCTACTGTAGTTTCCGACCAGGTGCCGTCTTCCGAAACGCCCGCCTTCATCCATTTCTGGATCAGCCGCAGCATTCGGTCGTCGGCCACTCGATGCCCAAGAAACTTCAGCAACCACTCATGACTGACATGATCGAAGAATCCCTTAATATCGGCATCGAGCACCCAGTTCACACGCCTCTTTTGCACCCCCGCATTGAGCGCATCAAGCGCTTGGTGCGGGTCGCGTCCTGGCCGAAAACCATACGAGAATCCTCTAAAGTCCGTCTCATAAATCTCATTGAGAACGGTCACTACGGCCTGTTGAACAATCTTGTCCTCCAGTGCCGCAATGCCTAACGGACGCTGTCGTCCGTCAGCCTTCGGAATGTAGACTCTACGCGACGGTTGTGCTCGGTACGCGCCACGATGAACGCGGCTGTGTAGATCGTTAAGCCGATCTTCCAGCCCCGTTTCATATTCGTGCCATGTCACGCCGTCTACCCCGGGAGCGGCATTCTTTTTCAATGCCTCGAAACTCTCCCACAGCAAACTGATCGTTACATGATGCAGCAGAGCGGTGAACTGCTCCTGTTTCCTTTCCCTCGCTACTCGGCGCACGCCGCTCAATCCTTGTGACACCCGTTCTCCGCTCTGTGTCGGTGAGGTGTTGGATTGCGCGTCGTTCTCCTTGGGCCGCCGCCTTCCCTCCACTGCCTCCGCCAAGGGTTGCCCCTCTTTGTTCGGCTGCTTCACAGGTACTACGCAGCGGTCCGACTCCTCCAGCGCGTGCATGTCGGCATTGTGGCTTTGCGCCTTCGCCGACCGGCCTGCCTGTTCGGCAGGCACCCTGGAGGTCTCCCGGTTCTCGTGCATGCTGTTTCTCGACGTGCCAGGGTCTTCGACCACGCCGCGTCCCGTTTCGACTCGCGATTTTGTCGCCTCAACGGATGTTGCCTTCCCACTAAGCAAACAGGGTCGGCACGCGGTTCGTCAGTTTTCGGGGCTCAATAGCCTGGCCCACCGATGCCTTTATCTACGCTTCGCCGTACGCCTCGCGACGTACCACGCAAGACTCAAGGTCGGAATAAAGTCGCTGCTCCTTTTCCGTAGGGCTCTTGCATCCCCTACAGCATGCCGGTTTATCCCGGCGCACTCGCATCCCTGCGTTGCCCTATCCTCTGCTGTGGGCAGGACCAGTGTGCCAAAGCGAAATCGAATTGCCAAGTCGTGGGGAAAACCACGCCCGCGACAGCTATCAAGTTCGGTAACATTTCAATTTGAGGCAACACGTCGGGAAATCTAATTGTCGCCGATCAAATTGACCACCTCTGGCAAATAGACTTGACCAGATCACAAACTGATCATGCCGCGTGGCATGCCGACGGGCGGGACCTTCCTCCTCCGTGCCGCAGGCGCGTATATCGTGGAACCGTGCCGAGGGCGCGTATATTGTTGAATAGGTTTAGGCACCGACGTTTGGCCCGCGCGGCCAGACCGAGCGCCACAAGCCCATGCTCGTCGGAGAGGCAGCGCCGTCGGGGCCGGTTGGTGGTAAACTTTTGCCGAGCTGGGCTCGTCAATTCTTCGCGAATGCAGAAGGATGCGCCGCATGGAAAGCCGGTGCTGGGGGATGGCGTGGGGATCGATACCCCAGAAATGGGTTTCCCCGATGTCCGCCAGCCGCGGGCTGAACCGGTGGCCCAAGAAGCGGAACAAGCCGAAGACGACATTCCTATTCACCGGTTTTGGGTGACCGCCGAGGCATTTACCGCTCGGAGAGGAGCCGGGATGCGGAAATGGTCATCCAACGCAGCCGCGGCCGCGTCAATCTCTGCTGGACCGGCCCCGCTACGCATGCGCCGACATAACCAGGAGCCGGTTCCAAGTCGTAGAGAGTCAAGTCGTCCAGAGGGAAGACAGCGGGCGCCCCGTCCCGCCAAGTGAGACGGCCGCCCAAGCAGTCAAGCGTGCCTGCTTCTACGGTAAGTCCGTATCCTGCCGCCTTCAGACACGCTTCTTTGCGGGTCCAGAGCTGAAACAATCGGCGTATACCCTCCTCGGCGGGAAGGGGTAGGACATCAGCGGCTTCGGCGGGCGTGAGGACCGAAGCCGCAAGTGACTTCAAATCGGTGAGAGGTCTAACCTGCTCCACGTCCACACCCAAAGGACAATCCGGGGACAAACCAAGCAGAGCGAATTCGCCAGAACCGGACAAATTAAAGTGCAGTGTGGCGGGACCGGCCAACGCCGGCTTGCCGTAGGGACCGGTAACGAAACGCAACGCAGCGTGGTGCTCTCCTGTGTATTCGCTGAGCAGAATGCGGAGAGCCGCGTGGGCGAGGACGTAGCGCCGGACTAGCCATGGGAATCGGAAGGATCGGGCATGAGCCAATTCGGTCGAAGACAGAAAGCTCTCAGCCAGATCGACGATCGGCGGGGCTGCCAATAGTTCCAGACTCCACACGTGTATTTCTCCGGTGCCGAGGGGGGGGATGACGAACAAGCGGTTACTCTGTCGGTAACGGCGGTTTTGTCTTCGTAGCGCGGGGCGTTCGGGACCGCGTGGTCCCATTTCCGCTGGCTGCCTTGCCGCGGACCGTCTTCCGCACAGGCCCACCATCCCAAGGCTCCAGTTGACCAAACTCCATCCGCATCACCCGATCGGCAAGATGGAAATAGCGATCGTCGTGGGTGGCGGCTATAATCGTTCGACCCGAGGCTTTCAGTTCGGGCAAGAGTACTTCATAAAAGTAACGCCGGAAGATAGGATCCTGATCCGCCGCCCATTCATCGAATACGATGATCGGTTTCTGCTGCACAATACTGACAATCAGTGCAATACGTTTCCGCTGACCGGTTGACAGCGACGTCGAAGTCCAGCGATTGCCGTCGACAAGCCCGATCTTCTGCTCCAGTTCGAATTGGAGCAAGAGAGCCTGGACTTCCTCAGGATCAATACGATCCGCACCGTATATCCGGCTGAAAATGTGGTAGTCCGTGAAGATGATGCTGAATAGGTTCCGGTATTCCTGCAGATTCTGCGAAGACAGAGTAACCCCATCGAGCATGATCGCGTCGGAGGGGGGATAGTAGAGCGCCGTCAAAAGGCGCAGAAAAGTCGACTTTCCGCTGCCGTTCCCGCCGACGATGAACAACGTTTCTCCAGCCTTGATCTCCAGATCTAGCGGGCCTACCTTAAACGTGGACTGCCCGGTCTCATCCAAATATTGAAATGAGAGTTGGCGGAGGGCGATCGACTGAAAGGACTGGCGCGTAGGTAGAGCAGTCGCAGCTGAATCCACCTCCACCGCGCCGGCCAGCCTTTCTTCTAGCGCATGGATATTGGAAATCGCTACGTTGGCCAGCGTAAAAGTGGGTATTGCGGCCATGATCGAGGTGAGTGGGCCGATGATAAAGAGGATTGTGGCCGTCGTCTTAGTCAGCATCATTGGGTCGCTTAGGTTGGATCGCGGCAACAAGAACACAATGCAGGCGATCATCAAATAAAAGATCGCCTGCGAGAATATAAAATGGCCGCTGAATTGGTGGGACACGCGGATTTTAATGTCCCGTAAAGAACTGGATGCCTGCCGTAAATCCGCCTCGAGCGCTTCCCCGACGCGCCGATTCACCTTGGCTTCGTTAAAGCCGTTCAGTAATTCCGTAAACAGGTCAACAAAACCGGTCTCTCGCCTGATGGATTCGTGAATGTCGGCCTGACGCTCCCTTGCTTTGCGGAAGTGGATGGAGATTCCGATACCGGAAACGACAAGGGTGATGAAAAATGCCGGCCAGGACAACACCGCAAGGTAGCTGATTGAAAAGGCGACCATGATGGATGCCTGACTGGCTGTCACGATTTCGGTGGTTGCTTGCGAAATCGAAGCAAGTTCCCCGGATATGGCTGAGTAAATCGGGGAGCGACCGATCTGCTCAAGAGAGCGAACATCGGCTCGGCGGATCAATCCAATGACACGCAGACGCATTCCGTAAAGGATACCCTCCACTACCAGTGCAGAGCGAACCATCAAGAACGATTGCGCCTTAACATAAACCATGACCGTGATTCCGAACAGAATCACGTAACGGAAATTGGCGAAGGAGTCGGCTCCACTAGAAGCTGCGGAGTTGATCACGGCCAACACCATGGCGTTCGCTAACCCCGAAAGCACCGCCATCCCCGCTAGCTGTTTTACCGAAAAGGGCGACTCTCGATTAATTAGATTGATCAAACCCATGCGTTATGTGTGGTCGAAACAACTGTAGGGGCCGCAAAGGCGAGCCCCTCGTGATGCGCAGGAGAGTAAAATAGAGAGTTTAATTTTTGGTCTGGCTAGCTTCGGCCGGGCTGGCTTCGTTGGCAATGTCGGAAGCTGCCGTCTTGCCCTTTGCATAGAGTTCGGCGAAGTGCTGTCGTACCGCCGCGGCGTCGAAGTTTAGAAAAGTTCCGCCAGAGGCGAAGTGCTGTTCGAAAACCTTGCCGAGAGCATAGGTGCTGGCACCGGCGAAGGCAGGTACCGCCACCATGCCGACAAAAGGAATCATCTTAACGAGACCGCCGACGAACCCAGAGGCCATCTGCCCCGGAACGACGCTCCCGACGAGCGTACCGATGGCGACCTTTGCTTTCTCGTCCGAAAAGGACTGAGAATACTTCGCTGCCAGTTCAGACAGCATTTTGAGTTGAACGCCGGCAATAGCGGCCATGTCGAGCCAAGGAACGGGAACGAGACCCGCGCCGAGAGCCCATAACATGTACTTGCGAATAATCGCGTCTGCTTCGTGGTCAATAATCAAATCAGTCTTGTCGGACGTTGTAGCAGTATTCATGCTTTTAATTCTCTCTTATTGTGTCGTGATTAAATGGAGATTCAGGCGAGAAACTGATGGAGAAACCCCAGAAATCGTTTCGGTATCTTAAACCGTTAGGCTTCTTTAATCATGAAAATGGAGCCTTGCGCCACTTCCGTTGA
>JAPKZA010000119.1 GCA_026394015.1 Acidobacteriota bacterium
GATGGAGTCCGCCGACGTCGGCATTCGAGATAAGCCGCCGTCCCTCACACCTTGGGTTTTGTTCAATAGCTATCTGCACGGACACCCGTGCAGATCGGAACTGAACTGGGTTCACAGCGACGTTGAGCCCGACGGTCGCCTGAGAAAAATGCGAGCCTTGCAAGGGGATGCAGTTTTGCGAGGATCTCACGACCACGAAAGCCGTAGTAAGGACCACCGAGAAATGGCGGACAAGGGAATCGAAAGAAGGGAGGCAACCCCCAATTTATCAGCAACTTCGAAGTTTGCGAGAACCACAGTTATCTCCGGGCTTTTATTGTGATATGACATGATGGTGCAGTCCGTAGCTTAGTCCCTTCCATTGGAGTCAACATGTTCGCTAAAGTCCTTTATCAAGTTCTACTCACTTCCAGTTTTGCGTGGTCCCAGGCCGTGACCGCCAATCTGGTGGGCACAGTAACCGACACCAGCGGGGCCATCGTCCCGAAGGCCGCGGTCACCATCGAAGGGATCAATACGGGTCTGGTGCGGAAAGTGTCCGCCAACGCGGAGGGGCTCTACAGCCAGCCCTATCTGCCACCCGGCATATATCGCGTGGAGGTCGAGCATCCGGGCTTCAAGAAATTCAGCCGGGACAAAATCGAGGTCAACGTGGCCAGCACTCTGCGGGTGGATGCGATCCTGGAACCCGGCCAAGCCAACGAAGTTGTAACCGTCACCGCCGAATCCGCACTATTGCAAACGGACCGGGCTGACGTAAGCCGCTCCGTTACGGGGCAGGCGGTAAGAGAGCTACCGGTTCCCAACCGCAGCTTTCAGGCACTCGTAGGATTGTTGCCGGGCGTCTCGGTTCCAGTAGCGAATTTCACCGCCCTCGAAGATCCGCAAAGAACCACTTTCTATCAGTCCAACGGACAAGGCAATAGTGCCAACAACGTGCAAGTGGACGGGGTAGATAACAACAACCCGACCCTGGGATTGACCATCTACATCCCGCCCGCCGAAGCGGTGCAGGAGGTGAATATCTCCACATCGAACTATACCGCGGAGTTTGGCCGGGCTGGCGGCGCGGTGGTGAACGTCATCACGCGTGGCGGGAGTAATCAATTCCACGGTGCCTTTTTCAATTTCTTACGAAACAGGGAACTGCGCGCTCGGAACTTCTTCAACTTCGTGCCTCAAGCGAAGCCATTTCTCGCGCGCAACCAGTATGGAGGTACGTTAGGTGGGCCGATCCGGAAGAATAAGACATTCTTCTTCGGGTCTTTCCAAGGCTTAAACGTGCGCCAGGCGACTACTCAGTTGAATACCATTCCGGTGAGCGCTTGGCGCACCGGAAACTTCTCCAGTGTCCCCGGACTGACCATCTACGACCCGGCGAGTGGCAATCCCGATGGAGCCGGACGAACACCCTTCGCGAACAACACGATCCCCGCCAATCGGCTCCATCCCGTAGCAAGAATTCTTACCCCGCTTATCCCCAATACGAATATCGACGGGCTCAACAATAACATAGTGGGCAACGTACCTTTCACCCAGAATGGTTACAACTACGACGGGCGCATCGACCACAGCTTCAACGAGCGCAATTCGATCTTCGTGAAGTACAACTACTCGCCTTACGAAGTGGCGCAAGGGGCGCTGCTCGGTTCGAGAGTGGGCGATGGCGTGCTATCGAAAGTCCGAACCCATACCGTATCGCTCAACTTCACCCGGCAATGGTCGCCTTCGCTGCTCATGGAAGCACGAGCTGGCTATAACCGCTACTTCGCCGATGTGAATGGCGACAACATCGACGACCCATTGGGAAAAGAACTGCCGATTCGGAATCCCAATCCCGATGCGATCTCCACCCGCGGCGCTCCGCGTTTTCAAGTAAGCGGCATGCTCGCCATGGGCCCCCCCGTGGTGTATCCGCTGGTGAACTCGGACAACCTTTTCAATTTCGTCAACAACTGGACTAAAATGTCGGGCAAACATACCCTAAAATGGGGGGCTGACGTCCGGCGAATCCGCGCGGATCGATTCCAGCCGCAAGGGCTAAATTTTGGACCTCGCGGGCGCTTCGACTACAACCCAGGCACCACCGCCATCCCGGGCCAGGCCCTTGGAGCCTTTGGCACGCTGGGCAACTCCTTCGCCGCGTTCCTACTGGGCGCTCCCGATCTGACTTACCGCACCTTTCAGACGGTGACGCCCACCAATCGCCTAACACAAGCTTTTTTCTTCGTGCACGATTCGTGGCAGGCCAGTAAACGCTTGACGTTGGATCTTGGGCTGCGCTACGAGGCCCATACTACCGTGAAGCCTCGCTATGCTGAGTACCAACGTCGATTTTGACCGCCAGCAGTTCGCTCCGCGCTTGGGAGCCGCCTACCGCATTAACGAAAAGAGCGTCATTCGCGGCGGCTACGGACTTAGTTTCTACACCGGTCGTTTCGGTTTCACTGGCGGTACACTTTCGACCCAGTTCCCCGTTATCTACAATATTCAAGAAGGTGTGGCGGGCAACTTCCGAGTGGAAGGATCGGCCGATACCCTTCCGGCGTTCCAGCTTCTTTCGATTCCCTCCAGCGGAACCATCAGCCCTGCACCCAATCAGGGCTACTTTACCGTCCCGCGAACGAATCCGATTCCGATGGTGCACAGTTATAGTCTTACGGTGCAACGGCAACTGGCGGGAGGATGGACCGCCGATGCCGCCTTCGTCGGCACCTTGGGCCGCCGGATCCCTGGCCAGCGCGAACTGAATTTCGCAATGCCCGGGCAGGGCGCGGTCGGATTAGCCTTCAACCAAAGGTTTGGCCGCACCGCCAGCGTCGCCGAAAGAGCGAATGCCTACAACAACAACTACAACGGTTTGCAGATGAATCTGCAAAAGCGCTTCTCGCAAGGGCTCTCCTTCCAGGCCGCCTATACGTTCTCGAAGTCAATGGGCGTGGGAGACGATCAACCCGGTTTTACGATTCCCGGCTTCGTTCGCGAGCGCCACTATGGCCCGGCGGGCTTCGACCGAACGCATATGCTCACCGTAAATCACATCTGGGAACTTCCGTTCGGCCCAGGCAAGCGATTTGCCACCTCTGGGCCGATCCGCTGGCTAGCCGGCGACTGGCAAATCGCGGGTATCGCCCGCTTCGTTACCGGTGCCCCGTTTTCGATCGTCGCCGACGCCGGTCCGTGTAACTGTCCGGGCAACGGCAACTTCGCCAACGTACTACGCGCCACGACGGTCTTGGGCGGCTATGGACCGGGCCAGCTTTACATGGACACGGCGGCATTCGCGGCACCTCCTCCGAACACGTTCGGCAACGGCGGGAGGAACATCGTCCGCGGACCAGGCTTCGGGAACTATGATTTCTCCGTGTTCCGCTTCTTCCGAATCCGCGAAGGGATGCGGCTGGAACTCCGCGGTGAGTTCTATAATCTTACCAATTCGCCCCGCTTCGGCAACCCTGTCGGGAATGTGAATGCGGGAAATTTCGGACAGATTACCGGAACCTTGTTCAACGAGGGCGAGCGGGATGTCCAAATTGGTCTGCGACTCACGTTCTGATTAGGCTCCCTACTTACTCGTCCGCTCTACGGCTTCACGGAGAACGTCATCACATTCGAACTGTGGTTCTCGCAAACCCCGAAGTTGCTGATAAAGTGAGGCGTGCCTCCCTTCCTTCGATTCCCTTGTTCGCCTCTGTTGGTGGCGCTGGCGGAGGCTTTCATGGCGTTTTTTCGCCAGCGAACGGCGCTTCAGCTTGAGATTCTGGCCCTTCGTCACCAACTTGGTGTTCTTCAGCGCTCGGTGAAGCGGCCGAAACTGACGACTGCTGATCGATTCCTGTGGGCCTGGTTGTCGGCGGCTTGGACGGATTGGCAAGGGCTTCGGACTCTTCTGGACCTGGAAGATTCGCCGAGGAAGGCTGGGGCGACCGGGGGTGCCGGCGGATGTTCGATCTTTGATTCGTACGATGAGCCGGGACCACCCGCTCTGGGGCGCACCGTGGATTCATGGCGAACTGCTCAAGCTTGGCTTTGCCGTAGGTGAAACGAGCGTGAGCAAGTACATGGCCCGCCACCATCCTCCGCGAATGCCTGGACCACGTAATCGTGTTCGGCGAACGGAGCTTGTACTGTCACCTGCTAGGTTTCGTGGACTACTATCATCGGAGCCGGACGCACCTAGGATTGGAGAAGGACTCTTCGGAACCTCGCCCAGTCCAATCGGCGGACATGGGGCGGGTTATTGCGATGC
>JAPKZA010000468.1:0-22521 GCA_026394015.1 Acidobacteriota bacterium
GTCCATCGGTGCCAAGCCAATTGGCGGACCGTGATCGCCCTAGCCGCTACCCACGGCGTCAGCGCTCCCACCTTCTTCTCGGCCTTGTCGTACTTTGACGGCTACCGCTCCGCCCGACTCCCGGCCAACCTGCTGCAGGCCCAGCGCGACTACTTCGGCGCCCACACCTACGAACGCACCGACTTCCCCCGCGGCAAGTTCTTCCACCTCGACTGGCCCGAACCCGGCCGCCCGCAAATCGAGGTATGAACCTAGCTGAGTACGCGGCCTTCTATCGCGATCATCTAACCAACTCCGTGCTCCCGTTCTGGCTTAACCACACGCTGGACCGGGAGCACGGCGGCTACTTCTCCGGGGTCGACCGCCGGGGTCAAATCTACGATCCCCGGAAGTACGTCTGGATGCAGGCCCGCGCCGTTTGGACCTTCCAAACGCTATATAGCACTTTCGAACCCCGGCCGGAGTATCGCGACGCCGCCGAACTCATCTTCGGCTTCGTCCACCGCTACGCCCGCCAAGGCGAGCCCCGCGTTTGGTTCTCCCTAAACCGCGACGGAGCACCCGGCTATTTCCAGCGAAAGCCCTACTCCGCCGTCTTCGTCGCCTTGGCCTATGTCTCCCAAGGGCGCGTCGAAGACGCCCGGGCACTCTTCTGGCAAATCGAAAGCTGGGTCAAGGATCCCTCCATCTTGGGCCGCGCCCCGGCGGCCCAGTCCCAACTCGCCGACATCATGGTGCTGGCCCTTCTCGCCATGGAATTGATGGCGGTCGACCCCGACCCTCGCTACCCCGAGATCATCGCCCGTTGCCAGGCGGCCGTCTGGCCGCATCTCGATCCCGCCTCCGGCCTCCTCCTCGAAAACGTCGCCCCCCGCGACCTGCCCGAAGGAAGAATGGTCTGCCCCGGAAGCATCCTCGAAATCGCCTGGTTTCTGCTCCATACCGTCGAACGGGTGCCGAACCCAGCCCTGGAGAAAATGCTCCTCAACTCGATTCTCACGGCCCTCGACTTCGGCTGGGATCAAGAGTTCGGCGGACTCTATTACTTCATGGATCTCGCAGGTCGACCCCGACCGGAACTCGAAGCGAACATGAAGCTCTGGTGGCCGCACACCGAAGCCATCTACGCGCTAGTCCTCGCCTATACCCGCACGGGCGACGAGCGCTACAAAGTTTGGCTCGACCGGGTTCACGCCTACACCTTCGCCACCTTCCCGGACCCCGAGTTCGGCGAATGGTTCGGCTACTGCGACCGCCGCGGCGTAGTTGCAACCGAGTTAAAGGGCGGAGCCTACAAGTGCGCCTTCCACGTACCGCGCGCTTTACTATATAGCATTCAGGCTATCGAACGAGCGTCAGCGCGTGCTGCAATGAGTCTCTGATCTTGCCCAGGCGAGGCAGCAACCCGTCCGTTTGGCAGGCGGTCGTCCGGTCGGCGTAAAGAACGCCAGCCAGTTGGCGGTTCAAAATGACCGGCAACACCGCAAACACCGCCGGATTCACCGCTTTGACAAACGGAGATTCCCGGAATCGCACGTCGTGCGCCAGGTCAACCAGCAAATCCTGCTTCATCACCACCGCCAGCGAAAGCGGCGGCCGCTTCGGGAAAGCCACTGACGAAGCGAACAGCTTCCGCGCCGCCGCCGCATCCATCCCCAGTACGCCCACCGCGTCCAGGCTCTCCAAGGTCCGCGTGACTTCGCAGTACGTCGCCCGTTCGAACATATCGGTTTCGAGAATCGCTTCCAGCGCGAGCGCGATGGCGCTTTGCTTATCGACGCCTCCCTCGGCCCGGACCAGCATATCCTCCAGCGGTTCCTTCACCCGACGCTCGGAGAGTTTCAGGCTATCGGGACGCACGCCAAGATGGCGCAGGTTGTCCTGCGCCTCTTCCAGCGCACGTTCCATCAGCTTCGGCACCATCTCCGCCGTAACCCCGAATACCCCGCCATAAGTCGAACACCAGTGATTCAGAATCTTTTTCTGTTCTTCTTCGTCGCAGCGCTGGCTCGCCCCCACCACGATGTTGCCCAATTTGGCGGCCAGTGCAATGCGGCTATCCGGGTCGTCGGCAGCGCTCGACTTGAGCAGTTCCGGCTCCGAGGACACCGCCATTTGAGGAGCCCCCCGCAGCCCGAAAGAAGCGAGCACCTCCCGGCCGACCTCGTCGAAGGTAAACCCCACCATCTGCCGAGTGACCACCTTTTCCGCCATCAACTTGCCCTCGCAAGCCGCCAGGATTTTAAGGTAATCGGCCTGCCGGTGATACGCGAAAACGATCTCTCCAACATTGGCGAGCATACCGGCCAGGTGCGCCTCTTCCGAAAGCCGCGCGTCCGTCTTGGTCGCCAGTTGCTTGGAAACATTGGCCGAAAGCAGCGACAGCGTGACGAGTTCAAGAATGCCCGGAGACTTCTTAGCGTAATGCTCCAGAAACCGCGAACTGGCCGCAATGTGGGTCAGCGCATCCAGGCCCAACAACGACGCGGCATGCGCCACACTCAGCACCGGCCGACCCGAGCGGTTATAAAGCGACGAATTCGCCGTCCGCAGGATCCGCAGCGTCAGCGCAACGTCCCGTTGAATGGTCGCGGCAAACTTCTGAATCGTGGCGTTCAGATCACTCGAAAGCGCTAGGATGGCGCGGACGTGCTCGGCACAGGCCGGGAAGTCGGGGTCGCTACGGACCTGGGTTAAGAACACGTCGAGGGGTGTTCGTACGGACGTCGAGTTGTCCTTATCCACTGGCTGACAGGTTATCATGAATGGTTGCCTCCGCCACTTTTGCTATTTGATATCGATGGGACCCTGGTTCGCCGGGCGGGGCCGCATCACCGGCAGGCGCTTGAAGACGCCGCGCGCGCCATCACCGGATTACAGGCTTCCACCGCGCGGATTCCAACCCAGGGAATGCTCGACGGACAGATCATCACCTTGATGCTCGAAGAGGCCGGAGCCACCCAAGGGCAGATACGGCGAGTGATGCCGGCCGTGATGGCCAAAGCCCAGGATTTGTACGTGCAGCGGGTTCCAGATTTAAAATCAAAAGTCTGCCCCGGGGCGCGCAGCCTGCTCTATAAACTCGCCCGGCGGCAAGTCCGGACCGGACTCGTCACCGGCAATCTCTCCCGCATCGGATGGAAGAAAATCGAACGGGCCGGTTTACGGCCCTACCTCCACTACGGCGCCTTTGCCGAATTTGCCGACGAACGGCGCAAGCTCGTCGCCCACGCCATTGGCCGCGCCCGACGAGAAGGCTGGATCACCAGTCGCTCCATGATCGCCCTGGTCGGCGACCACGAAAATGATATTTTGGCCGCGCAGGCCAACGGAATTCCGATCGTCTCCGTCGCCACCGGCGTCTCCCCCGCGGCGGATTTGGCAAAACTGAAGCCGGACTTCCTGATTGACGATCTGCGTAGTTTTCCCTGGCAGGAACTTTCCCTTGAGTAATGAATCACAAACCCTGGCCGTCAAGCGTGCCCAGGTGGAATTTCACAATTTCGCGTCGCTCGGCGAACCCGCCCGCGCCCAACGCGTCTACCTTGAAGAGAACGTCCGGCGCGGCGCTCTGCTCCATCAGCACGCCGCCTTCATCGGCTCCATGACGCCCTTCGTCGAGATCGGAGCCAACGCCGGCCACTCCTCCTACATGCTCTGCAACGAGTTCGGAGCCGACGGCTTCGCCCTCGATATCTCCGCCGATTCCCTCCGCTATGGCATCTCGCTGATGGATAGTTGCGGCTTCTCGAAAGCTCCCGTCCGCATCGCCGGCGATGCGCTGAATCTGCCGTTTCAGGATGGCTCCCTCCGCGCCGTCAGCGCCTGCCAGATGCTGTCGCAGTTTCAGGATATCGAAGCCGTATTCATCGACGACGGCTGTCCCTGCGCCTGTATCGCTGCGCCTACTACCAGACCATGAAGTGGTGGGAACGCAAACTCTACGACTGGGGCCTGCTCGGCTTCTTCGTCCAGGACGTCATCGGCGCCCAGCAGGAAGAAGGCTTTGGAATTCGCCAGAACCACCGCCTCGAACTGCGCGATTGGCACGCGATGATGGTGCGCCATTTCGAAGACATGGAGTTTCA
This sequence comes from Acidobacteriota bacterium, assembly GCA_026394015.1. Taxonomy (GTDB): domain Bacteria; phylum Acidobacteriota; class Terriglobia; order Bryobacterales; family Bryobacteraceae. Next base: position 4,089 of record JAPKZA010000468.1, read on the forward strand.
ACTCTTCGTCCCCCAGCGCGGCTGGGGCGAAAAACTCACCAAATGGATCGCCAAGCGCATCGACAAATACGGTTCGGACTGGGTCCCCGCCCGACTGCTCGGCGGCACCCTGTCGGCCATGTGCAAGAAGTACGGCGACGCCGAAGTCGACCCCCACGCTCCCTTTGAATCGCGCCTCCGCTGCCCGGATTGCTACGCCGGAATGCGCGTCGACGAAGCCGGCACTCTGCATTGCCTGGCCTGCGAATACGCCGCCCCGAACGAAGGCGGCGTCTACAACCTCATCCGCTCCCACGAGAAAAAAGAGCTCTATCCTGGCGATCGCTCCGACGTCATCGACTTCACCCTCCCCGGACACGAAAGCAAGCTCCTCGAAGGCTGGTACGGCCTCGAAGGCGACTACGGCAACAAGTATCGCTGGATCGGCGAACGCGCCACCGCCGTCCTGACCCCCGTCGACACAACCCCGAAACGGATCCGTATCCGCGGCCACGTCAGCGCCGATTTCCTCAAGCAATCCAGCACCCCGACCATCAAAGTGAAGGTCAACGGGCAGCAGGTAACCGAACTCTCCCCGGACCGCACCGGCCTCTTCATCCTCGCCGCCGAAGTCCCCGATGCGCCCGTCTACAACGTCGAAATTCTCGCCGGACCGCTCTGGAAAGTAGCCGACGATGAACGATCGTTCACCGTCACCATCAGCATGTTGCGCCTAACGCCGCGTGACTAGCTTCGTGCTCGTGTCCTGGTCGACAATCTCAATCTCGCCGTCTTGCGGGTAGTAGACGGCGAGACAGTTCGAATTCAACAGCACCGCCATCAGCCGCCCCATCAGCAGATACGCTTCGTCGTCGGCCCCTCCCGCTTGCAGGTCGATCGACCACCATCCCCGATGCCGACGCACCGCCGCCCCCACATCGCCCGACTTCACCTTGCTCGCCAGATCTTCCACGAACATCCCCGTCACCGCTTGAATGATGAACGTCCGCTCGCCAACATGAAAGCGCGGCCATTCCACACGATACGGGGTCTCCGGCCACGCCCGGGCCGCGGCGAGTGTCACAACGTTTTCAGGTAACTCCCGATACGTTCGAAGCAGCAGAACGATCGAAACCAGGGGATCACTGGCCGGCAAAGCGAATAGGCCTTTAAGCCAGGAAGCAAGACTCACGATCTAATTGTAGAATATGGCCATGCGCCTAGCTCTGCTTTTCTTCCTTGCGGTCACCGCGCTCGCGCAGAAGAAGTTTTGGGCGTTTCAACCCCTGGAGCCGCAATCCGGTTCCATCGACGAAATCCTGAAGCCCACCGGCCCCCCCGTCGGAAATGCCGCCTGGATGCGCCGAGTCAGCTTCTCCCTCATCGGCCTGCCCCCCACCGACCTCACCGAAACCGCCCGCGCCGCCTACATCGACAAGCTCCTGTCCAGTCCCCAGTACGGAGAACGCTGGGCCCGCCACTGGCTCGACCTCATGCGCTACGCCGAGACCAACGGCCACGAGTACGACAACGACAAAAGCGACGCCTGGCGATATCGAGACTACGTCATTCGAGCCCTGAACGCCGACCTGCCCTACGACCAGTTCGTCCGCGAACACGTCGCCGGCGACCTCCTCGCCAAACCCCGACTCTCGGCCGACGGAGCCTACCTCGAGTCCCCCATCGCGACCACCTCCTGGTGGTTCGGCGAAATCCTCAACTCGGCCACCGATTCCGCCAAGTCGCGCGCCGACGCCGTCGACAACCAAATCGACGTCTTCTCGAAAGCCTTCCTCGGCATGACCGTCGCCTGCGCCCGCTGCCACGACCACAAATTCGATCCCATCCCCACCGCCGACTACTACGCCATGGCCGGCGTAATGCACTCGACCAACGTCCGCGAAGCCATCGTCGATTCGCCCGGCCGCCAGTCCGCCATCGCCGCCCTGCGCGGCGCGCCGCCCCAGGCCAAAGGCGTCAAACTAGCGCTCCGAGCCAACGAAGAGCTGTTCACCCCATTCGATGCGTGGCGAGCCGAAGGCCAGGCTCTCAACGTCAGCAACGGCGTCGCCAGTAGCGCCCCCCTCGAAGGCCTCGGCTCCCTAACCTCCCCCAAGTTCAAAATGCCCCGCTTCTATGTGCATGTCCTCTCGCAAGGAACGCCCTACAAGAAGCCCCGCGTAGGCGAAGGCGACCTCCGCCTAACCCTCGTCGCCGACGACTACAAAAGCACCAGTTGGTTCCCTTCGGGCGTCCCCGGCTTCACCTGGAAAACCGCCCGCATGACCCTCTCCCACGGCCGCGAGTGCTACTTCGAACTCGTCGACCGCTCCCGCTCCGGCTATCTCGGCGTCGCCGCCATCGTCATCTCCGACCATCCCACCCCGCCCGGCATCCTCGAAAACGCCGCCCTGCCCAAGCCCGGTTCCGTCCCCGACCTGCCCGCCTCCACCTTCGCCATGATCAGCCAGGACGAGCATCCCGCCAACGTGAAGGTGCATGTCCGCGGCAGCCACCAAACCCTCGGCGCCGAAGTGCCACGCGGCTTTTTGAAAGTGCTGGGAGACTCGGCCAAAGTGCCCCCCGGAGCCAGCGGGCGCCTAGAAATGGCCACCTGGTTGACCGGCGACGCCCAGGCGCTCCTCGCCCGCGTCATGGTCAATCGAGTCTGGCGGCACCACTTCGGTAAAGGCCTCGTCGGCTCCACCGACAACTTCGGCCTCCTCGGCGACCGCCCCTCCAATCGCGCGCTACTCGACACGCTGGCCCAGCGCTTCATCGCCTCCGGCTGGAGCCTAAAATCCCTCCACCGCGAGATCCTCCTCTCGGAAGCCTACGCCCGCACCGTGCCGGTAAAGCGGCTCGAAGCCGAAGCCATTCGCGACTCCATGCTCCTCCTCTCCGGCCGCTTGGATCCCAAACTCTACGGGCCCAGCGTCATGCCGCACATCAGCGCCTATCAAAACGGGCGCGGCAAGCCTCCCTCCGGCCCCCTCGATGGCGACGGCCGCCGCAGCATTTACATCCAGGTCCGTCGAAACTTCCTCACTCCTATGTTCCTCGCCTTTGATCACCCCCTGCCCATCTCGGCCATCGGAAACCGCGGCGCGAGCGTCGTACCCAGCCAAGCGCTCCTGCTCCTCAACAACGAGTTCGTCCTCGGCCAGGCCAAACTATGGGCCCAGCGAACCATGCGCGAAGGCCTCGGCCCCGAAGATTTAATCGGTGCGCTCTACCGCGCCGCCTTCGCCCGACAACCCAAAGTCGCCGAGCAGACCGCGGCCCTCGACTACCTCCGCCAACACGGAGACAACGAAGAGTCCCGCGCCGATCTGTGCCACGTTTTATTCAACACCGCGGAGTTTAGCTATGTTCAGTAGGCGCGATTTTATCTCTCAAATGGCGATGGCCCTCCGCGCCCCGCACTACCCCGCCAAAGCCAAGTCGGTGATCTTCCTCTACATGGACGGCGGCCCGTCCCAGATGGACACCTTCGACCCCAAGCCCCGCCTTAACGCCGAAGACGGCAAACCCCTCCCGTTCCGACCGCCCACCACCGTCTTCAACATCTCGGACAAAATCCTCGGCTCGCCCTTCGCCTTCCGCCCATACGGCCAGTCCGGCACCCCGGTCAGCGAGCTATTCCCCGAAACAGCCACCTGCGTCGATGACCTCTGCGTCATCCGCAGCATGGTCGCCGATCACTCCGAACACACCGCCGCCAACTATTTCCTTCATTCCGGCAGCGGCTTCCAAGGCCGCCCCAGCATGGGCGCCTGGGTCAACTACGGCCTCGGCAGCGTCAGTGACAACCTCCCCGGCTTCGTCGTCCTCGAAGCCGGCCTCATACCCCCCGGGGGTATCGACTGCTTCGGCGCCGGCTTCCTCCCCGCCAGCTATCAAGGCACCATCTTAAAGCGCGGTTCGACGCCCATCGCGGACCTGGAGCCGCCCCCCGCCGAACGCCCCAAGCAGCGAGACAAGCTGGCCCTGCTCGCCCAGTTAAACTCCGGCTACGGCGGCTCCAGCGAGGTCGACGCCTTCGTCAAAAACTACGAACTCGCCTTCCGCATGCAAGCCGCCGTCCCCGACCTGCTCGACTTGAAAGGCGAAACCGAAACCACGAAAAAGCTCTACGGCATGGACGAAGACATCACCTCCGAGTTCGGCCGCCAGTGCCTGCTCGCCCGCCGCATGGTCGAACGCGGAGTCCGGTTCATCGAGCTTCTTACGCCCGCCCGCCCGGGCCTCGACCGCTGGGATCAGCACAGCGCCATCGAAAACGGCCATCGCATCAACGCCAAAGGCGTCGACAAACCCATCGCCGGCCTACTCAAAGACCTCAAGGCCCGCGGCTTGCTCGCCGAAACCCTCGTCATCTGGGGCGGCGAGTTCGGCCGCACGCCCTGCGCCCAAATCCCCGAAAACGGCCAGCGCAGCAAAGTCGGGCGCGATCACAACCCCTACGGCTTCACCATGTGGATGGCCGGCGGCGGCGTCAAGCCCGGAATCGTCCACGGCGCCACCGACGACTACGGCTACTTCGCCGTCGAGAACAAAGTCCACATGAACGACCTCCACGCCACGATGCTCCACCTCCTCGGCCTCGACCACAAGCGGCTCACCTATCGGTATTCCGGGCGCGACATGCGGCTCACCGATGTGGCCGGAAACGTCGTCAAGCAGATTCTGGCGTAAACTGAAAGTTCATGCTTTGCGCCGGAATTGTCGGCCTACCCAATGTAGGCAAAAGTACCCTCTTTAATGCGTTGACCCAGAGCCGAAAGGCGATGGCCGCCAACTACCGTTTCTGTACCATCGAGCCGAACAACGGCATGGTCACGGTTCCAGATGATCGCCTGGAAGTTCTGTCCAAGATCAGCGGCTCCCAGAAACTCGTGCCCAGCGTCTTCGAGTTCGTCGATATCGCGGGCCTCGTCAAAGGCGCGAGCCAAGGCGAGGGCCTGGGCAACCAGTTCCTCGGTCACATCCGCGAAGTCGATGCGATCGTCCAGGTCGTGCGGTGTTTTGAAAACTCCGACATCGAGCACGTCATGGATTCGGTGGACCCCATCCGCGACATCGAAGTCGTCGATACCGAACTGATCCTGGCCGATCTCGAAAGCGTCCAGAAGCGCCGCCAGCGGAACCTCAAGGCCGCCAAATCCGGCGACAAAAAGGCCGCCGCTGAAAACGAACTCCTCGACCGGCTCGAACCCCATCTGAGCTCCGGCAAGCACGCCTTTTCGCTCGATATGTCGGCCGAAGAACGGGCGCTCATGAAGCCGCTGTTCCTGCTCACCTTCAAGCCGACGCTCTTCGCCTGCAACGTCGCCGAAGGCGACCTAGCCGATCCTGACGCCAACCCCTGGGTCGGCAAGGTCCGCGCGTTAGCCGCCCAGCATCATGGCTGCGAAGTGGTCGTCGTCTCGGCCGAAATCGAAGCCGAGTTGATGAACCTGTCGCCCGAAGAGCGCGCCGAGTATCTCGAAAGTTTGGGCGTCAAAGAGGGCGGCGCGGGCAGCCTGATCCGCGCGGCCTACCATCTCCTCGGGCTCCGGACCTACCTAACCACCGGTGAAAAAGAAACCCGCGCCTGGACGATCCACGCCGGCGACAAAGCCCCGCAGGCCGCCGCCGTGATCCACTCGGACTTCGAAAAGGCGTTCATCTCCGCCGAAACGATCGCCTACACCGACCTCGTTGAACTCGGCAGCTTCGCCGCCGCCCGAGCCGTCGGCAAGCTACGGACCGAAGGCAAAGAGTACATCGTCCAGGACGGCGATGTGATGGAATTCAAGACCTTCGTTTAAGTCAAAATCGTAAACGCCGTCTCCGTCCGCACCACGGGCCGATACAGCGTATCCCGTTCAAACGGTTGCCGACCTGCTTCGCGGATGAGCCGCAGCAGGTCGCCCCGTCGCAGGTTCTGGCTCGTCGTCGCCCCGGCGTCGTGATAGATCTTTTCTTCCACCACCGTCCCGTCAATATCGTTCGCCCCAAACCGCTGCGCGATCTGCGCAATCCCCTCCGACATCATCACCCAATAAGCCTTAATATGCGGGATGTTATCCAGCATCAGCCGCGACACCGCAATATTCCGGATATCGTCAAAGCCCGTCGTCGTCGGCAGATGCGCCATGTCGGTATTCGCGGGGTGAAAAGCCAGCGGAATAAACGTCTGGAACCCATGCGTCTCGTCCTGCAACTCGCGCAGCTTAACCAGATGGTCCACCCGATCCGCTTCGTTCTCAATGTGCCCATACAGCATCGTGCAGTTCGACTTCAGCCCCAGATTATGCGCCTCCCGGGCCACTTCCAGCCACTCCCCTCCGTCGATCTTGTGGTCGCAAATCACCCGCCGAATCCGTTCGCTGAACACCTCGGCCCCGCCCCCGGGCTGCGAATCGATACCAGCCGCAATCAACCGCTGCAGCACCTCCCGATTGCTGATCTTCATCCGCTTGGCGAAGTACGAAATCTCCACCATCGTGAACGCCTTCAAATGGACCTGCGGATAGCGCTCCTTCAGACCGCGAATCATCTCGCAATACCAATCCAGCGTCAGCTCCGGGTGCAGGCCACCGACGATATGGAACTCACTCACCGCCTCGGTATAACCCTCTCCCGCCCGGTGCCAAACCTCTTCCAGTGACATCGTGTACCCGGTCGGATCCTTCGCCTTCTTCCCAAAAGCGCAAAGCCGGCACGACGCCGTGCAGACATCGGTCGGGTTGATATGCCGATTCAGGTTGTAGTAAGTCAAATCGCCATGCATCCGCTCGCGTACCAGGTTGGCCATGTAGCCCACGCCCAGCAGGTCGGAGGTCTGATACAGCAGCACCCCATCGTCAAAGCTAAGCCGCTCCTCGGCATTCACTTTCGCCAGGATCGGGAGCAAGCGGGAGTCTTCAAATTGAGGGGTCATAGGTTCACATTCCACCAAACATCGGCGGCCAAAAAAGCAAAAAACAAAACACTCACATAGCCGTTAACAGTAAAGAAAGCCGCGTTCACCCGGCTCAGGTCATTGGGTTTTACAAGGCTATGCTCGTACAGCAGCAGCGCCGCCACCCCAACCACCGCCGCCCAGGACAAGCGACCCAGGCCAAAGCCCATCACCAGAAGTACCAGGCAGCTCAGCATCAGCCCGTGCAGGCCCCGCGAGATCATCAGGGCCCCAGGGACCCCGAACCGCTTCGGAAGGCTGTAGAGCCCGGCGGAACGATCAAAATCGACATCCTGGCACGCATAGATGATATCGAAACCAGCCGTCCAGAACGTCACCGCCGCGGTTAACCAAAGGATCCGCGGATCCAGCGACCCGGTCACGGCAATCCACGCCGCCGCCGGCGCCACCCCCAGCGCGAAACCCAGAACCAAATGCGAATAATGCGTGAAGCGCTTCGTAAACGAGTAAAAGAACAGGATCATCAACGCGGGCAGCGCCAGGTAGAAGCAAAGCCTCCCTAACGCGGCCGCGGCGAAAACGAACCCAAACGACATCGCAAACAGAAATCCCCAGGTGAAGCGTTTCGAAAGCTTCCCTGCCGGAATCTCGCGGCCCTTGGTCCGGGGATTCGCCCCGTCGATCTCCGCGTCCAGCAGCCGATTGAACGCCATCGCCGCGCTCCGCGCCGTCACCATCGCGACCACAATCCAAATCAACTTCTCCGCCGCGCCCTCCCGCGGAAACCCCTGCATCCGCCACGCCAGCATCGCCCCGGTCAGCGCAAAGGGTAGCGCGAACACCGAGTGCTCGAATTTGATCATCCCGAGGGTTAAAAGAAGCCGTTCCCAAAACATTCTGCGTTACCATTTTACTGGATGCTGGCCAGATCATTTTTGCTTCTGATTGTTGCCGCCGGATTAACCGGTTGCTACCAGAGCCCTCGCAAGACCGTCACCACGGAAGATTATCATCTCCACGATGTAAAACTTCCCAACGGCAAGATTATTCGTGTGGAAACAATGGCCAAGATGGCCGACGTGATGCGCGGAATGATGTTCCGCGACTCCCTCGCTCCCGATCGAGGCATGCTCTTCTACCATGGTGCCCCAGGGGAATACCCCTACTGGATGTATCAGGTCAAGATTCCCCTCGACATCATTTGGCTCGATCGGAACAAGCTCATCTCGGAAATCTCCCCGCGTACCCCGCCGTGCCCCAGCGACAAATCCTCGGAATGCCCGAAGTTTGGTGGCTCGAAACAATCCCTCTATGTTCTCGAGTTAGCCGCGGGCGAAGCGCAAAACAACAAACTACAACTAGGCGATAAAATCGAGTTTTAGAATGGATCAAACACAATTGAGGGAACTGCTCGAGCGCGTCCGCGCGGGCGAAACAGACGTGGATGCGGCAGTGGGGCGGTTGCGCCATATGCCGTTCGAAAATATCGGCTTCGCCAACGTCGACCATCATCGAGCCCTGCGCCACGGCGTACCGGAGGTGATCTTCGGACTCGGCAAGGCCCCCGAACACGTCGTCGAAATTGCTCTGCGCCTCCAAACCAACGCGAGTAATCTCCTGATCACCCGCGCCTCCAAAGAGTGCGCCGCCATGGTGCTGGCCGCCATTCCAGAAGCCGAACACTTTCCGCTCTCCGGATGCATCCGCGTCTGGAAGGATAAATCCATGCTCGGCCGCGGGAAAATCGGCATCGTCTGCGCCGGCACGAGCGATATTCCCGTCGCCGAAGAAGCGCGAGTCACCGCCGAGGTGATGGGCAACGAAGTATTCTCGATCTACGACGTCGGCGTCGCCGGCATTCACCGCCTAATGAGCAACCGCGAAAAGTTGATGGAAGCCAAGGTGCTCGTCGTCTGCGCCGGCATGGAAGGCGCCCTGCCCTCCGCCATCGGCGGTTTGGTCAGCGTACCGGTCATCGCCGTCCCCACCAGCATCGGCTACGGGGCGGCCTTCCAGGGCTTGGCTGCCATGCTAGGCATGCTCACTAGCTGCGCCAGCAACGTAACCGTCGTCAACATCGATAACGGCTTCGGCGGCGCTTACGTCGCCAGCTTGATCAACCGGCCTTAAACCAGCCGTTCGAGCACGGCATAAACACCGAAACGGGGCTGCAACGATCCGCGGCCCCAACGGTTCACCTGCCAACGCAGGCGCAGAAACTGGATCGTCGGCTCGGTCGGCAACTCAAAAACGAGCGCCGCCGTGCCCACATAAAATCGCTGCGGAAACGCCGCCACGGCCTTCGCCAACCACGTCGTCCCGTCGCTGGAACCTTCAATCGATACATCAATCGACTGCTGCTCCACCGAAGCCGTAATCCCCAACGTAACCTGCACCGAACGCAATTCCGCCGGTACTTCACTCGCTTCCGAGTGGCCAGCAGCAACAATCACCGTCTCCGGAAGCAAAAACAGCGGAGCCATACCAGGACTAACCTTCTCCGGGTACTTTAGCGGGTGCCGCCGGCCGATTCGGTTCCATAATCTCAACTTGATCGCGCGTCAAACGCACCACCCGCACCTGCCCCCGAGGACCGATCGGTCCAATGTCCCGACCCGCCTTTTGCACCGTCACCCCGCCCGCATTACCCACCACCATCCGCGCCGACTCGGTCGTGTTCACGCTCTGCGACTGCCCCGGTTCCAGCACGCCCATGAAAATCCGCTTGCCATCGGCCGTCACTTCAATCCAGGTCTTTTCCGTGGCCGCAATGTTCAGCGACATCATCCCATCTTTGGTTGTAATCGGAATCACAACCGGCACCGTCGGCGGCGTCTGGACGACAGCGGAGGGCTCTTTCTCTTTCGTCTCCGGTCGAGGCTGCGCGGGAACAGCCGGCTGCGGAGCCGGGGCCGTCACAGTCCGCGGCTTATCCGTGCTCCGCACGTTATCCCACAGCAGCGAAAGAAGCCCGCCCCCGGCCACCACGATCACCAGCGCCGCCACCGCCAAGCCAGTTCGACCGTCGAAAAAGGAGTTGGACCGCTCAATCACCGGAGCAATCGAAATCAATTTGCGTTCTTCCAACTGCTGAGCCTTCGGGTCCCGGTTCGCCCCGATCGCCTCCAAGTCCACCACCGACTCGGGCTGCAAAATCGCAGCATACTCGCTTTCAAACTTTTGACCGTTCAAACCCAGCGCTTGGGCGTACTGCCGCACAAAGCTACGATTGAAGAACCCGCCCGGGAGCTTGGACCAATCGTCGGCCTCAATCGCCTCCAGGTACCGACTGCCGATCCGAAGCTCGTCGGCGATCGGTCGGAGCTCTTTGTGCTGCCGAAGCCGCTCATCCCGGAGTCGTTGTCCTAAACTTGCCATAGAAACAGAGAACCTCTCGCCAGCTATAATATACCATTGTCCAACAGGTTTTCCGGCCCCGCTGCCACCGTCATCGTCGTCAACTGGAACCGCCGCGAAATGCTCCGGGAATGTCTCCAATCCCTTACAGAACAAAGGACTTATGATGGAATCCAGTTGCCCCTCCAAACCGTCGTCGTCGACAACGGCTCCACCGACGGCTCTAAGGAAATGGTGCTAAAAGCGTTTCCGTACTGCATCCTGATCCAAAATACCTCAAATAGGGGATTCTGCGGCGCCAACAATCAGGGCATCGCCGCAGCCGCCTCCCCACTCATTGCGCTCCTCAACAACGACGCCGTCGCCAGCCCCCACTGGGTCGCCGCCCTGCTCGAAGCCATCAACCTCGACCCCCGTAACGGCATGGCCGCCAGCAAAATCGTCCAGTACGAATCGCCCGGCATCATCGACAAAGCCGGCCACATTTTGTTCCTCGACGGACAGAACCGCGGTCGCGGAACCGGCGAACGCGATCACGGTCAATATGACGGTCCCCTCGAATTAGGGTGGCCGGATGGCTGCGCCGCCATGTATCGTAAAGCGATGTTTGATGATGTTGGTGCCTTTGACGAGGACCTGTTCGCCTACGCCGACGACGCCGAATTAGGCCTCCGTGCCCGCATTGGCGGTTGGAAGTGTGCCTACGCGCCTAAAGCCCTGGTCCGCCACCGGCGAGGAGCCACCCTCGGCCAGGGAAATCCCCGCCGCGTCTTCCTCATCGAGCGAAATCGCATCCTGCTCGCCGCCAAACTCTTTCCCTGGAGCGTTCTGCTTTTGAATCCGTTCTATTTTCTCCAGCGCGTCTGGGCCGCTAAGAGTAACAGCGGAGACCTGGCAGCCTTTCCCGGCTGGAGAGGCAAATCCAGCGTCGCCTGGGCCATGATCCGGGCCAATCTGGCCGCGCTCTGCCTGCTCCCCCGGTTCCTGCGGAAGCGCCGAGAAATCCATCGGCTAGCCCACATCCGAGGCCGCGATCTGGCCAATCTCCTCCGCCGAGAAGCCCCCACCGCCGCCGCGATGTACGTACCATGAGCCAGGCCACCCGCAGTGAATGTCCCGCGTGCGGCCACGACGACTACAAGTCGTTGTTCCACGGCACCGACCGACTCTACCGCACCACCGACCGCAGTTTCACCGTCGTCGAATGCGCAAAATGCCGCCTCATGCGCCTCTTCCCGCAGCCCCGACCCTCCGAACTCAGTCAGTTCTATCCCGCCCAATACTGGTTCAGCCCCGGCGATTCGCCTGCCGCCCGAGCCGAAGAACGCTATCGGCGCTTCGTTCTCAACGACCACGTCCGCTTCGTCGAATCCGCCATCGAAGCCACTCCCACCCGCGGCACCGTCCTCGACGTCGGCTGCGGCGGCGGACTCTTCCTCCGCCTCCTGCGGGAACGCGGCCACCGAGTCGTCGGTCTCGATAACTCCCTGGACGCCGCCCAAGTCGCCTGGAAGCAAAATCGCGTCGCTGCCCTCTGTGGCTCCCTCACCCGGGCACCCTTCCGGCCCGGCCAGTTCACCACCATCACGATGTTCCACGTTCTCGAGCATCTGTACGATCCCATGGCCTTCTGCGAAGCCGCCAAAGATCTGCTCACCGACGACGGCCGACTCGTCATTCAAGTTCCCAACGCCGCCTGCTGGCAGTTTCTCCTCTTCGGAGAGCACTGGAACGGCATCGACATCCCCCGTCACCTCGTCAATTTTAAGGAGAAAGACCTCGTCGATCTCCTCGACGCCAGCGGCTTCACCGTCACCCGCCGCAAGCATTTCTCCCTCCGCGATAACCCCGCCGGCCTCGCCACCACCATCGCCGTCGGCCTCGACCCCATGGCCCGGCGCGTCCGCAAAGTAAAGGAATCGCCGCAAGGGCGTCTCGTCAAGGACGCCCTCTACTTCGCCCTCATGCTCGCCTGCATCCCGCCCACTCTCGTCGAAGCGGCCTGCCGCGCTGGCTCAACCATCATGGTGGAAGCACGCAAAAAATGAGGGACTACGTCCTGCATTTTGAAGGGGCCATCCGGCGCGCCGTCGAAAGCTTTGCCTCCTCCCTCGCGCCCGCCAGCCGCGTCCTCGACGCCGGCGCCGGAGAACGCCAATACGCCCCCTACTTTCGGCAGCAGCAATACATCGGCGTCGACCTCGGCGTCGGCGATGCCCAATGGAACTACCAACTCCTCGACGCCGTAGCCGACCTCCGGGCCCTTCCCTTCCCTTCCCACACCTTCGCCGGCGTCCTCAACGTCGTCACCCTCGAACACGTCACCGACCCCCAGCAAGTCGTCGCCGAAATGGCCCGCGTCCTCGCCCCGCAGGGGCGCTTGCTCTTAATCGTGCCCCACGAATGGGAGGTCCATCAGCACCCTCACGACTATTTCCGCTACACCCGCTTCGGATGCCAATTGCTCCTCTCCCGCGCCGGCCTAGCCATCGAATCCATCGAGCCCGTGGGCGGATACTTCCGGCTCCTTAGCCGCCGACTCCTTTCCGGCTACAAATTCTTCCCTCAGCCCCTCGCCGCCGTCTGGCTGCTCCTGGTCGGCCTCCCCGCCCTGCTCCTGCCCCTGCTCGACCGCTTCGACCGCCAGTCCGACTACACCCTCGGCTACATCTGCCTCGCCCGCAAACCCGCCGAATCACGCTAAGCTAGCGGCTATGCCGAAACGTCGTCAACTCCTCGCCCTCGCCGCCCCCTTTGCCCTCTTCGCCGCCAAGCCCGGCGGCCTCCCCAACGTCACGCTCAACGCCAAAGACGTCAAAATCCAGAAAAACCCCTTCGGAGAACTCCGCATTTACTTCGACGGCCCCACCGATCAGCTTCGTTCGATGACCGCCGGCAGCCTCCTGCTCAACGCCGGAGCCACCCCCCATCCGCCCCACTCCCATCCCGAAGAAGAGTTCATGGTCATCACCGAGGGCACCGGCGAAATGTTCTGCGACGGCAAAACCGTCAAGGTCGGCCCCGGATCCATGATGTACTGTGGTGCCAACCAATCTCACGGAATCCTCAACACCGGCAAGAAGCCGCTCCTTTTCTTTTTCTACAAGTGGAAAGCTTAACCAGCTCTTAACGTTTATTTGCAAAAATTTAGTTGCGGCGGTACGTCTCAAAACCATACTCTATGGCGATGGAACTCACCGACGCAGATTTGATGCACCAATTTCAAAACGGTGACATTCCGGCCTTCGAAGAACTCGTGGGCCGCTATACCCTGCGTTTGCACCGTTTCCTGCAAAGGTTGGTGCTGAATACCGCGGTGGCCGAAGAATTAACGCAGGATACATTTCTTCGTGTTTTCCTCGCCCGCGGCCGATATCACGCCTCAGCGTCATTTTCCACCTGGATCTACCGCATTGCCACCAATCTGGCACTCAACTGGATCCGGGACTCCCGCCACGCCCGCCAAACCTCCAGCCTCGACGCCCTCACCATCCTCGGCACCAAACTCCAAATTCCCGTGCCGGACCGCAGCGCCGAAGCCCTGTTGGTGGCCAAGGTCGAAGTCGAGCGCGTCCGGTCCGCCATCGCCTCCCTGCCCGAACGGCAGCGCGTCGCGATCTTATTGCACAAGTACGAAGGCCAGGACTACGAAGCCATCGCCCGAACCCTCGATTGCTCCGTCCCTGCCCTAAAAAGCCTGCTCTGCCGCGCCTACGCCGTCTTGAGAGGTCGCCTTCAAGCCGACGGCGTCGAGCAGGAGACGATCTCCTACCGCGAGGCCCGTCGCCGCTTCCCTAAGCGCGAAAAACCTCAGAACTCTTTGCCCGTGTACATCGAAGCCACGTACTGCTCATAGCCGTTGTAGAGCAAGGTGGGCTTCCGTTGCATCGTCGGAATCAGTTGCTCGATCGCCTGCGACCAACGCGGGTGGGGCTTTTTCGGGTCAATATTCGAATAAAAACCGTACTCCTGCGCGTTGAGCTTATTCCATAAGGTCGGCGGCTCGCTCGAAGTAAATTCGATTTTGACGATCGACTTGATCGATTTGTAGCCATATTTCCACGGCACCACCAGCCGAATCGGCGCGCCATTCTGCTTCGGCAGGGGCTTGCCGTACATCCCGGTCGTCACCAGCGTCAGCGGGTTCATCGCCTCGTCCATCCGCAGTCCCTCGAAGTAAGGCCACGGATAGTTGGTCGCCTGCTTCATTCCGGGCAACTGATTGGGTCGATTCACGGTCACAAAGCGAACGTATTTCGCGGCCGGTTTCGGGTCGGCCAGCTTGATCAACAAACTGAGGGGGAATCCCGTCCACGGCACCGCCATCGCCCAGCGCTCGACGCAGCGGAACCGATACAAGCGTTCTTCCAGCGGGAATTTCTTCAGAATGTCGTCGAGATCGAGTTTTTGCGGCTTGTTGCACTGGCCGGTGATCTCAACCGACCAAGGCGAAATCTGAAACTCGGTCGCCAATGCCGCCAACCCTTCTTTGGCGTACGGATTGAGCTCGTAAAAGTTGTTATAGCCGGTCGCCGCCCATTCTTCGGTCACCGGGCGGTCCAAGGTAAACGCCTCGTTGCGTTTGGCGCTCTGCGCCCAAGCCGGGAGCGTAGATAACCCCGCCGCCGCGAGCCACTGACGTCGATTCAGAAAAACGGCTTCAGGCGTTGCATCCTGTTCCCGCATCTCCCAGCCTTTTGGAATACGAATCCGCATGGTACTACTGTACAAATTTCGGGAACACTATGGCGGAGACTTTCGTAAACGATGGCATGTACTGCAACGCTTGTGGATTTGAAATGCAAACCGATCATCGGTATTGTGCGCGGTGCGGCAAGCCCGATCAGATGGGACAGTATCGATGGTCAGCCCCGCCGCTGACCCAGGGTCGCCTGGAACGCGACGTCTACGACAAGAAGATTG
Organism: Acidobacteriota bacterium; assembly: GCA_026394015.1. GTDB lineage: Bacteria > Acidobacteriota > Terriglobia > Bryobacterales > Bryobacteraceae. The sequence goes on from JAPKZA010000468.1 coordinate 19,258, forward strand.
GTGGAGTTTGTTCTGGAGTGGCGAAGTGGCTAGGCTGGGATGTGACGTTGGTTCGGCTGGTTTGGCTAGGGGTAGCGATCTTTACCGGGGTCGGCTTTATCGCCTATCCGATCTGTTGGATTGTGATGCCCAGAAACGATCTCCGGCCGCAGTTAGGCCTGCCAACATCCGCGTAATTAGGGGTCGGCCGACGGATCCTCCCGGCTTGGTTAGCCCTTTGGATCCGTCGTCGCCCTCCGCGGTTGCACCCCAACCACATTCGTCACAAAGCGCACAGGCCGCAGCGAGTCCGTTGTGCGCGGTTCCTCAAAAGCGCCCGGCTGCAAGGCCCCCCAAAATAAGCCTGCAGCCGGGCACGGGTAAGCAATCGGCACCGAACCAGCCCCAGACGCCCATCTGGATCCGGTTCACCGATTGATTCGATCAGGAGCAGCAACGCACATGTGACACTCGGAGTCCCTCAACTCCAACCGTCAACCCGGGGCACTCAACCAACCGAATTACTTACACCTAAAATCTCTCACACGAGAACCCCACTCTCGCATGGTCGATTTTTCTATCCTGTTGAAAAACAAGGAAATATAAATCTCAACACCTTGTGATTCCCGTTTCCGAGCCTCGCAAAACATTCCAAAACCACCTGCGGAACCCAAAATTCCCGCATTCGTCCGTCGAATAAAATGGTGGGCCTGTGGAGACTCGAACTCCAGACCTCTACCGTGTCAAGGTAGCGCTCTAACCAACTGAGCTACAGGCCCAACGGACGCGAAATTGTAGATTAGCACAGTTCCAGCCAGCACGCTAGAATAGGGAAAGGAATTCTTATGCCAGCGCCCGTACTCTCCATCGTCATCCCGATCCATAACGAGGAGCCGGCCATCCTCCCCCTTTACGACCGCCTAACCCGCGTTCTCGAAGCCCTCGGCAAAACCTACGAAATTCTCTTCATAGACGACGCCTCCACCGACCGCTCCTTCGACCTCCTCGCCAACCTCTGCGAAACCGATGGACGCCTCAAAGTCATCCGCCTCCGCCGCAATTTCGGCCAAACCGCCGCCCTCGCCGCCGGTTTCGATGAGGCCGTCGGCAGCATCATCATCTCCCTCGACGGCGACCTCCAACACGAACCCGAAGACATCCCCCTCCTCCTCGAAAAAATCGAACAGGGCTACGACATCGCCAGCGGATGGCGCAAAAATCGCATCGATAACGCCGTCACCCGCAAAATCCCCTCCCGCATCGCCAACTGGCTCATGGCCAAAGCCAGCGGCATCGAACTCCACGACTTCGGAACCACCTTCAAGGCTTACCGCGCCGAAATTCTAAAAGACGTTAACCTCTACGGCGAACTCCACCGCTTTATTCCCGCCCTCGCCAGCTTCTACGGCGCCCGCATCGTCGAAGTCCCCATCAAGAACGTGCCCCGCGGTGCCGGCGCCAGCCACTACGGCCTCGAACGCACGATGAAGGTGTTCTTCGACATCATCACCATCCGCTTCCTGCTCACCTATTTCACCCGCCCGATGCACTTCTTCGGCAAATTCGGCCTCCTCGGTCTCACCTCCGGCGGCGCCATCATGGCCTATCTGCTCGTCTACAAGCTCCTCGATTTCCAACGCGACCTCGTCACCGACCATGGCCCCCTCATGGTCCTCGGAGCCATTCTAGTCCTCGGCGGCCTCATGCTCTTTTCCACCGGTCTCCTCGGCGAAATCATGATCCGGACCTACTTTGAAAGCCAAGGCCGGCGCATCTACGCCGTCCGCGAAGTCCGCGCCCGCAAAGACGGCGTCGCAAGCCGCTAGAATAGGCTCATGCTGCTCGGCGCTGTCACCTACAACATCGGTAAAGACTGGGATGTCGATACCCTCATCACGAACCTCGAAAAGGCCGGTTTTGAAGCCGTCGAGCTGCGAACCCAACACGCTCATAAGGTGGAGCCGAACCTCTCCGCCCCCGAACGCGAAAAGGTGAAACAGCGTTTCGCCCGCAGTAAAGTCCGCCTCCTCAGCCTCGGCACCACCGCCGAGTTCCAGTCGCCGGACCTCACCATCCGCGCCCAGAACGTCGCCGATGCCAAGGCCTTCATCGACCTCGCCCACGACACCGGCGCCTGGGGTATCAAGGTCCGCCCCAACGGCTTCCCGCCCCACGCCGATAAGCCCGCCACCATTCGCAACATCGGCGAATGCCTCCGCGAACTCGGCGAATTCGGCGCCGGCAAAGGCGTCGAAATCTGGATGGAGGTCCACGGCAAAGAAACCCAGGATCCCCCTGTCGCCGCCGCCATCATGCGCGCCACCAAGCATCCCAACGTCGGCCTCTGCTGGAACTCCAACCCCACCGACCTCGTCGGCGGCTCGCTCAAAACAAGCTTCGAACTCCTCCGCCCCTGGATCAAAAACGTCCACATCAACGAGTTAGCCGGACCCTACCCCTACCGCGAACTCTTCAGCCTCCTCCGCAAGAGCGGCTATGATCGTTACACCCTCTGCGAAGTCGCCGAAAGCAAAGAGCCCGAACGGTTCCTGCTCTGGTACGCCGCCCTCTGGCGCGAATTGAACCGGGCCTAAGCCGGGCGTCGAAACCAGCGGTCCAAGATCGCCGGGCCCAAGCGAACCCCCGCGTACGAAACCATCATCGCGAACAAAGCCATCGAAGTCGCGATCGCCCAAAAGCGCCGCGCCGGCGTCGGCCCCTGACTCACCACCGGCCGATCATCCCCAAATACCAGCTCCATCCGGAAGTCCACCAGCGCATTGCCCAGCCGCTGTTGCCGGTTCTCAATCGTCACCTGATACTCCCCGGCCCGGTCTAACTTCACCCGCCGACTCCCCGCCGCTTGGTAGCCACTATCATACGCCGAGTTACTCGCTTTCCGGTCAATCACTAATACCCGAACCGCCGCGCCCGGCTCCTTCACCGTCCAACTCAAATCCAATCCCGCCTTCTGCTGCTGCAAAGGGAAATCGAAGCTGCGAGACCGCATCGCTTCCACCCGCAATAACTCTTCCATCAATACAACCCGTCGCGGCTCCCCCGCCGCGACCAATGCCCCCAGCAAGAACCACCCCAGCAGCCTCATTGCACCCCGTACACAGTCTGGCCGCCCAGAAAGGTCATCCGAACCTTAACCTTCGGGATCTCCAACTCCGGAACCGTCATCACGTCCGAGCCCAACACTAGAAAATCGGCGATCTTGCCCACTTCCAGCGAACCCTTGCTCTTCTCCTCAAACGCCGCATACGCCCCGCCCAGCGTGAA
>JAPKZA010000468.1:22565-28644 GCA_026394015.1 Acidobacteriota bacterium
TGTAAAGTCTCCGCCCGCGTCAACTTCTGATCCGGCATCCAACCGCCCGCCGGAAAGCCCTTCTGATCCTGCCGCGCCACCGCCGCAAAGAACCCATAAAACGGATTCGGCTCCTCCACCGGGAAATCCGACCCATTCGCAAACTTCACCCCGGTATTCAAAAACCGCCGCCAAGCATACGCCCCCATCAACCGGTCCGGCCCCATCCGCTTCGCCGCCCATCGCATGTCCGACGTCGCGTGGCTCGTCTGCATCGACGCGATCACCCCAAACCGACGAAACTTGTCAAAATCCGGCAGCGAAACCGCCTGGGCGTGCTCAATCCGAAATCGCTTATCGTTGTTCTCACCCAACACCACCCCGTACGCGTCCAAAGCCACCCGATTCGCCCGATCCCCAATCGCGTGCGTCGCCACCTGGAACCCCTTCGCCACCGCCTCCCGAGAGACTTTCTCAATCGTCGCCTGCGGCAGAATCAGCAACCCGGAGTTCTCCGGATCATCGGTGTAGGGCTGCCAAAACGCCGCTCCCCGCGATCCCATCGCCCCATCGGCCACTAACTTAATCGTCCGCACCGTCAAATACTCGCCAATCTCCGGCCCCGACTGCAAATACTGCTGCCACAACGCCCCCTCCCCGCCGATCATCGCGTTCACCCGCACCGGCAACTTCTTCTCCGCAATCAACTGCTTATACGCCCGAATCACCTGCGCCGAAACCCCGGCATCGTGCACCGACGTCATGCCCAGCTTGGCGCATTCCACCGCCGCCGCCCGCAACCGCTGCCGGATCTGCTCGTCCGAAGCCGTCGGAATCTTCGACCCCACCAAACCCTGCGCCCGGTCAATCAGAATCCCCGTCGGCTCGCCCTGGGCATCGCGGATGATCTTCCCCCCCATCGGGTCCGGCGTCGCCTTCGTAATCCCTGCCAGCGCCATGGCTTTCTGATTCACCCAAGCCGCATGCCCATCCACCCGCGTCAGATACACCGGATGCTCCGGCGCCGCCTTGGTCAGCGCACTCTGATCCGGGAACTCCCCGCCCCAGTTCGTCTGATCCCACGCCCGCCCCTGCACCCAACTCCCCGCCGGCAACGCCGCCGCCCGACGCGCTACAATCGCCGCCACCTCGGCAATGCTATTCACGCTTCGCAGGTCAAACGTCTCCACCATAAACCCAAAATTGGCCATATGCACGTGGCTATCGATCAAGCCCGGAATCACCGTCGCCCCGCCCAAATCCATCACCCGCGTCTGCGGCCCCACATGCTCCGCCACCGAATCGCCCACCGCAATAATCTGGCCCCCCCGCACCGCCAGCGCCTTGGCCTTCGGCTGCTGCGGATTCACCGTATAAATGTTGGCGTTGACAATGGCGAGCTCAGCGATCTCAGCCGCTGCGAAAAGCCCCCCTGCCAGGACGAAAAAAAGCATTAAAATAGGGATCATGGAAGAAAGTATGGCACAAGGGCAATTGGTGGCAACGCCCCTCGAACTGCCGACCTGGAAAACCGCCGTTTCTTGGATTTGTGCCATCCTCATCGGGCTCCTTTTCCTCGTCGCTGGCGTCTGGAAACTCACCGATCACCTCGGCGCCGCCGCCCGCATGACTCAAGCCCTCGTCCCCGCCCAACTCAGCGTCTTCACCGCCCTCTTCTTCGGCACCGCCGAAGTCTTCACCGGCGTGCTCATCCTGATTCCCCGCTACCGCCGCTGGGGCGCCTGGCTCATCAGCCTAATGCTCCTCGCCTTCATGGTCTACATCGGCTACTTCTACAACCAACTCCTCGGAGCCGACTGCACCTGCTTCCCCTGGGTCAAACGCGCCGTCGGGCCCATGTTCTTTTACAGCGATGCCGCCATGCTCGCCCTCGCCGCCATCGCCGGTTGGTGGGCCCGCCCCAGCGAAGGAACCCGCGGCGCCCTCGTCATCGCCGCCTGCGCCGCCCTCTTCGCCGGCGTCAGCTTCGGAATCACCGAATCCCGACAGACCGGCGCCAAAGCGCCCGACGTCATCACCGTCGATGGCCAACCCGTCTCCTTGCAGCAAGGCAAGGTGTTTCTCTATTTCTACGATCCCGAATGCTCCCACTGCGACCAAGCCGCCCGCCGCCTCGCCAAACATACCTGGAGCGGAGTGAAAATCTACGGACTCCCTTCCCGCGTCCCCCAATTCGGCAAATACTTCATGGATTCCACCGGCCTGAAGGCAGGAAACTCCCCCGAACACGATTCATTAAAGAAACTCTTCCCCTTTGGCGACCCGCCTTATGGGATCCTACTCGAACACGGCCGTCAAAAAGCATCCTTGTTGCAATTTGATCAATCCGAGCCCGAAACCACATTGCGTAAACTCGGCTACATCGAGTAGGAAAGCTCCTTTTTCATGAATTTTGAGTCCGCCTCCCCCCAAGGGACACAGTCCCTGAGAGTCCGTTTTCCGCTCTTGGAACGAAATAAGTTTTACCGCACGGCGCAAGGCCTCACCCTCTCCTCGCTGGGAATCGGCACCTATCTGGGCCCTATCAATGACGAAACCGACCGCGGGTACACCTCTTCCATCCGTGCCGCCCTTCGCCAAGGGATAAACGTCATCGATACGTCGCTGAACTATCGCCATCAGCAATCCGAACGCGCCATCGGCCGGGCCCTCGAGTCGCTCCTCCAATCCGGCGAGATCACCCGCGGCCAAATCGTCCTCTGCTCTAAAGCCGGATACCTCGTCCCCCAGGCCATCCCCACCGAATCCCTCCTCCCCGGCGATGTCGTCGGCAAAACCCATTGCCTGGCTCCCGCCTTCCTCACCGACCAAATCAAGCGGTCCCTTCACAATCTCCGCGTCAGCAAGTTGGACGTCTTCTATCTCCACAACCCCGAAACCCAGTTGGCGTTCATGGACGAAACTGAGTTCTACAAGCGGATCCGCATAGCCTTCGCCACCTGCGAAGAACTCGTCGCCGCCGGGAAAACCGCGTTCTACGGCATCGCCACCTGGGACGGCCTCCGCCGCCGACCCGGAGGATCCGACGGCATCCAACTCGCGCGCCTCGTCGCCCTCGCCCGCGAAGTTGGCGGAGCCCAGCACCACTTCCGCTTTGCCCAACTGCCCTTCAATTACTCCATGGCCGAAGCCATCTCGGCCCGCAATCAACTCAACGGCGAACGTCCCCCCGTGCCTCTAGTCGAAGCGGCCGACGCCTTCGGCATCACCGTCATCGGTTCGGCCACCCTCCTCCAGGGCCGCCTCGCCAACGGTCTACCCGAAGAGTTTCTCAACAAATTCTCCGACCTCCTGCCCACCCAGGCCCAACGCGCCATCCAGTTCGCCCGTTCCACCCCCGGCCTTACCACCTCGCTCATCGGCATGAGCAAACCCGAGCGCGTCAGTGAGAACATGAAGGTCGCTGGCATAACGCCGTTCACCGATACCGAATACTATTCGTTTTTTAAACGCTAACGATGCTCCTTCCCGCCCTCGGCCCGGATCGCGATCAATTTCTGGCCGCCCTGCCCGAATCCCCCGCCGTCTTCGCCCTGGCCATGCGGGAAGGTCCCCCGTACTTGGCCAGAACGGCCCTCCTCGGTCGACGCGTCCGCCGCCTGCTCCGCCTCGGCATGTTCGCCGAAATCGCCACCGCCCTCGAATACTGGCCCACCGCCTCTCGCCTCGAATCCTCCCTCAAACTCTACGAACTCGCCCGCGAACACTACCCCGCCTCCTATCTGAAACTGACGAAGCTAAGGATGCCAAGCTACGTCAAAGTGCTCCTGACAAACGAGTTTCCCCGGACCACCGTCACCACCCGGCTCACCAAATCCGGCCTCCACTACGGCCCCTTCCGCTCCCGCCCCGGAGCCGAAGCCTTCGAAGCCTCCGTGCTCGAACACTTCCAACTCCGCCGTTGCAGTGAAGATTTGGCGCCCGCCTCCGATCACCCCGGCTGCATGTACGGCGAAATGAACCACTGCCTCCGCCCCTGCCAAGCCGCCGTCTCCCCCGAAGGCTACTCGACCGAAGTCCGGCGCGTCACCGATTTTCTCAATACCGCCGGACGCTCCCTCCTCGATACCGTCGAACGCGCCCGCGATCGCTTCTCCTCCGAAATGGAGTTCGAAGAAGCCGCCCGCCAGCACCAACGACTCGACAAAATCGGAGCCACCATCAAACTCCTCGACGAGATCGCCATGCCCATCGACGCCGCCCACGGCATCGCCGTCACCCCCTCCATCGAGCCACAAGCCGTCGAACTGCGCCCCCTGCTCGCCGGAGCCTGGCAACCCGCCATCCGCTTTCCCTTGGCCCAGGAAGTCGCCGCCGATAAGCCCATCTCCCTCGATCGTCGCCTCCGAGAGGTCTTGGAACAACCCCTGCCGCCCCCAGCCCCCGTGAGCCAACGCCAGGAGCATCTAGCGCTCCTGGCGCGCTGGTACTATTCCAGTTGGCGGGACGGCGAATGGCTACCCTTGGACAGCCTCGGCACCATCCCCTACCGGCGCTTAGTGAACATGGTCCACCGGGTGGCTACGGCAACCCATGCGAGTTAGGACTACCCCGTATGGGTTTGATTACGGCGAATTCTGATCCAAAAAAGCTAATCCTTCTCCCCTTTTACGCCGATAGAAATTGTATGGCAACGGCTGAACTCCTGGCAGTTCCAGAAAATCAAAATGCGGCTCCGGACATTCACCATGTCGACCGGATCAAGCGAAACTTTCTCGCCAATCTGAATCATGAACTGCGGACGCCCTTAACCGGCATCCTCGGCATGTTGGATCTCTTAACCGAGACCTCCCTCAGCGAAGAACAACTCGACTACGTCAGTTCGTCCCGTTCCTGCGCCGAACTGCTCCTGGAGTCCCTCACCAACGCCATCGAGTACTCCTCGCTCACCAGCGGCACCTCCGGCCATACCTATTCCGAGTTCCGCCCCGCGGAAATGTTGCAAGCGGCCGTCGCCGCCCGAGAACCGAAAGCGCGCAGCCGCGGTCTCCACCTAAGCCTTTTGTTAGATCCGCAACTGCCAGAAGTCGCCCTCTCCGATCCCCATCGGGTTCGCCAAGTCCTCGATGTCCTGCTCTCCAACGCCATCAAATTCACCAGTTCCGGAGAAATCGGAGTCATCGCCAGCGCGGCGCCGCACCTCGATGGGCGCGTCTGGCTCACCGTCTCGGTTCGCGATTCCGGCCCGGGCATCGAACCGACCCATCTTCCCACGCTTTTCTCCGGCGGCAACGGAACCGAAAACCCCCTCTCGGCCCACTCCCCCGGCCTCAAAGTCGGCCTCCCCCTCGCCAAACAAATCACCGAACGCATGGGCGGCAGCCTGCGCGTGGAATCCTATCCCGGCCAAGGCAGCTTGTTTACTTTCTCCATCCCCGTCAGCGCCAAAGCAAGCGAAACCGCCCCCCCCCTTCTCGAACAACCCACCGTCGCCACCTCCCGGCGCATCCTACTCGTCGAAGACAACGCCGTCGCCCAGCGCTTCATGAAAACACTCCTCGAACGCCGTGGGTTTGACGTCACCGTCGCCCCCGACGGCGAAGCGGCCCTTCAGATCGCCCAACAAGCCACTTTCCATCTCATCCTGATGGATCTCCAAATGCCGGGCATCGATGGCCTGGAAACAACCCGTCGCTTGCGGCTCATGCCCTCCATGGCCACCGTCCCCATCATCGCCTGCACCGCCAACCCGTCATCGGAAGTGTGGGCCGATTGCACCGCCGTCGGCATGAACGACTTCTTATCGAAGCCGGTCTCCAAAGGCGAACTCTTCACCGTTTTAGACCGTCATGCCTCCAACAAAATCGGCGTGGCTAGCGGAAACTAGTCGTTTTATCCCCCGGCCGGAACTACCCGAACCGGATAAAACGCATCCCGAAAGTACTCCACCTTCGTCTGCTCCCCCAAAACCAAACTGATCACGTCAAAACGAACCGACATCCCTTCCACCGACGCCATCCGCATATACTCCTCCGCCGTCCGCCCCAATAGCTTCTCCTTCGCTCGATCCACCGCCCGCTCCGGATCGCTCGTCTCAGAACTCGAACGGGTCTTCACCTCCACAAACACCAGCGTCTCC
>JAPKZA010000468.1:28651-33285 GCA_026394015.1 Acidobacteriota bacterium
CAGCGTCTCCCCCTCCACCGCCACCAAGTCAATCACGCCCCGCCCCCCCTTGCGCCGATAGTTCCGCGCCACCACCGTCCAGCCCATCTCCTGGATAAATCGCTGCGCCCAGTCTTCACCCTGCTCGGCCACCTGCAAATGCCTCGCAAATCCTTGACGCCGACGCGCCGCTTGTCGCCGACGGTCCAGCCACCGTCCAGCTCCAATCAGAACTTTCCGAATCATTCCCACGCCCACTAGTGCGTCGAGCCTAGGAAACTTCTCCGCTTATCGATCGGCCCTTCACCACATCCAGAAACGCTTTGGCCGCATGCGAAAGCGCCCGCCGAGCCGGATACACCCAATGGACCTGCCGATCCACCCGTAACTCCTCCACTCGAACCTCCCGCAACTGCCCCCGCTCAATCTCGGCCGCCACGCACATCTTTGGCAAAAACGCGACCCCTTCGTTCTTCTGCACCATCTGCCGAATCGTTTCCACCGTCGGCATCTCCACGTCCATGTTCAAAGCCACCCGGTGCCGTTGAAACTCACGCAAAACCACCTCCCGATACGGCGACAAGACGTTATGCGCAATAAACGTTTCGCTTCCAAGCTCCGTTATCGAAACGCTCCCCCGATTCGCCAACCGGTGCTCCGGGCTCACCACAAACGCCAAATGATCGGTGAAGATCACCTCCGCGTGCAGACGGTCGTCCTGCGGATCAAACGAAATCACCCCCAACTCCAGCTCCCCATCGATCAGTTGACTCGGAATCTTGCTCGAAAGGCTCCGCCGTACTTTCACCTTCACCTTCGGGTACAGCCGCCGATAATTCACAATGTGGTGGAGCAAATACAAACTCGTCGATTCGTTCGCGCCCACAATCAGCACCCCGGCCGAATTGTCCCGCATCTCCGCCAACGCCGTGTTCATCTCCAGCGCCAAGTGCTCGAAACGACGCGAAAAATCGAACACAATCTTTCCCGCATCGGTCAGCAAAAGCTCTTTGCCCGACCGATCAATCAGCTTCTCCCCCAGCTCATGCTCCAATCGCTGAATCGCCAAAGAAACGGCTGGCTGAGTGCGAAGGATCTTTTCGGCCGCCCGAGAAAAACTCTTCTCAGTGGCTACGGTCTGGAAAACGCGCAGAGAGTACAGTTCCATCGAAGCAAATCCATCGTACCCCATTACCAGCGCTTATCGCACGTGCGAATAGAATCAATTTGCTAAATTGTGCTACGAATGCAAGAATCGATCATTGACTGAGGTCATTTACCAATGAATCAGCGCATTCACATATTCGATACCACCCTCCGGGACGGAGAGCAATCTCCGGGGTGCTCCATGACCGTCCCCGAAAAAATGAAGATGGCCGCCAAACTCGTCGAGCTAGGCGTCGACATTATGGAAGCCGGCTTCCCCATCGCCAGTCACGGCGATTTTGAAGCCGTCGACGCCATCAGCCGCGAGTTCGGCAACGGCGACCTCACCGTCGCCGCCCTCGCCCGATCCACTCGCCTAGACGTGGAACGCGCTGGCGAGGCTCTCAAGCGCGCCAAACGCGCCCGCATCCATACCTTCATCGCCACCAGCGACATTCACCTCCAGTACAAGCTCCGCAAGTCGCGCGAGCAGGTGCTCGAAGAGGCCGTCAAAGCCGTCGAACTCGCGCGCACTTATACCGACGACGTCGAGTTCTCCGCCGAAGACGCCAGCCGCACCGATCCCGACTACCTCGAACAAGTCTCCCTCGCCGTCGTCGCCGCCGGAGCCTCGACGGTCAACCTACCCGACACCGTCGGCTTCTCCGTGCCCACCGAGTACGCCGCCTTCATCGGTCGTGTCGTCAGGGCGATCGGCGACAAAGCCATCGTCTCGGTCCATTGTCATGACGACCTCGGCCTCGCTGTCGCCAACTCCCTGGCCGCCGTCGAAGCCGGCGCTCGTCAGATCGAATGCACCATTAACGGCATCGGCGAACGCGCCGGCAACTGCTCGCTTGAAGAAATCGTCATGATCTTCAAGACCCGCCAGTCCATCCTGCCCTATGAGACGCGCATCAATACCGAACACTTATTCAGCGCTAGCCAATTACTAACTTCGATGATCACCTTCGGCCCCCAGCCGAATAAGGCCATCGTCGGCGACAACGCCTTCGCCCACGAAGCCGGCATTCATCAGGACGGCTATCTCAAGAATAAGTCCACTTACGAAATCATCGACCCAAAAACCGTCGGCGTGCCCGAAGGCCGTCTCGTCCTCGGCAAGCACTCCGGTCGCCACGCCATGGCCTCCCGCTGCCTCGAACTCGGCTTCCTCGATTTCACGAAGGAAGAAATCGACGCAATCTACCAGGGCTTCACCGCTCTCGCCGACCGCGTCAAGGGCGTGCGGAACGATCAAATCATCGCGCTCTGCAAAGAAGTTATCGCGAAGCGCTCGCCGGTTTCGGCTTAAAAACAAACATGCAACTGAACGTATTGATTCTCCCCGGCGACGGCATCGGGGTCGAGGTAACTCGGGAAGCCGTTCGGGTCCTGGAAACGGTGGCGACTAAGTTCGGCCACACCCTCCGGCTCACCGAAGGCTTACTCGGCGGTATCGCCATCCATAAGACTGGCACCCCGTTTCCGGAAGAAACGGCCCGCCTCGCCGTCGAAGCCGACGCCACCCTCATGGGCGCGGTCGGCCTCCCGGAGTTTGATAACGCCCCGCCCGAACTGCGGCCTGAAAAAGGCCTCCTCGGCATCCGCAAGGTCCTCGGCGTCTACGCCAACCTTCGCCCCGTAAAAGCCTATCCGGCCCTTATCGAGAGCAGCCCCCTCAAGAATCACCTCGTCGAAGGTACGGACATGATCATCGTCCGCGAACTCAACGGCGGCATCTACTACGGCACCCCCCGCGGCATCGAAGGCTCCGGCGATACCGAACGCGGCACGAACACCATGACCTACACCCGCGCCGAAATCGCGCGGATCACCCGCATGGCCTTCGGCCTCGCCCGCAAGCGGCGGAAGAAGCTCGCCAGCGTCGACAAGTCCAATGTGCTCGAAACCTCGCAGCTGTGGCGCCGCGTCGTCAACGAAATCGCCCCCGAATTCCCGGACGTCGAACTCGAACACATCCTCGTCGACAACGCCGCCATGCAACTCGTCCTCAACCCCCGCCGCTTCGACGTCCTCGTCATGGAGAACATGTTCGGCGACATTCTGAGCGACGAAGGCGCCGTCCTTGCCGGCTCGATCGGCATGTTGCCGTCGGCCTCCATCGGCGACCAGCGCCCCTCCGGCGACTCCTTCGGCCTGATGAAGGAAGCCGCCGCTGTCAACGCAGCGATTGAAGCCGTGCTCGATTCCGGCCGCACCACGGCCGACCTGAAACCCAAGGGCACACCCGCCACCACCACCGAAGTAGGAGAAGCTGTCGCCAATGCCATCCAATAAGCCGCGTACCATCATTGAGAAAGTTTGGGACAGCCACATGGTGGCCGAAAAAGAGGGCGCCCCTGCGGTGCTCTTCATCGATCTTCACCTCGTCCATGAAGTGACATCTCCCCAAGCCTTCTCCGGCCTCCGCGCCCGCGGCGTCAACGTCCGCCGACCCGACCTCACCTTCGCTACCGTCGACCATTCCACCCCGACCACCCCGCGCCATCTGCCCATCATCGATCAGATCGCCGCCACCCAGGCCGCCCAACTGGAAACCAACGCCACCGAATTTGGCATCCCTTACTTCGGGTTCCAGAACCTGAACCAGGGTATCGTCCACGTCATCGGACCGGAACAGGGCTTGACCCAGCCCGGCATGACCGTCGTCTGCGGCGATAGCCACACCGCCACCCACGGAGCCTTCGGCGCTCTCGCCTTCGGCATCGGCACCAGCGAAGTCGAAATGGTCCTCGCCACCCAGTGCCTCCTCCAACGTCCCTCGAAGACGTATGAAGTCAAGGTGGAAGGCACCCTCAAACCCGGCGTTTCCGCCAAAGACATCATCCTCGCCCTCTGCGCCAAAATCGGCATCGGCGGCGGTACCGGCTGCGTCTTCGAATTCACCGGCTCCGCCATCCGCGCCCTTTCCATGGAAGAACGCATGACCGTTTGTAACATGGCCATCGAAGCCGGCGCCCGCGCTGGACTTATCGCCCCGGACGAAAAGACTTACGAATACATGAAAGGTCGTAAGTACGTACCGAAAGGCGAAGAGTGGGACAAAGCGGTCGCGCACTGGAAGACCCTCCCCACCGACGAAGGCGCCACTTACGATTTCACGACCACCATCGACGCCGATACGCTCGAACCCATGATCACGTTCGGAACGAACCCAGGCATGGGCATCGCCATCTCCGCCTCGGTCCCCAACCCGGCCGATTCCACCGATCCGCTCGAACGCGAGTCCCTCCGCAAGGCGCTCGTCTATATGAATCTCCAAGCCGGCCAAGCCATCGCCGGTCAGAAGATCGACGTCGTCTTCATCGGTTCCTGCACCAACTCCCGACTCACCGATCTCCGCGCCGCCGCCAGCGTCCTCAAAGGCCGCAAGGTCAACGCCAGTGTCCGCGTCATGGTCGTACCCGGCTCTCAGGAGATCAAGCGGCAGGCCGAAGCCGAAGGCCTCGACAAGATCTTCCGCGACGCCGGAGCCGAATGGCGCG
>JAPKZA010000498.1 GCA_026394015.1 Acidobacteriota bacterium
CCCCGTCGGGCTCGCCGAAATCAGATTCTAGGAGAGAGTAAGTGCTGTTTTGGACAGTAGTGAAGTCCAATACAGGAACCAAACCATGCCCATCTCTCGCATCCCCATTTACGCGCTACTAACGGGACTTTCTCTATGTGCCTCCGCCCTGGCTCAGAATCCCGACAAACCCGAAAAAAAACTAGACGTTAAACCCTCCGCGCCGCTCCCCGACGTCAAGGTGAATTGGCCGGTAACGACCACGCAGACTACGACGCAGACGTTTACGACTGCGAACGGCGCGTCGGGGCTTTTTAGTCGTCCCGTCAATATGAAGCTGCTGGTGCTTACCGGCGACGGCAACGAGCCGAGTTTCGCCGCGCTCAAGTTTTACCTGGACTATCTGAATCTGCCATATGACGCGGTCGTATTAAAGGGCATCGCCTTGCCTGCGCTGGAAGACGCGACCGGCCAGCGCGGAAACTACCAAGGCATTATTCTGGCTACTGGCAGCCTGGGCTATTCCAACAACGGAGCCTGGGTGAGTGCGCTGAGCACGGCGGATTGGACACGGATGGATGACTACATGCGGAACTACGGGGTGCGGGTGGTGAGCTACTACACCTATCCGGAAGCCCGCTATGGGATGGTCCCCGTGTCAGCCATGGCGACGAGCGCGGCGGCACCGGCGAGCATGGCCTTCGCAAGCGCCTCGAGCACCATCTTCCCCTACCTCGTCCGAACGAACCCGCTGAGAGTAACGGATGCCTATCTCTACTTGGCATCCGCGGCACCGGCGGTCGGCGAAACGACCACCCCCATTCTCACGATCGGCACCGGAATCGCGGGTGTTACTCACACTAAGGCTGACGGGCGGGAATTCATGGCATTGACCTTTGACAACAACCCCTACCTGATCCATTCCCTGGCTCTGAATTATGGCATCTTCAATTGGGTGACGAAAGGGATCTTTGTGGGGGAGCGGCGCATCTATCTCACTCCCCAGAATGACGATTTCTTCCTGCCGAACGACCTGTTCGTGGCGTCCATCGCCGCCTGCAGACCGTCCGCCTTCACGGTGGATCCCACGTATGACCCGTCGGCTCAGTGTCCGACCGACCGCATGGACGGCGGCGACCTCTCCGCGCTGGACGATTGGCAGAAAAGCTGGCGGTCCAGGGCCCAAACGAAAGACTTCCGCGTGACGTACGCCTTTAACGGGTTCGGCGCAACCACGGCCGGCGGCTCGCCCAATAAAGACAGTCTGTTGACGGAACTACGCACGAGGCGGGATTCCTTCTTCTGGGTCAACCACACGTGGGACCATGAGAATCTGGACTGCAAAATCCAGTCCCGAACAGCGGCATCTGCACACCGGCAACCTTTGCCGAGTCGCAAAGCCAACTGAATCAGAACATCGCGATGGCGCAAACCCTGAGCCTTCCGTTCGACCGACCGAGTATGGTTACCCCGAACATATCCGGTTTGGCGAACACGAATTTCCTGTTGGCGGCGCAGGGAGTCGGCGTTAAGTATATGGTCTCGGACACTTCGCGGCCTGAGTGGATGCCGGCGAAACCGAACATCGGCGTGCGCAGCCCCTACGTTCCTTCTATTCTCTATATCCCCCGTCGGTCGACCAATATCTACTACAACACCAAGTCGGGCCGCTGCCGGACGAGTACAACTACTTCTACGGCCCCAACGGCATCTTCCGGCTGCCGGGTGGCGCACCTTTCTTCTCGACCACCCAGACTTACGCGCAGATTGTGGATCGGGAGAGCACGACCTATCTAGGTTACATGTTGCGGTATGAATCCTACCCGCTCATGTTCCACCAATCGAACTTCATTCGTTTTGACGGTAAGAGCTCGCTCTTCACGGACGTGATGGCGGCGACGTTTGACAAGTTCATGAAGATCTCCAACTTACCCGTAACCAGCTTGTCGCAGACGGCACTGGGCAAGATGATGGAGGACCGCATGGCCTTCAACGCCGCCGGGGTGCAGGCGGTTTATAACCCGGGTTCAGGAATCACCTTCACCGCTCAGGGAGCGGCGGCGATCCCCGTAACCGGTGTCTGCGCGGCCGGGTGCCAAACCTACGGCGGCCAGAGCATCTCGTTCATTCCAATCGCGGCGGGCGGAACGGTCTCGGTCCCGTTGCTCTAATTCCGCCCACTGGGAGAAGAAGACATGAGTCGATTCCTCATCGCCATTCTGGGAGCCGCCTGCATCTTGCCGGCGGCTCCCCCCCCCCGCCATCTAAGCCTGGCGGAAGCGCTCCAAGCCGCGGTGGCCCGGGCGAAGGCCGAAAACTCCCGCAGCGAAGTCGCGGCCAGCCAATTGCGGGTTTTGGAGGCGGCGAACAAATGGAAGGTGGAGTTGCGGCCTTCGCTTGGCATCTTCTCGTTCTCGAACCCGGCGTTGTTGGCGGCGACCCTCGGCTCCAGCCTGTTAATGGGGAAGCGGAACGCGCCTTCGCATTTGACGATGGAAGGCGCCCGGTTCGACGTGCTGGCGGCGGATTTGGCAGCGGAACGACTCCGGTCCCGAACCGAGATTGAGACGGCGCGGGCCTTTTTTGACCTCCTCGAAAAGCAGCAGATCGCGCAGCAACTGGAACAGGCGCTCGCCGTCAAACGGGCGAAGGAACGGGAATTCGAACGTTTGTTGCGGGTTTCCCGGGTGACCGCGGTGGACCAGGTGGCGTTTCAGCAGGAAGTATTGGAAATGGAACAACAAAAAATCGACGTCGAGATGGAGCGACGCCTGGCCAGTGTCCAGTTAGCGTCGTTGACCGGCCGGCTGGACGAAGCCGACAATCTCGAAGTCGAGGATGTGAAGATTTCGGGCGCGTCTTTGCATGCCAAACTGCCGCCGGTGGAGAAGATGTTCGAATCCGCACTGCTTTACCGACGCGAATCGAAACTGCTGCGGGAACGAATCGACGGGCTCCGCGAGAAAGCGGGTCTGCAAAAGCTGGTTTCGGTGGACTCGGTCTCGGCTGGCTACTCCTATCTGGCCAACGGGGTTAGCGGTCTCCTCAATACGACCCGACCGAACCTGATTGGCGGCCATAGCGGACAAAGCGGCATCAATCTAACGATTCCTTTGCGGCAGACAGGCGAAAAAGCGGCGGAACGGGATTTACTGATCGCCCGCATGCACGCGCTGGAACTGGAAGCGCGCATCATGGAAAACGAACTCCGCTCGGAGCTACTGTCGATGCGGACGGTGGTGCAGGCGAGCATGGACCGGCTCCAACTTGCCAGCCGCCGCGTCGAGCTCAGCCGAAAGAAGAAAGAGATGGTGAAGGTGCGCGCTGACAATGGATTGGGCGGATTTGGGCTCACCGCTCACGCTGAGGAAGCGGACCTGCAGGCGGAAGCGGCGCTCGTGAAAGCAAGTTGTGCGCGCAAGAATACTCTGTTCACGTTGATGGTAGTTTGCGGCTTGCAAGATGAACGAGAAGAGCTGCAACAGCAAGTTACCGGCAACTGACGAGACAAGGCGACATCGATACGCAGCGTGCAAATTAAGGAAATCCGATGAAAGTTAAAATCAAGAGTGGCCTATTCACCGACGCGATCGCTTGGAAGTTCGTCAAGGGTTGGCTCCTGTTGGTGATGGTGTGGCTGACGCTCCCCCCCTTTCCAGAAAAGGTGTCCGGGCGGTTTGAAGGTGGGTCCAAGACGGTGTTGGCGGGACATATCCGTGCGGTACAACTGGTGCCGGTGACGGTGGAGTTTGTTGGACGCGCGGTTTCCGTCCGCGTTAAGCCGGGACAGGTAGTGGCGGAAGGGGAGCTACTGGCGGAGTTGGAGTCCCCGGAGGTGGTGGAACGTCTGGACCGGGCTCGGCGTCGGCTGGCCTTCGCCACTTCGCGACTGCGGAGCAAACCGCAAACGGCCGCGCTGCTTTGGCGCGAACAGCAGCAAAGCACGGTCCAACAGCACCAGGAGGCCCAGTCCCGGCTGGCCGCATATTCCCTGGATGTGGTGGAGGCAAACTATGCCCGTTCGCAAAGGGAGGTTACTACGATCAGCAACCTCGTCCAGCAGCATTTGGCGACTGTACAGGACCTGGAGGCCGCTCGCCGCCAACTCGACGTGGACCTTGCGACACTGGAGAATGCAAAGCGGACGAAGACCCGACTGGAACATGAAACGCGCGCCGCTGCCTCCCAGCTCAAGATGGTCATGATTCAGAAAGCAAACGGCGAACCCGCAGTGGATCCCGCGGCGGAACTGGAGTATGAGGACGCAACGACGGCCGTCGAAACGGCTGAACGACAGTTTAAGGCACTGCGGGTCGTGGCTCCGGTAAGCGGAACTGTGCTGACCGTTTCGGTGCAACCGGGCGAGGCCGCGGGTGGATGGGCTCCGTTGTTTCAAATGGCCGATCTCCAGAAATTGCAGATCGAGGTACCGGTTACGGCGCGGCTCGCTGGCATGATTCGTGGTGGCAGTCCCGTCAATGTTGTAATTCCAGGAGATCCGCCGCAGGCGGTTCCCGCCAGCGTGAAAGACATTCAACTCGTCCCGGATCAACTCGAACGTTCGCACGTGGTTCGAATTGTCGTGCCGAATCCGCAGCCAGGGAGTATCTTGATAGGAATGGAGTGTACTGTTGAATTTGCCCATGGGGGCATGCTTTGACCAGATCGGTCCTCTTGACCACCGACGGCACCTATCCGCATTACAGCGGCGGGGTTAGCACGTGGTGTGATCAACTGGTGCGGCATCTGGCCAACGTGGATTTTCATCTCTTATCCATCGTCCACTCGCCGTATCAGCCCCAGGTCTACAAGCTGCCCCAAAATGTTCGCAGCCTGGAGGCGATCTCCCTTTGGGGCAACGAGGATCCTGGCTTTCCGTCCGGCTCCTTCGCGGACTCGTACGAACGGAAGCTGCGAACGACAAAGGAGAAGATCGCCGAGGGTTTTGTGCCATCGTTTGCAGTAGTCGTGCAAAGCGTCTTTGCTGGCTCTGCCGCCGATGCGATGGCGTTTGGGCAAGCGCTAGCGCGGTTGCAGCGTTACTTTGAAAGCTATGACTACGCGGAAACGATGACTTCATCGCTGGCGTGGGCATGCTTCAAGAAATGTAGCGCCCAACCGGCCGCTCTGTCGATGGAAGATGCGACTACCTGCATGCGTTGGCTCGTGCGGTATTTAACCATCACGGCTCGCCCGAACATTGTTACCGATGTGGTGCACGCCTCGATGGCCGGGTTGGCGGCCGTGCCGGGCGTGCTGTCAAAGATCCAGTACGGCACCTATTTTTTGATTACTGAACACGGGATTCACTTACGCGAGCTGTATATGTCCTTGTCGAGGATGAACGGGAGTGAGCCGTGTCGTCGCTTCCTGCTGGGCTGGAATCAGGCGATCGTCGGCATGAACTATTACTATGCCGACCACGTGACTTGCCTGGGTGAATTCAATCAGAAATGGCAGGTGGCTTTTGGCGTCGATCCAGCGAAAGTGGAATTCGTCCCCAATGGCGTCGACCCGCTTCGCTTCTTCCCGGAGCCGAGGGCCCCGTCGGCCCGACCAACCGTGTTGACGCTGGCCCGTATCTTCCCCTTGAAAGGGATTGACACGTTGCTGCGCGCCGCGGCGATCGTACGCGATCAAGTCCCCCTCGTGAAGTTCCGTATTCTGGGCGATGTTGCCGATCCGGCGTATTTTGCGGAATGCCAACGGATTATTGCGGAGAACCAATTGGAGATGGCAGTCGAGTTTGGGGTGACCAAAGAGGCAGGATTGGAGCTGCGCAGGGCCGATGTGTTTTGCCTGCCGAGCGTGTCCGAAGGATTGCCGTATACGATTCTGGAGGCGATGTTTTCCGGCTGCCCGGTGGTGGCCACCGATGTGGGGAACGTCAGCGATGCCCTGAGCGGGACCGGCTTGTTAGTCAGACCGAACAACCCGCCAGAGCTGGCTCGGGCTCTTTTGACCGTTTTGGATGGACCGGGGGCATCTGGCTTGCGGGACAAGTTATCCGCGGCGGCGTTGGAACGGGCGCGACAACACTATACATTGGAGAAGGCCATTCGCCCGTTCCAGTTTCAGTACGAGGGGAGGCAACATTGTCACCAAACACTCCAAAGTGCTTGACCGCTCCTCCTCCCGGCGGCAATCTTCGTCCGGCGCTGGACGCCTTCGACCTTGCCGTCCGACTGGAAATGGAAGGAGTGACCGACGAGGTCGCCCGCGTTGAATTCGGGTCCTCCTCGACGTTCGCACTCGCTCGGGAGCGTCTTCACACGGTCATTGGCGGTGACTACCCTGTAACCAAGCCCCCGGAGAAGCCTCGTTTGGCGCAATTCTTCAACGGAGTCGCTTTCGCGCTACCCATCCTTATCTGCACGATCACTTCGTTGTTGTACCGTATTTCCCTGTGGGGGGGCGATCTTTCCGCCGACCTTGCCACGGCCGTCGCGATTGGTACAATCTCGAGTTTTCTTGTCACTGGCGGGATCATCCAGGCCTCCGCCCGCCGGACGCTCTTCCAGATTCAATGTGAACAGTGGGACGAGGCCTGCACTACCTGTTATCACTGGACATTTCTGGGTGTAAAGAGCTTGGTGGTTACCCTCGGGCTCGGGTGGGCCCTCAATCAGTATTTTCGCTGGGTGCCGACACCGATTGACGGGGTAGCGCTAGCCTTTCACTTTTTCCTCGGCCTACTCTGGCTGGCGGGCGGGATTCTTTACGTCCTGGAGATGGGCTGGGCGGTAGGAGCGGCGGTGCTGGCGGGTATCGGAGTTGTTGCCTCACTGCACTGGGGCGCGGGTGTTTCGCTGCTGGGAGCCCAACTGGCCGGAGTGGCCGCCACTGCCGCGATCGCCTTCGCCGTCTCCGGCATTACGATGCGGCGGAAGCGGAAACAGAAGGGCCGTGGCGAACACTTTTCTCTTCGCGTGGCGCACAAGATCGGACCCTATTTTCTGTACGGCTCCTGCTACTACCTATTCCTGTTTGCCGACCGCATCCTCGCCTGGACCGCCCAAACCACCACTTCCTCGCTGCCGCTGCAATTCCGCGGCGATTACGAGACGGCTCTGGATATCGCCATGATCGCTTTTATTGTGCAGGCCGGTTGGGTCCACCTGTCCGTCCTCGCTTTCTACCGGCGAATGAACACCGCTCAAGAAGGCTTCAATGTCCGGGAGTCGGTCGCCTTCAATGCCGAACTGCGGCGCTTCTATTGGCGACGGGCCGTATGGTTCCTGCCGGTCGCCAGTGCCTTGGGGCTGGCGACTTATTCGATTGCCGTTCACTACGGGTTGCTCCCCACCGAGGGTATGCGGAAGGTGGCCGGGGTGGCGGTGGCGTCCTATCCGCTGCTGGTTTTCGGGCTTTGGAATACCAGTCTTTTCTTTGCGCTCTCCCGTCCGGAAGGGGCATTGCGCTCCATCCTCGCCAGTCTGGTGGTCAACGTGATTGTTGGCTATGCCTGCTCGCGGGTCGGCCAGTACGATAGCGCTGTATACGGGTTCGCGGCGGGCAGCGCCGTCTTCGCTATTCTAACGACGGTCACCTATCTCCGGCTGAGTCGATCTTTGGACTATCACCACTTCGCCTCGGCGGCTTAACCATGCAAATCTGGACTGACTTTCTTCGCGTCGCCGTGTCGATGTTTGGGCTCTTCTTGCTCCTTCCGGCGTTGGCGGAAAGGATGTCCCGCACGGGCGCAACGGCTCGATTTCCGGATCTTCTCGCTGTTGGGTTTGTCCGCACAGCACTCTTTCTGGTCTTTCTCGGCTTGCTGCTCGGGCCTTGGAAACTGTACTTACCGGGCGTCGTACTCAGCGCCTACGCGGTCTGGATCTTGAGCACTGTGTTGCTCGCTTCCCGGAATGGGTGGCTCTACGACGGCGACGCTTGGACGACTGGCTATGCCCGACTATTGCGCAGCATCGAGCAACGCGGTCAACTGCGTCACGTGTGGAATACTACTGTCGAGTTATCTCAGGAGTACCTCGTGCTGACGATGTTGATCCTGGCGATGTTTCTGCATTTCGCGTGGTACCCGATTTCCAATTTCCGCTTCTCGTCGGCCGCGGGGTATGCGCAAACTCTGGCGTTGGGCACGCTGCTCAACGGTTCGGCTTCGACGCGGGACGCTTCGGTCGCGTTATTAGCACCCATTGCCCTCGCAAGTGGTTCGGATGCCGCCACCGTTGTCCGCCTCAGCGTTCCCCTGCTGTACCTGCTTATCCTCAGCGCGATCGTCTGTTGTTGCTCTGCATATTCCCGTTCCCCTTGGGCGGCGGCGTTGGCGGTGATCCCGTTCTGGCTCTATTCGTCCGGACCAGGGAAAGAAGCGGCCACGACGCCTGATGGCACCCTTTGGGCGACCCTGGTGTTGGTTGCCGCCGTCGGGGCCGGACGCCGATCGGTTGGTACCGCTTGCTCCGGATTGCTGCTGACCTGGTTCTTGACGCCATCTTTTCCGGAGTTGCTCTTCGTCGCTCTGGCGAGCCTCGCGATTGGACTGGTGGGCGATGCGCTCATGCGCTTGGGGCCCCCCGTCGTGCGGAGAATCTGCGTCGCCGCGCTCGTCGTGTTTGGCCTTTTTTCGCTGGCTGCGCCGTTGCGATCGGTCCCGAGCCAAGGTCCGTTCCAGTATGAATCCGCCGCCCGGGCGGCGGATCGGATTGCGCGGGAGTTCCCGAGGAACCGTTGGATCGTGGTCTCTCCCATGCATGAGGCGGCGTTCGTCACCGGTCGTGGCTGGCATAAAGAGTTGCCGGAATTTCTTGAGGAGTTTCCCACCAGCGCGGCGACCGATAAGGCTTTTCGACTTCCCTTCGAAGTTGCCGACACTTTCTTTTTTGTTGAGAAACGGCCGTTGCCCCAAGGCGCAAGATTGGCGGTTCCCGGAAATTCGTCAAACAGCTTCTACTACGCAACCGGGCCAGGGAGAACCTCCATTGCCTTTCGCGCCGCCGAGTTCATCGCCGCTTATTCGTCGTCCCATCACGGCGTGACCGTCTTTCATGAGGACGACGATCTGGTTGTCTACCAGATCCACCCGGAATGAGATCGGTGTTGAATCGATCCGCCGCTTACTCGGGAACGCTCAATCGGATCCCGTACGGCGGTAGGATCGTCGCTGGGGGCGCCTTGGGAGGCGGCGCGGTGAGAAGAGCAATCCGCTTTCCGCGCAGTGCCTCCAGCACGGCAAGCACGCGCTGAAACGGGGCTCGAGCGTCAGCCTTAACGTAAACGGAACCCGAGGTCAGTCTGCTCAGCGTTTCCGGCGCAACGGACGTGACGCCGTCGAACACGGTGCCGTCTGCGGTGATGGCAATCACTTTGGCTTCGAGTGCATCCGCTTCGGGCAAAGGCACCGCGCGGGAAGCCACCGCCATCTTCACGGAAACGCCCGCCATCAGCACAGGCTCGTCGTTCTCGAAGGTGATCTGTCCGAGAGCAGCAGCGAGCGTCCATGCGGTCTGGATCGCGTCGGAGCCGTGCAGTGCCGGGTCGTTGATGTGGACGGCCTTGTCGGCGCATTATAGTGTACTAGTCCACTATAACAATTCCAGGAAAATGTGTTATTTGCCTGCGGCCTTGTCCACCACCAGCACGGCGAACGTTCCCGGCTTGATCGTCCGGCGGGCTGGCTTCGTGGGATCGGCCGCGGGCGTCATTTCATACTCGGCCGACGGCAGAAAAATCTTCTTGGTCTTAGCGTCGAAAGCCATCGTCTTCGCGCTGGGTTGGGTCATCACGGCACCCGCGTCCTCGTACTTGTCCGCGGAGATCTGGCGGAACACGTTCAAGATTCCTTCCCCGGTCGAGACAAAAATCAGCTTCGCGATCGGATCGAAATGGGCCCAGTCCGCTCCCTTCCCAATCGGAAAGCTCGTGATCTCTTTACCTGACTTCGCGTCCATGACGATCATCTTCGGCGTATCGCGGGTGGCGATGAACAATCGTTTGTGCTTGGCGTCGTACGCCAAGCCCGTCGGGACCTTGGCCAAGCCGATCGGGAGGCGTTTGGTCACCAGGAGCGTTTTGGGGTTAAAAATGACGACTTCGTTGGTGTCTTCACTGTTCAGATAGATCACCCCGTCCGTCAGAATCGCTTGTTCGCCGTCGCCCTTCACCGCCACAGTCCCAACGACTTCCCCTTTTTCGGCGTCGATCGCGGTGACGTCGTGGCTGCCGTGGTTGTTGGAGAAGATGCGCTTCGAACCGGGGTCGTAGTAAATCCCGTCTGGGCCGCGGCCCACGTCGATGCGCTTGAGTTCCTTCAGGGTTGCGGGGTCGAACATCAATACCTTATGCTCGGCCCCGTTGCTGGAGAAGCCATGCTTGAACGGCGGGGCGAGCGCGACGCCATGCACCCCGGGTGTGTTGGCGATGGTGCCGGCGAGCGAGCCGGTGTCGGCGTCGATGACGTCCACCTGGGTCCCATGGGAAAGGTAGAGGCGACGCGATGCCGGGTCGAGCGTGATGTAGTCGAAGCCACCGTTGCCGGGAACGGGGTAGCGGGCGACTACCTTATATCCGCTCTGGGCTTGGAGCGATAGCGCCAAACAGGCGAACACGACGAGGAATTGTATTTTTTGCATGGGCTTGGATCGACTGGCTTCATTATGCGCAGATCGGGCAGGGAGGATCAGCATTGCGCCCCGCCCCTCACCACGCTACCCTAATAGGAATGTCCTGGTGGACCCGCAAAACTCCGAGCCTTACCCCCGAACCCGAAGACCAACGAAACCTCAAAACCGAAGGTCTCTGGGAAAAATGTGATGGCTGCGGCCAGATCATCTGGAAAAAGGATCTCGACGAAAACCTCTCCGTCTGCCCCAAGTGCGGCTATCACTTCAAGCTCAACGCCGAGGAACGTCTCAACCTCCTGTTCGACGACGCCCAGTGGCAGGAACTCGACGCGACGCTTCGCTCCACCGACCCCCTCCACTTCGTCGACTCCAAACCCTACGCCGAGCGCATGGTCTCCATGGCCAAAGCCACCGGCCACCGCGACTCCATCATCTCCGCCGTCGGCCTGCTTAAAGGCCGCCGCGTCCAAGTCTGCGCCTTCAATATGAAGTTCATCGGCGGCAGCATGGGTGCCGTCGTCGGGGAAAAGATCGTCCGCGCCATTGAACGCTGCCTCGTCGAAAAGTGCCCCCTGATCATTATCTCGGCCTCCGGCGGGGCCCGCATGCAGGAAGGTGCCGTTAGCCTCATGCAAATGGCCCGCACCTCCGCCGCCCTCATGAAACTCGATGAAGCCGGTATCCCCTTCATCAGCGTCCTCACTGACCCCACCACCGGCGGCGTCACCGCCTCCTTCGCCATGCTCGGCGACCTCAACATCGGCGAACCCGGCGCCCTCATTGGCTTTGCCGGCCCCCGCGTCATCGAACAGACCATCCGCCAAAAGCTCCCCCCGGGCTTTCAGCGCTCCGAGTTCCTCGTCGACAAAGGCTTCCTCGACGCCGTCGTCAAACGCCACGAACTTCGCGACTTCCTCGCCAACGCTTTCCACTTCTTCTTAGGCCCCGTAGCCAAAAGCTAAGGATCTCTTCATGCGCCTGACTCTCCTCCTCTGCCTGGCCTTGGCGGCCAGCGCCGCCGACTTCGATCTGCTCATCCGTAACGCCCGGATCGTCGACGGCACGGGTAATCCCTGGTTCCGCTCCGACCTCGGCGTCAAGGCCGGCCGCATCGCCGCCATCGGCAACCTCTCCGCCAAAACCGCCGACCAGACCATCGACGCCAAAGACCGCGTCCTCGCCCCCGGCTTCATCGATGTCCACACCCACATCGAAGGCGCCGTCGAACTCAATCCCCAAGCCGCCAACTTCCTCTATCAAGGCGTCACCTCCATCATCACCGGCAACTGCGGCGGCTCCCGCACCGATCTCGCCGCCTGGTTCACCCGCCTCGAAACCACCAAAATCGGCCTCAACGTCGGCTCCCTCGTCGGCCACAACTCCGTCCGCCGCGACGTCATGGGCACCGCCAACCGCAAGGCCACCCCCGAAGAGATCGTCAAGATGCAGGCCATCGTTGACCAAGCCATGCGCGAAGGCGCCGTCGGCTTCTCCACCGGCCTTATCTACATCCCCGGAACCTCCTCCGACACCGCCGAAGTCGTCGCCCTCGCCCAGGCCGCCAGCAAGTACAACGCCGTCTACGCCAGCCACATGCGCGACGAAGGCCGCAAGGTCAAGGAAGCGATCACCGAAGCCGTCACCGTCGGCAAACAGTCCGGCCTTCGCGTTCAAATCTCCCACTTCAAGATCGATACCCCCGCCATCTGGGGCTATTCGAAGGAGACCATCGCCCTCGTCGAACAGTTCCGCCGCGAGGGCGTCGACGTTGTCGTCGATCAGTATCCTTACGATCACTCTTCCACCAACCTCGGCATCACCCTCCCCAGTTGGGCCCTCGCCGACGGCCAGGCCGCGATCTCGGAACGCCTGAAATCCCCCGGAACCCGCCAGCGGATCACCACGGAAATGCTTGCCGGCCTCAAGAACCTCGGCCATAAGGATTACTCTTACGCCATCGTCGCCACCTATACTCCCAAGAAAGAGTACGAAGGCAAAAACATCGCCGAAATCGCCAAGATCGAGGGGAAGCCGGAGACCGAAATGATCCTCGACATGATCGAGAAAGGCGGCGCTCAAATGGTCTATCACTCGATGGGCGACGAGGACATGGAGCGCATCCTCCGCTACCCCAACACCGCCATCGCCAGCGACGCCGGCGTCCGCGATTTCGGCGTTGGCATGCCCCATCCCCGCGGCTACGGCACCAACCCCCGCGTTCTGGCCGAGTACGTCCGGAAGCGCAAAATCCTTACGCTCGAAGACGCCATCCGCCGCATGACCTCGCTCCCCGCCCGGACTTTCAACCTCAAGGACCGTGGCCAACTCCGCGAAGGCTTCGCCGCCGACCTCGTCCTCTTCGACCCCGAAAAAGTCCAGGATACGTCCACCTATCAAGCCCCCCACGCCTACGCCGTCGGCTTCGATTACGTCATCGTCAACGGCCAAGCCGCCGTCGCCGAAGGCAAAATCACCGAAACCCGCGCCGGCCGCATTCTCCGCCACCAAGCCCAGTAAGTGCGCAAGCGAAACATTGTTTGAACCGCTGTGTTTCTAGTAGGGTAACTTTTCCCACCGGAACGCGGTCTTAGCTTCCAGCAAAGGATTTCTCCCATGCGCTCAATTCTATTCACGCTCCTCCTCGCCACCGCCGCCTTCTCTGCCGACATCGACGGCAAATGGAAAGGCACGGCTCCCGGCCGCGACGGCAACACCCGCGAGATTGGCTTTGATTTCAAGGCCGACGGTGGCAAACTCTCCGGCTCCATGATGGGCCCGATGGGCGAAGTGCCCATCTCGGAAGGCAAAGTCGATGGCGGCGACGTGTCCTTCAAAGTTGTCCTCGAATTCAACGGCAACTCCATGTCGATGAGCTACTCGGGCAAGCTCGAAGGCACCGAACTCAAGCTCAAAATGCAGCGCGAAGGCGCCCCCCGCGCCATGGAAATGACGCTGAAAAAAGCCGGCTCCTAACGAACGCAACGTGCGACTGATCTTTGTCCTCTCCTTGATTGCCGCCTCCTTGCAGGCGCAAGCCACCGGTCTCGTCCGCGCCGGCAATATCCCTATCCCCGGTGCCGTCGTTACCGCTAATCAAGGAGAGCAAAAGCTCGAAACCGTCACCGACGAACAGGGCCGGTACGAACTGCCCCTGCCCCCGGGAGAGTGGACCCTCACTGTTCAGATGTTCGGCTTCGCGACGGCTACCCAGAAGCGTAAATCCCCCGAAACGCAGCCCGCCCAATGGTCGCTCCAACTCCGTTCTGCCGGGCAAGCGGCCTCGGAAACGGTCGTCGCGCTTCCCGATCTCCCGGCCTCGGAGCCCCCTCCCGCCCCTGAACCCGGCGACAACAACGAAGCGTTTCTTCTCAACGGCAGCCTCTCCCGCGGCCTCATCGGTGGGGCGGCAGAAGCTCCTCCTGAGTTCGGTCGCCCCGATGGCCCTGGCGGTATGCGCCCCGAAGGCGGCCCCGAAGGCGGCGCGCCTCCTGGCGGCTTCGGCGGTGGTCCTCCGGGAGGGGGCGGCGGTTTTGGCGGCGGAGGCTTCGGCGGAGGACGCGGCGGCGGAGGCGGAGGAGGTGGCTTCGGCGGTCCGGGCGGCGGTCGCGGCCCCGGCGGTCCCCGAGGACCGGGTGGACCCGGCGGTCGAGACGCCATCCGCGCCCGCCAAGCCCGCGGCGGTGCTGCCACCGTCGGCATTCGGAAGCGCCAGAACAACGGAGTCCGAGGAGCACTATCCCTCCAAGCCCGCAACGCCGATTGGAACGCCCGCCCCTACTCCCTCACCGGCCTCCAATACGAACGTCCCGACCAAGCCCAGTACCGCGTCAACGCCGTCCTCGGTGGCCCCCTCAAAATCCCGAAACTCATCATCGGCGATACGGCGAATTTCAGCCTCTCCTACAACCTCACCTACGGCCGCAACCCCTTCAACGGCGTCGCCACCGTCCCCACCGCCCTCGAACGTGCCGGCGATTTCTCCGCCTCCCGCACCAACCTTCCCGTCACGATCTACGACCCTCTCTCCGGCCTCCCCTTCGCCAACAACGTCATCCCCGCCAACCGGATCGACCCCGTCGCCCGCGGCCTCCTCGCCCTCATCCCCAACGCAAACTCGCCCGCCGCCGTCCAAAATTACCAGTTCGTCACCGGCGTCCCCCAAAACTCCCAACAACTCAGCCTCCGCCTCAGCCAAGCCCTCAACCGTAAGGACCGCGTCTCTGCCAACATCGGCTGGCAGCGCCGCACCGGCCAAAACGCCCAACTCTTCGGCTTCCTCGACGAAGCCAACGGCTACGGCTACAGCCTCGACCTGTCCTGGAATCGCAACATCACCCAGCGGCTCATCCAAGTCGTCCGCTACCGCCTCACCCGCAACGTCACCGAAAATACCCCCTTCTTCGCCAACACCCGCGACGTCGCCTCCCAACTCGGCATCACCGGCGCCTCCCGCGACCCCATCAACTGGGGCCCCCCCACCCTCAACTTTACGAACTTCGGCCGCCTCTCTGACGGCGCCCCCCTCTTCCGCCGCGACTTCAATAACAACGTCAACTACGGCCTTACCTGGGTCCGCGGCAAGCACACCGTCCAAACCGGCGCCGACCTCACCCGCAACCGCAGCAACAACCGCACCGATTCCAACGCCCGCGGTACCTTCACCTTCTCCGGCCTCGGCACCAGCCGGGTGGATGCCTCCGGCGTCCCCGCCGCCGCCAGCGGCTATGACTTCGCCGACTTCCTCCTCGGCCGCCCCCAGTCTTCCTCCCTCCGCTTCGGCTCGCCCGCCAACTACTATCGCAGCACCAACTACTCCGCCTTCGTACAGGACGAATGGAAGGCCCGCTCGAATCTGAGTTTCAACATCGGCCTCCGCTACGAACTCTTCGGCCCCTACTACGAGCGTTACGACCGCCTCGCGAATCTTGACTTTGCGTCCGGCCTAACCGCCGTAGCCGCCGTCACCCCGGCCAAAGCGGGCCCCTTCAGCGGCCAGTTTCCCCGCGCCCTCGTCGACGCCGACAACAATAACTTCGGCCCCCGCATCGGCCTCGCCTGGAAACCCTCCGGCCAGGGCCGCTTCACCGTTCGCGCCGGCTACGGCTGGTATTACAACGGCAACGTTTATCAAAACTTCGCGACGCGCTTGGCCTCTCAACCTCCCTTCGCCCAAACCGGTACCGTCCAGTCCACCGTCGCCCGTCCGCTCACTCTGGCAAACGGCTTCGCCCAGACGCCTTCGCAGAGCATCCAGAATACCTTCGCCGTCGACCGCTCCTACCGCGTCGCCTACGCCCAAACCTGGAACCTTTCCATCCAACGGGACCTCTTCCGCTCCTACGTCCTCGAAGTCGTCTACCTCGCCACCAAAGGCACCCGCCTCGACATGCAGCGCTCCCCCAACCGCTCCGCTCCCGGCTCCCAACTCGACGCCGAAGCCCGCCGCCTCATTGGCAACGCCGTCGGCTTTACCCTCGATTCCGCTGAAGCCAACTCCATCTACCACTCCGCCCAAGTCCGCCTCACTCGTCGGTTTACGAAGGGCATCTCCGGCTCCGCCCAATACACCTGGGGCAAGTCCATCGATAACGCCAGTTCCATCGGCGGAGGCGGCGGCACCGTCGCTCAGGACGATCGCAACCTCGCCAACGAACGCGGCCTCTCCAGCTTCGACATCCGCCACAACTTCAACGGCAGCTTCGTCTACGCCCCCATTAAACGCAACAAATGGCTGAAGGATTGGTCCTTCACCGGCAACATCCTTATGCGCACCGGCACCCCGCTCACCGCCCGCGTCCTCGGCAATCTCTCGGACTCCTCCGGCACCGGCGTCATCGGCGCCGGCCGCGCGGATGCCACCGGCCAATCGGTCACCACCGGCGACGGCTTCTTCAATCTCGCCGCCTTCACCCTCCCTCCCTCCGGCCGCTTCGGCAACGCCGCCCGTAACGTCATCCCCGGCCCCGGACTCTTCACGATCAACGCTGGGCTCGGCCGTTCGTTCCGTCTCTCCGAACGCCGCCGCCTGGAAATCCGCTCCGAATCCACCAATCTCACCAATCACCCGGTTTATTCCAACCTCGGCACCACCGTCAACGCCTCCAACTACGGCCTCCCCCTCGCTGTCGCGAACATGCGGACCGTCAATCTCCAAATTCGCCTCCGCTTCTAGCCATGCGCCCCTTCACCCTCCTCCTCGCTGTCTCCCTCCTCGCTCAAGAGCCTCGCGATCCTGGCCTCGCTACCTTCTCCAGCTCCTCTAACCTCGTCATCGTCAACGTCTCTCTCAAAGGTCGCGAAGACCTCAAAAAGTCCGATTTCAAAATCTTCGAAGACGGCAAGCCCCAGGAAATCGCCGTCTTTGAATTCCAGAAGCTGGACTCCCGCCCCCTCCCCGCCGTCCCGATCCCCCCGCCCGCGCCGCTTGTCCCCAGCGACGAACCGCCGCCGCCGCGGCCGTCCTTCAAAGACCGCCGCCTCCTCGTCCTCTTCTTTGACTTCTCCTCCATGCCCCCCGCGGACCAGATCCGGACCCAGGAAGCCGCCGCCAAGTTCCTCGCGACCCAGCTAACTACCGCTGACGCCGTCGCCATCTACACCTTCTCCAACAAACTCAAGAAGGTCCTCGACTTCACCGACGACCGCAAAACTCTCCTCGCTACCGTCCAGTCCTTCCGCGGCACCGATTCCCTGGATACCACCACCACCGACGTCGACCCCGACGACGACTCCTTCCAACTCGACGAGACCGAATTCGCCGTCTTCAATACCGACCGCAAACTCGCCGCCCTCGAAGACCTCGCCAAGGAACTCGCCGAAATCCCGGAGAAAAAGGCCGTCGTCTATTTCGCCAGCGGAGTCCCCAAAACCGGCGTCGAAAATCAATCTCAACTCGCCGCCACCACCAACGCCGCCGTCCGCGCCAGCCTCAGCTTCTATCCCGTTGACGCCCGCGGCCTCGTCGCCTCCGCCCCCGCCGGCGACGCCTCCGTCGCCTCCCCTCGTGGCTCCGGCGTCTTCTCCGGCCAATCCCAACGCCAAAAACGCGACAAAAACGCCGACTCCCAGGAAACCCTTTTCACCCTCGCCAACGATACCGGCGGCAAAGCCCTCCTCGATTCCAACGACCTCTCCCTCGGCATCCGCCAAGCCCAGAAAGACGTCGAAAGCTACTATATCCTCGGCTACTACTCCTCGAATGAAGCCAAGGACGGCCGCTTCCGCAAGATCAAAGTCGAATCGACCGCCCTCAAAGCCAAACTCGAATACCGCCCTGGCTACTACGCCGACAAGGTCTGGGCCAAGCTCAACGATGCCGAACGCGAGAAGCAACTCGTCGACGCCCTCCAACTCGGCAACCCGGTTACGGACCTCCCCATGGCCGTCCAACTCCTCTATTTCCGCACCGCCGCCAACCGGTACTTCGTCCCCCTCGCCATCAAAATTCCCGGCTCCAGCCTCGCCCCCCAAACCGAACTCGACTTCATCGGCAGCGTGAAAGACTTGAAAGGCCGCACCGTCTCCGCTCTCCGCGACACCCTCAAGCTCAAATCCGAACTCGGCGGCCGCAGCCTGCTCTACGACGCCGGCTTCTCCCTTGCTCCCGGCGAATACCGCGTTAAAGTCCTAGCCCGCGAGAACACGAAAGGCACCATGGGGACTTTCGAAACCCGCCTCGTCATCCCCAATCTCGATTCCGGCCCCGCCGCCCCTGTCTCCAGCCTGGTCCTCGCCACCCAACGCGCCCCCTTCGTCGCGCCGAAGAAGGAACGCAAACTGCAGGACCTCCACCCCCTCGTCGCCGACGGCCAAAAGCTACTCCCCTCGGTCACCAACGCCTTCCGCCGCTCCCAAACCCTCCGCGCCTTTGCCGAGGTCTACTCCCCGTCTACCACCTCGCTCGCCATCTACCGCGGCAACCGCAAGGTCTTCGAATCCGCCCCCAAACAGTCCCAGAAAGCCGTCGAGTTCGTTCTCCCCCTCGCCAAACTTCTGCCCGGCGAATACACCGCTCAACTCAACGTCATCGCGCCCACCACCCAGAAATTCGCCTTCGCCCGCGAACGATTCATCATCCTCCCCCCCGTCCTCAAACCGACTCCCTGATTTCCTTTCGCCTCTGGTATAATAAAGACTTGTAACCGCCCCTAGTGGAGCTAATACTCCCGGGCTTTCTTTCTTCTCCCGCGTTTGAGCGAGGGCACAAGAGGTTTTATCGTTTGAAGCGTTGGATTACTAAGGGTCTCGTCTTGCTTGCCGTTTCCTTTGTCCCCCCCACAGAGATCAAAGCTCAGGAACTGAAAGGCTTAACGACCCTCTCCGACCGTCGGCCCCTCCGCATCAAAACGTTCTTCCGCAAGCGGGTCTGCCCCGCTCACGAGTACGCAGCGGAGTTCCTCGCCGCCTCCGACAAACAGAAACTCGACTGGAAACTCCTCCCCTCCATCGCTTTCGTCGAAAGCACCGGAGGGAAGGTCTTCTCCAATAACAATATCTTCGGCTGGGACTCGTGTCGCCACCGCTTTCCGTCCGTCATTGCAGGCATCCACACCGTCGCCGACCATCTGGCCAACTCGCCCCTCTACCGCGGCAAGTCCATCGACGAAAAGCTGAAAACCTATAACGCGCAGCCCCACTATCGGATCGCCGTCAAAAAAGTTATGGCGCAACTCGAAATGGAACCGATTCCTTACTAGCCCACTACGCGAATACCGTAGTAGAGCCCGCCAAACACCAGCACGCTGGCTGCCGCCACCACCAACCAAACCACCATCCGTTCGGAAGTGGAACTCGCCGACTTGGCGTCCTTCTTCATCGTCTCGTCAAGGCTATCAAACATTGGAAACCTCCCTGTACTTTGCCTGTATGAATAAATAGGCCGTAGGAAAAACGGGAGTACCGGAGCTTCCTAAGCCGAATCTTACACCCAAATCACCTCCCCGCAGCATCTTTATTTCACTACAATGAACCTGATGCGAACCGCGCTCCTCCTCACCCTCCTCGCCCTACCCGGCTTCTCCAATCCGCTCCTCCAATACACCGTCCCCCTCCCCTGGGACCTGATCAAACCAGAACACATAGTCCCCGCCGTCCAGCATCATATCAAGCAAGCCGAAGCCCGGCGCCTCGCTTTCCTCGCCCAAACCGGCACCCCAACTTGGGAAAACTCCATCGTCGCCCGCGACCTCATCGCCGAAGATCTCCAACGCACCTTCTCCCTCATTACCCATCTCAACGGCGTCAACTCCTCCGCCGCCCTCCGCAAGGAATTCAACCTCGCCCAACCCCTCGTCAACCGCTTCCAGTCTTCCCTCACTCTCGACCCCGCTATCTACGCCCGCGTCAAAGCCTACGCCGCCACCCCCGAAGCCAAAGTCCTCACCGGCCCCCATAAACGCTATCTCGCCGTGATCCTCGATGACTATCGCCGCTCCGGCGTCTCCCTCTCCCCCGAAGCGCGCGCCAAAGTCCTCGAACTCCGCCAGGAACTCTCCAAGCTCCAAACCCAGTACGCGCAAAACTCGCTCGACAGCCTGAACTCCTTTGAACTCCTCGTTACCGACGAAGACGAACTCGCCGGCCTCCCCCTGCCCGCCAGGCAAGCCGCCGCCGCCAGCGCCAAAAGCAAGGGCTTAACCGGCTTCCGCTTCACCCTCCAAGCCCCCAGTTACTCCCCCGTCCAGGCCTACGCCGAAAACGCAGCCCTCCGCGAAAAACTCTTCCGCGCCCAAACCTCCATCGCCTCCCGCCCCCCTTATGACAACCGCCCCCTCGTTGCCCGCACCCTCGAACTCCGCCGCCAACTCGCCAAACTCCTCGGCTACGCCAACTTCGCCGACTACCAAACCGAACTCCGCATGGCCAAAACCGGCCAGAACGTCAAGGACTTCCTCGGCGACCTCGAATCCAAAACCCGACCCTTCTTCGAAGCCGAAAAAGCGACGCTGCTGAAATCCGCCCCCGATCTCCACGGGTGGGACACCGCCTTCTACACCCAAAAACTCCGCCAGCAACGGTTCCAATTCGGCCCCGAAGAACTCCGCCCCTACTTCGAACTCGACCGCACCCTCACCGGCATGTTCGCCCTCGTCAACAAACTCTACGGCATCCGCGTCACCGAACTCAAAAACGTCCCCGTCTGGCACCCGCAAGTCCGCGCCTACCGCATCGATGACGAATCCGGCACCGCTCTCGCCACCTTCTACGCCGACTTCTTCCCCCGCGAATCCAAACGCTCCGGCGCCTGGATGAACCAGTTGTTCATCGGGGAAAATGGCACCCCCCATATCGGCCTCATCGTCACGAACGTTACCCCGCCCAACGCCGCCGGCAAGGCCCTGCTCCTCCATCGCGAAGTCTCCACCCTCTATCACGAGTTCGGCCACCTCCTCCATCTCGCCCTCTCCGCCGGGCCCCTCCGCCGCCTCAACGGCACCTCCGTCGCCTGGGATTTCGTCGAACTCCCGTCCCAAGTCATGGAAAATTTCACCTGGGAAAAGGATGTTCTCAAATCCTTCGCCGTCCATTATGAAACCGGTGAACCCCTCCCGGACGCCCTCTTCAAGAAGATGACCGAAGCGCGCAACTTCGGCGCCGGTGCCGCCCAGATGGGCCAACTCAGCCGCGGCACCCTCGATATCCTGCTCCATACCGACTACCAATCCAATGCCGATTACGGCACCCCCGACGCCTACGGACGCCAACTCGCCCAACGCTTCTCCGCCGCCAAAATCGAACCCGAAGAGTGCCCCGTCTGTAACTTCTCCCACATCTTCGCCGGCGCCTATGCCGCTGGCTATTACTCCTATAAATGGGCCGAAGTCCTCGACGCCGACGCCTTCACCAAGTTCAAATCGAACGGCGTGATCAGCCGCGAAATCGGCGACCAGTTCCGTCGCTCCGTCCTCTCCCAAGGCAACAGCCAACCTGCCGAAACCCTCTTTGAAAACTTCATGGGTCGCAAGCCCGATCCCGGCGCTTTACTCCGCCGTAACGGCCTTGTCAAAAAGAACTGATATCCTATCTTCAAATTGGTTCGTAACAGAGGTCTAGGATTCATGCGTCAAGTTATCGCATTCGCCACGTTGTGCTCCCTCGCGCTTTTTGCGCAGGAATATCGTTCCACCCTCGCCGGGCAGGTCTCGGACCCCCAGGGCGCCGCCGTCTCTGGCTCCAAGCTTCGCCTGCGCGAACTTTCCACCAACACGGCCTACGAAGCCATCGCCGCCGCGGACGGCACCTTCTCGCTTCCCTTTGTCCCCCCTGGTGACTACGAACTGACCGCGGAAGCCAACGGCTTCAAGAAGTACGTCCAGTCCGGCATCCGCATCGGCACCAACCAGCGCCTCACCCAAAACGTCACCCTCAGCCTCGGCGCCATTACTGAAAGCATCACCGTCAATGCCGACGTTTCCCTGCTCAACACCGCCTCCGCCTCGGTCGGCCAGGTCATCTCCACCGCCCAACTCGAGTCGATGCCCATGAACGGGCGCACCCCGCTCTCGCTCGCCCAACTCGCCTTCGGCGTCGTCCCCGCCTCCGACCCCCGCTTCAC
Organism: Acidobacteriota bacterium; assembly: GCA_026394015.1. Classification (GTDB taxonomy): domain Bacteria; phylum Acidobacteriota; class Terriglobia; order Bryobacterales; family Bryobacteraceae. The sequence continues at coordinate 22,120 of JAPKZA010000498.1, forward strand.
CCGGCCCTTCGATAACGGCGGCCCCGCCGGCTTCTCAATGGGCGGCGGCCAGGGCCAGTCCAACGAACTCCTCCTCGACGGCGCGCCCGACATGACGCGCAATCGCCGCGTCGCCTACAACCCGCCCGCCGACTCGGTCGCCGAAGTCAAAGTCGAAGTGTTCCAGTCCGACGCCGCCTACGGCAACACTGGCGGAGGCACCGTCAACGTCGTCATGAAGGGCGGCGCCAACGACTTCCACGGCACCCTCTATCTCTTCAATCAAGTCTCCGCTCTCAAGGCCACCCAGTTCTTCACCAACGCCGCCAGCCAGAAAAAGGCCGTCACCCGCTTCAATCAGTACGGGCTCACCGCCTCCGGCCCCGTCATGTTCCCCAAGCTCTTCAACGGCAAGAACAAAGCCTTCTGGTACTTCGCCTACGAAGGCATCAAACAGTCCGAACCGGAACCGACGTTTTCTACCGTTGCCACCGAAGCCCAGCGCGGCGGCAACCTCTCTGGACTGCTTGGCGTCAGCGCGAACTATCAGGTCTACGACCCCCTCACCGGAGTCCGCGAAGGCGCCCGCGTCCGTCGCCAGCCTTTCGCTAATAACATCATCCCCGCCAACCGCATCAACCCCGTCTCCCGGAACATCTTCGGCCTCATCCCCACCCCGAATACCACTGGTGCTCTCGACGGCAACAACAACTACTTCAACAACGCCATCCGCTCCGATACCTTCTTCTCCTACCTCGGACGCCTCGATATCAACGCCTCCGACAAACACAAGTTCTTCTTCTCCTACCGGCTCAACGACCGCGTTGAAGACCGCGGCCGCCGCTTCGGCACCAACGTCAACGGGAACTACCTCTCCCGGGTGAACAACGGTGCCACCTTTGACGACGTCTACACCCTCTCACCCTCGCTCCTCCTCAACACCCGCTTGAACTGGACCCGTTTCACCGAAGGCAACACCCGTCCTCACGACGGCTTCGATTTCCTCTCCCTCGGCTTCCCCGCTAACATGGGTGCGGCCAGCGCCAAACGCGTCATCCCCTTCATTGACTTCTCCAACTTCACCGACGTCGGAGACTCCGGCGGCGACCGGACCCCCTTCGATAGCTTCCAACTCTTCACGACCCTGACCAAGATCACCGGCAAACACTCCCTCAAAACTGGCATCGATATCCGCCAGCAGCGCGAAAGCTCGAATGGCTTCGGCAACTCCTCCGGTCGGTTTGTCTTTAATAATTCCTACACCCGCGGCCCCCTCGATAACTCCCCCGGCGCTCCGCTCGGTCAGGATCTCGCCAGCTTCCTCCTCGGCGTCGTCGGCCCGGACGGCAATAGTAACTTCGACGTTAACGCCTCGCGCACCCAGCAAGCCAAATATGTCTCCACGTTCTTGCAGGACGATTGGCGGGTTCGCTCTAACTTGACCATCAACCTGGGCGTCCGCTATGAGATCGAAACCGGTACCACCGAACGCTTCAATCGCACGACCATCGGCTTCGACCCTACCGCCGTCAACTCCAGTACCGCCGCTGCTCGCGCCGCGTATGCGCTCGCCCCGAACGCCGCGCTCCCAGCCTCCGGCTTCAATCCCACCGGCGGTGTCCTGTTCGCCACGCCCAGCCGGAACTCGATCTATAACCCGCCTAACACCTCCATCAGCCCCCGCTTCGGCTTCGCCTGGACCCCGTCCAAAATCGGTGGCAAAACCGTCCTCCGCGGCGGTGCCGGGGCGTTCTTCTCGACCTATGGCCCCACCGGCGTCCTGCAACCCGGCCTCAGCCAACGCACCCTCGTTCCCGCCCACGACAACGGCGACCTCAGCATCCCCACGGCCTACATCAACAACCCCTTCCCCCGCGGAATCCTGCAGCCCGTTGGCTCTTCACTCGGCGTCAACACCTTCCTAGGCCAGAACGTCAGCTACATCGAAAATAAACTCGCCCAACCCATCACCTGGCGTTGGAGCTTGAACATCCAGCGCGAACTCGGCAAGAGCATCCTCCTCGAATTCGGCTACATCGGCAGCGCCGCCAGTCGCCTCGTTGAAGGCCGCGACCTCAACTTCATCCCCCTCGGCAACCTTTCGACCACCGGCGCCCGCGACCAGGCCAATATCGATCGTGTTCGTGCGAACGTCCCCAACCCCTTCGCCGGGCTTCTCCCTGGCACGAATATTAACGGTGGCAGCATCGGGCTTGAGCAGCTTCTCCGCCCCTATCCCCAATTCGCTGGCGGCAACGGCGTCCGCGTCGAAGGCCAGAACAACGGCAGTTCCATCTTCCACATGTTCCAAGCCCAGCTCCAGAAACGGTTTACTAATGGGGTCAGCTTTATGACGAACGTCCAGCGTTCGAAGCTCATCGAAGCCACCGACCGCCTCAACGCCGCCGACCCCTTCTTACAACGCCGCATCGCCGACGAAGACCGTCCCTTCCGCTTTGTCTTCTCCGGCAGCTACGAACTGCCGTTCGGCAAGGGCAAGTCGATGGCGACGAACGCCAACCGCTTCGTTGATGCCGTCATCGGCGGCTGGCAGCTCAATACCATTTACACGAACCAAGCCGGTCCGCCCGTCGAGTGGGGTAATGTGATTTACAACGGCGGCAATCTGAATTGGAACCGGCATCCCACCGATGGGGCGCTGGTTGCCTTTGATCGGACCCGGTTCAATACCAACAACCAGCAGCAGCTCGACCTGAATCGCCGCAACTTCAACACCCGTTTCAGCACGTACCGCGCCGATACGATCAACAACGTGGATATGTCGGTTCTCAAGAACTTCAAGCTGTTTGAACGGTTCCAAGCCCAGCTCCGCGGCGAGGCTTTTAACTTACTCAATCGCGCCTCGTTCAACGGACCTGATCTCGGCCCGACCAGCGCAAACTTCGGCCGCATCACGAGCCAAGCGAATCTCAATCGAGCCATCCAGCTAGCCATCCGCATTAAGTGGTAGCGGATCTCATCATCATTCCAGGCGGAGGGCTGCTGGCCGACGGCAGCCTCCCGCCGTGGACCGTCGCCCGTCTGGAGGCGGCTTTGACCCTGCGGGCGGTCGAGCCGATTCTAACCCTCAGTGCCGGCTCCCCCCACAAACCCGGCAATACGATTTCCGAGGCGAAGGCCGCCACGGCTTACTTACTCGGTAAAGGCGTGGCCCCCACCGACTTACTCGAAGAGAATCTCTCCCTCGATACGATCGGCAATGCGCTTTTTGCCCGCCTGCTGCACACGAGCCCGCGTGGTTACCGTCGCCTCCACGTAATCACATCCCAGTTCCACTTACCCCGCACCCAAGCCTGTTTTGACTGGATCTTTTCTGCCGAAGGCCCCGACGCGGGCTACGTTCTCACCTACCAAGCCTCCCCGGACGTCGGCCTGGCCCCGGCCGCCGTAGCGGCCCGCCAGGCGAAGGAAAGAGCCGCCATTGACCTCCGAGCCCCCGAGCGCGCCCGGCTCCGGACTCTAGCCGCCATCCACGAATGGCTCTTCACTCACCACGCAGCCTACGCCGTCGGCCTCCGGCCCACCCCGGTCACCGACCCCCTACTCCTAGCCTCCTACTAGCCACGATCACATCCTCCCGTGCCCCCAATGTGATAGCATCTCCCTAAAATGAAGGGATTGTTACTTTTCGCCCTGCCGCTCTCCCTCGCCCTGGGTGCCGACCCCGTCCAGCATCGCCTTCCCATCGCCGCCGCCATCTATCCCATGGGCGCGCAACCCGGCTCCACTTTCGAAGCCGAGATCCTGGGCGAGCACCTCGACCGCGCCCAGTCCATTCTCTTCCATCAGCCTGGCGCCTCCGCCGAAATCCTCTCCGTCCAACCCACCCTCCTCCGCCTCCGCGTCAACGTCGCTAAAACCGCCGCCTACGGCCAACACCCCTTCCACGTCGTCACCCCCCGCGGCGCGAGTGGCCCGCTCCTGCTCCGTGTCAATGACCAACCCCGCGTCCTCGAAAACGAACCCAACTCAATCGCCTCCCAAGCTAATCTCGTCCCTATCCCCGCCACCGTCATGGGCCGCCTCAACGTCGACGGAGACTTCGACTTCTTCAAATTCCGCGTCGAAAAAGGCTCCCGCTGGATCTTTGACCTCCGCTCCTCCCGCAACGGCAACAGCCTCGACGCCGCTATCTTTCTCCTCCACGCCAATGGCGCCAAAATCGACTACAACGAAGAACGCTTCATCTGGGACCCCTTCCTCTCCCACCAGTTCGCCGAAGCCGGCGAATACATCCTCGTCGTCCAACCTACCCACGTCCGGCTCGATCCTTCGTTCGCCTACGAACTCGATATCCGCCAAGCTCCCCATCTTGATACCGTCTCCCCCCTCGTCATTCCTCCCGGCCTCGACCAGGAAGTGACTCTCCTCGGCGAAGGTCTCTCCGGCGAAGCCCGCCTGGAAGGGGCGCCAGGAACCGTCCTTTCCATGGAGGGCAACTCCGCCCGCGTCCGCCTTCGGGTCCCCGCCAATACGCCGGACGGTCCCGTCGAACTCACCCTCCTCACCCCCGGTGGCCGATCCAACTCCATCGAACTCCTCGTCGATTCCACGCCCCGCCACTCCGGTGGAGACCGCATCTCGCCCCCCACCTCCATCACCGGCGTTGCCAAATACCGCCAACCCGACCTCTACCGCTTCACCGCCCAGGCCGGCCAAACCTTGGTCTTTGAAGTTCGCGGCCAACGGTTCGGCTCGCCCGTCGATCTCACGATGCGCCTTCTCGATTCCGTCGGCAAGCAGGTCGCGCTGAACGACGATTTCACCTTCGTCGGCGGCAAGTTCTACCAGCGCGATCCCCGCATCCTACACACCTTCAAGGAGGCTGGCGAATACGCCGTCGAACTCCGGAACGTCGTCCAAGTCGTCGGCGAACGCTCCCCCTACCAACTCCTCGTCCGGCCCCCCAAGCCCTCCTACACGCTCCAACTCTCAAACGAACGCCCCCACGTCTATCCCGGTGGCGAATCGCCATGGAAGGTCTCTGCCCAGCGCCTCGACGGCCACAACGATCCCATCGCGCTCACCCTCTCCGGCCTCCCCGCCGGCATCACCGCCGATCCGGTCACCATCCCCGCCGGCAAGGACGAAGCGGCCTTTCTCCTGCGTGCTACCGGCAAACCCGGCACCGCTGGATTCGTTACGGTCAAAAGCGATCGCCAAAACGCTTGGCGATCGGTCCGCGTCAGTAGCGGCGGCGGGGAAGGCGCGGCTTTCACCCGCCTCGACCAAGCCCTCCTCTCGATCAGCGAAAAGCCCAACTTCTCCCTCGAAGCGCAGGCCACAAACGTCAATATCCCCCGGGGCGGTTCGGCTGTTATCCCGGTCGCCATCCGTCGAGAAAATGGCTTTGTCACCCCCATCGCCTTCGCCGCCGAAAACCTTCCGCCCGGCGTAACCCTTGAAGCCGTCAGCGCCCCCGGCGACTCGAACGTCGTCCAACTGAAGATCACCGCCGCGCCAGACGCTACGCTCGGACGAGCCCCCCGCGTCGCCATCCTCGGCTCTGCCGCCGGGGAATCCCACGAAGCTCCTAAAATCACTGTGCAGGTCGATTAATGCGTTTACTCACCGGACTCCTCGCCGTCACCCTCTGCGCCGCCCCCGCCAAGCTGAAAATTACGCCAGAAAACCCACTTCTGTTCGGCCAAGGCTCGAAGCAACGCCTCGTCGTTACCGCCGAATATCCCGACGGCACCGCCAAAGACGTCACCGCCGAAGCCGCCTTTACCGCCCACGGCCCAGCCGCCAGCATCGATCCGCAAGGCCTGCTCACCGCCCTCGCCAACGGCGGCAGCCCCGTCCGCGTCACCTGGCAAGGCCATACCGCCACCACCACCGCTCTCGTCCAACGCGCCGAAGCTCCCATCCCTCGCAGCTTCGCCAGCGATATCCTCCCCATCCTCACGAAGTACGGCTGCAACGGCGGCTCCTGCCACGGTGCCCTCAACGGCAAAAACGGCTTCAAGCTTTCCCTCTTCGGCTTTGAATCGGAACCGGACTACGACATGATTGCCACCGCCCACGAAGGCCGCCGCGTCAATCGGACCGACCCCGAAAAGAGCCTGCTCCTCCTCAAACCCACCATGGGCCCCACCCCCCATGGCGGTGGCAAGCACTTCTCCGCGAAGTCCCCCGACTATCAAACCCTTCTCAACTGGCTCCGCGACGGCGCTCCCCGCGACCTCAAACACGAACGGAAAATGGTCGCCCTCCGCGTCACTCCCCCCCTTCTTACCCTCACCGGAAAAGACGCCAACCGCAAGCTCCTCGTCACCGCGCGCTTGGATGACGGCACCGAAGCCGACGTCACCCATCTCGTCAAGTTCTCCACCAACAACGATTCCATCGCCTCCATCAACGCCGCCGGCATCGTCAAAGCCGAGCGCGGCGGCGAAACGGCCATCGTCGTCCGCGGCCCCGGAGTCGCCGGCGTGGCCAAAGTCGCCGTCGTCATCGAACCCCGTAACGTCCCCCTCCTCCCCGTCAGCAATCTGATCGACGATCACATCAACGCCAAGCTCAAGCGCCTCCAGATTCCCCCGTCCGCCCTCGCCGACGATGCCACCTTCCTGCGCCGCGTCTACCTCGACGTCATCGGGACCATCCCCACCTCTGTCGAAGCCCGCGCGTTCCTGGCGAGCAAGGATCCCGCCAAGCGCACAAAGGTCGTCGACCAACTGCTCCACCGCCCCGAGTATGCCGAATACTGGGCCATGTACTGGGGCGACCACCTCGATAACACCAAGCAGCAGATCTACAACAAAGGGCCCTACGCCTTCACCGAGTACTTGCAAAAGCAGTTCCGCGCCAACGTTCCTTACGATCAATTCGTGCGCTCGCTGCTCGTTTCCAGCGGCAACATGTACGAGGTACCCGCCACCAACTTCTACCCCATCATGAAGAAGGAGCTCGACCTCGCCGAAAAGACAAGCCAACTCTTCCTCGGCGTCTCCATCGGCTGCGCGCGCTGCCACAACCATCCGCTCGAACGCTGGAAGCAGAGCGACTTCGCCGGCCTGGCTGCCTTCTTCTCCCAGGTCCGCTACAAGGGCGGCGGCCCCCGCAACAACGAACGCGCCCTCTTCGTCGATTTCCCCCGCCAGTTCCAACACTCCGAAACGAAGAAGGTCTATCTCCCCAAAGCCCTCGACGGCCCCCAACTCGCGACCGTTGGTCTATCGGACCGCCGCGAACTCCTCGCCGACTGGGTCACCGCGAAAGAGAACCCCTACTTCGCCCGCGCCATGGCCAACCGCATGTGGCGCATGTTCTTCGGCCGCGGCTTCGTCGAACCCGTCGACGATTTCCGCGCCACCAACCCCCCCTCGAACGAACCGCTCCTCGACGCCCTCGCCAAAGATTTCGCCGCCCATAACTTCGATCTCCACCACCTCATCAAGACCATCACCTTGTCGAGCGCCTACCAACTCTCGTCCGTCCCGGTCCCGGGCAACCGGCAAGACACCATGGCTTACTCCCGTTATTACCCGAAGCGGATTAGCGCCGAGCCGCTGCTCGATTCCATCTCTTTGGCGACCGCCGTCCCGGAGAAGTTCCGCGCCATGTACCCCGGCACCCGCGCCGCCGCTCTCCCGGAACCCGAAATCGAAAGCTACTTCCTGGAGGTCTTCGATCGCCCCTCCCGCCAACTCGTCTGCGAACGGAAAAACGAACCCACGCTGAATCAGGCTCTCCACATGATCGGCGGCGACACCGCCCATCGGAAAGTCACCGATCCCACCGGCTACGTCAAGCAGGCTCTCGCACAGTTCCCCGACGATGGGGCGCTGGTCGAAGAATTCTACCTCCGTACGCTCACCCGTTTCCCGGACGCCGAAGAGCTCGCCGCCGCCCGCAACGCCATCCGCAAGGCCAAAGGTCGCCAGCAAGGCGCCGAAGACGTCTTGTGGGCCCTTCTCAACACCAAAGAGTTTCTCTACAATCATTAAGGCCGGAGCAGAACGATGAAAATCACCAACCAGACCGACATCTTTGGACGCCGCGATTTCCTCCGCATCGGCTCGCTCGGCGTCGGCGGCCTCTCCATCGCCAATGCCCTCCGCGCCGCCAAGGACGCGAAGAAAAAGGACATCAGCTGCATCCTGCTTTGGCAAAGCGGAGGCTCGCCGCAGCTCGATACCTTCGACATGAAGCCCGACGCTCCGGCGGAAATCCGCGGCGAGTTCAAGCCCATTCCCACCAACGTCCCGGGCCTCCACATCTGCGAGCATCTCCCCGAAATGGCGAAGATGATGGACAAAGTCACCGTCCTCCGCTCCCTTCGTTCAAAAGAGAACAATCACGAACGAGCCATCAACTACCTGCTCACCGGCTACCTCCCGCTCCCTACCCTCGAGTTCCCGTCCATGGGCAGCGTCATCTCTAAACAGCTCGGCCCCAAAAACGGCCTCCCGCCCTACGTTGCCGTCCCCAACACCTTCCCATCCTACGGTGCCGGCTACCTCGGCGGAGCGCATAACCCCTTCATCGCCGGCGACCCCAACTCGACCGGATACCAGGTCCGCGATCTCACCCTCCCTGTCGACGTCGATTGGGCTCGCGTCGAAAACCGCCGCTTTCTCGTCCAACAGATGGACTCCAAATTCCGCAGCGTCGAAGCCAGCCCGGACTTCGCCGCGCTCGATGAGTTTTCGAAGAAGGCCTACGATCTTCTCAGCTCCCCGACCGCCAAGAAAGCTTTCGACATCCAGTCCGAACCCGCCGCCCTCCGGGAGCGATACGGTCGCACCCCCGTCGGGCAAGGCGCCCTGCTCGCCCGCCGTCTGGTTGAAAATGGAGTTCGCTTCGTCACGGTCGCCAAAGGCTGGTTAAACTACGACACCCATGGCGATAACTTCAATATCTGCAAGAAGGTTCTGCTCCCCGAATTCGATAAAGCTTACGCCGCTCTTGTCACCGACCTCCATGATCGCGGCATGTTAGATACGACCCTCGTCATCGGCATGGGCGAGTTCGGCCGTACTCCTAAGATCAATGCCGACGCCGGCCGCGATCATCATAACAAGGCGTGGTCCATTGTCCTCTCCGGTGCTGGCATGACCGGCGGACGCATACTCGGCGCGACGGACAAAACGGCCACCGAAGTCACCGACTTCCCGGTCGAACCCGAGGATCTGCTCCATACCTTCTATAACATCCTCGGAGTCGACGCGAGCCACGAGTACCAGACACCCATCGGCCGCCCGGCGAAGATTATTAACGAGGGCAAGCTCCTCAAACAGTTGCTCGCTTAGCTGCCTATTTCTCCCTTCTTACTGTTGTTAGCGACTTGACCAAGTTTGTTGCTATTGTTGTATTCTTTACGAGCCGCGCTGAACCGCCGCGCAGCTCTCCCCGGCCTGCGGCGACCAATCTCCTGGAGTAACCCTACCATGCGAATTACCAAGAACGATGTTCCCGAGAAGATCAATATTCCTGGCGCCATAGCTCGCCAAGTAACCGAATTTGGCGATGCGACAGGCTACGGCAAAATCGCCGGCGAATACTTTTCGCTCGCGGCCGGTGTCGACATCGCGCCCCTGCTCAAGGGCCTCGAAGACGACCTCTGTCAGTCTCCCCATTGGGGCTATCTGATCGAAGGCGAGGTCACCGTAACCTACTTGGATGGCTCGAAAGACCTCGTCCTCGGCGGCGATCTTTTCTACTGGCCCCCCGGCCATACCGTCGCGGTTTCCAAGGACGCCGAAATCATTCTCTTTAGCCCGCAACAGGAACACTGCGCCGTCGTCGACCACCTACGCAAGCAGCTCGTCGGCTAGCGAAGCAAGGGAGCGGGGGAAGGACGACGTGAAGCCACATTCGCCCCCCGCAACTGCACTAGGAACGCTTCGACGTTGAAGTTCGGGTTCGCCGCCACGTTGCGAAACCACGGCTCCTCCGCGATCACGGTCCGTGACGTCGAACCCTCTGGCAGGCGGCCATAAAATTCGTCCATCCGTTCGACCACCCGCGGGCGCCAGTTCACGACGCCCGTCTCCGGTCGGGCCAACAGTTCCAAGTCCGCATCCTGCGCGACGAACTCCGCTAACCGCTCGGCCATCTCCATACACCGGTCAATCCGGCTGGCGACCCCCGTGCCACCCCAAGCCAACAGCGTCGCCAGCAACGGCGTCGCCGCCGCGCCGTGCGATCCCAGCACCCCGATGTTGGGCGTGGCCAGATAAGCCCCCCCGAAGCTAACCGCCGCATGTGCCGACGCCACGTCCCGAAACAGCACGAAAGCCGACTCCTTCGGCTGAAAAAGCCATTTATGGGCCGAAACAGCCACTGAATCCGCGCGCTCAAGGCCCGCTAACCGATCTCCGTGCCGCGCCGACAAGCGTAGCGGTCCCGCCCACGCCGCGTCGATATGCGTCCATCCCGCCCTGCCCGCGAGAGTCAACGGATCCAATCGGCCGCCGCTCGTCGTTCCCGCCGTCAGCACCAAAACCGTCCGGCTCAGGTCCCCCTCCAAAGCCTCGGCAATCATCGCCCCGGTTCGGTCTGAAGCAAGGGTCCGATAGCGCAACCCCAACAGGTGCGCCGCCTTGGCGATCGATAAGTGGGCGCCTTCGGAAGCGATCACCTCCGTTACCCCGGCGTTCTCACGAGCCGCCCACAGTGCGGTCAGATTCGCGACGGTACAGCCGGGGGTCATGTGCCCGCCCTGCATGCCAAAGTACGGGGCCAGCCAGCCGATCACAAGCTGCTCGATATTCCGTGCCACTGGCGCGGTCGCCGGATGCAGCAGGTTCTGATTCAGCGACGCGTTCCACAGCGTCAACGCCCACGTCACCCACGGCGTCGGCGGGTCCATGTGCGCAAACGCCGTCGCGGCTCCCAAGGGCGCGGCTTGCCCCAAGACAATTGGGGCCAGCATGGCGAGCGTCTGGATTTCGCCCAGCCCGCTCTCCGGCATCCTCTCCGGTAGTGCCGTCGCCTGCCCCTGGCCGGGGCCCGCCCGTAGTAAATCCAGCGCTAATTGTAAGCCCTCGGCTTCAGCAGAAAAACTTCGGTCCATCGGCGAAACCCTCGCGTCACTTCTTCCGCAACGACGCCCGCGGAATCAGCAACGCCATCGATCCCCGCGCCGTCACCACTTCATATTTCCCCTGAAAAGCGATCAACAAATGGGCCGCCCACTCCTCCAACCCGTGTTCGGTCATCAAGTACTGCACCATATCGGTCGTTGCCATCTCGAGCGCCCGGTCGAGCGAACTCTGGAACTCCGGCTGCGACCCGATGCTGATGATCGCCTCCGCCGTCTCCACCCGCGGCCCGGTCAAAGCCACACCCTTCCGCACACTCACCGAAAACTCAACGTCCATCGACGTTTCCACGCCATTCCCCGTCGGCTCCCCATCCCCCTGCAGCGCATGTCCATCGCCTAAAAACAGCATCGCTCCCGCATGATAAACCGGTAGGATCACCGTCGCCCCTTCGCCGATCCGGTTATAGTCCAAGTTACCCCCATACGGTCCCGAAGGACTCGACGTCGGTGCCCAATCCCCGGCCGCCGCCACCCCCACACACCCCAACATCGGTTTCGCCGGAAACTCCATCACGACCGCCTTGCTCCCCGGCTCCCGCAGACGAACTAACCCTTTCTCCCGGTCCAGATCCCACGGCACATAGTGCGCAAACCCCTTCCGGACTAAGTCACGCTTGTAAATCGGCGGGTAAGTCTTCTCGATATACTCCGGTGTCATCGCAAACAGTCCCAGCCGGTAGCCGGAGTATCCCCAATCCCGGTTCAAACGAACCTTCCGGAAGTGGATCACCAGCGCATCGCCCGGCTCGGCACCCTCCACGTAAAAGGGCCCCGTCAACGGATTCGGCCCGTCCGTCACCTCGGTGCCCGTATGGTCCTTGCCGCTCGAATCGAGCGTCCGAGTCGCCACAATCTCGCCCGGCTTGATTCGCTGCTTCACCGGATGCTTGTGGAAAAAGGTGCGGTAAAAGGTCTCCGCCTGTAGATTCGTTATCACCAGACTGGCCAAAAAGAAGAGCAATCGCATATCGGGAGTATAACCGGATCCAGTGCAAAACGGCACCTGTGTCAGTAACTGCAATGAAATCAAACACTTCCAGCTCGACCTTTCGCTTTTCGCCTCCTCCGAAATTCCGTTCACAAGGTGTGAAAATAAAAAGAAGTCCCTATCCCTTCAATTACCTACAAGGAATTTCCAGCCACCCTCCGATCCGTTTTCGCCGCCTCGCCTGATAGCCTGAAATCAAAGTTCGTCTGTCTCTTCTGAACGCCCCAGCCAACCAGCTGGGGCGTTCGCTTTTTTACCCCGAACTTTCTAAGGAGAACCCGATGGAAACGCATCTCACTGACGAAGAGAAAAAGGCCCGCCGCGCCGAAATCAACCGCGCCAACGCCCAAAAAAGCACCGGCCCCCGTACCGCCTCTGGTAAAGCCAACTCGCGTCGCAACGGCCTCAAACACGGCCGCCACTCCGAGTTCATCGACTATTCCAGCTCCGTCAACCCGGTCCTCCTCCCCGGCGAATCCATGGTCGACTACTCCCGCATGCTCGACGCCCTCATGGCCAAAATCGGCCCCCGCGACCATGCCGAAAAAGAGATCATCAGATCATCTACCGCCTCGCCGCCAGCCAATGGGAGACCCAGCGCTTTCGCTGCATCCGCCTCTTCCTCCTTGAAGACAAGTTCCAAACCGTCGAAGTCAAAGTTCAGCACGAAGTCCTGCCCGCCTGCGCCGGAGCCCTCAACCTGGCCCGCGCCTACCAGGCCGCCGCCGGCCCCGGGGGCGGTCTCGCCAGTCTCCGCCTCGAAATCGCCGCGGCCGAACGCTCCATCGCCGCCTGTTACCGCGAACTCAAACAGCTCCGCAGCTTCGACCCCTTTGACCGGCCCCCGGCCAATTTCAACCCGGCCACCGACATCGCCCAGCAGACCTACACCTCCGTCCCCAAGCCAGAAGATATACCGCCCGCCGCCCCGGCTCCCACCACGGAAGTCGTTGCAAACACGGAAGAGGAACCCGCCGAAACCATCGAAAGCAGCGAAATCCAAAGCCAACCGAAGCCAGCCGCAACCCGGGAAGAAGCCCGCGCCGAACACGGCTATTCCATTGTCCTGCCCCCTCGCCGAGCGCCGCAGCGAGCGGCGCCCGTTCCCAAGGTCCGAACTGCCGCCGGCTGAAAACTAGTACGGCCCAGGTCGCGCGAACGCGTCCTGGGCCGTTCCAGCTCGAAAGACCGCCGATTTAGAACGTCAACCGCAGCGCAAACTGCACCTGACGCGGAGGTCCAATCAACGCCGTGATAATTCCAGCGCTCGGGTTCCCCACCGCCGAGTTCGGCAAGTCAAACTGCGCGTGGTTGAAGATGTTGAACAACTCGCTCCGGAACTGCAGTTTGAACCGCTCGGTGATCTGGAAGTTCTTAAACAGCGAGAAGTCCACATTCGTCCGACCCGGTCCGCGCAGCACGTTCCTGCCGCCGTTGCCAAACGTGAACACCGTCGGCGTACCCCACGCGGCCGTGCCCGGCGCCGTCGCCAATGACGCATCAAACCAACGGGCAATCGTCGGGTTATCGATCTCCCCGCTCTTGTACCGGTCGGGACGGCTTCCGCCCGCATTCGATACCGAGTTCGCCAATTGAGGCGTAAACGGCAGCCCCGTCTGCTTCTGGAAGATCATATTGCTATCCCAACCGCCCAGAATATTGTCCACCATCGCCTTGCCCGAACTAAACTTCCGGCCTTTACCGAAAGGCAGTTCGTAGTTCATGCTGTAAACGAAACGGTGCGCAATGTCGAAGCCCGACGTCGCCCGTTCCACGCTGCGGTAGCGCCGATCCTGCGGCAGAGGCCCGTTGTCGGCCCCGCCAAACTGGTTGCCGACGTTGTCGATCGAATGCGAATACGTGTAAGCGGCCAGGAAGCCCAGCCCATTCGCAAACCGCCGTTCAATCGTGCTTTGCAGCGAATGGTACGAGGACAACCCGTCCGAAACATTGTAGTCCACATTCACAATTCCCGGCGCTACGGCAAACAATGGCCGCCGCGGTCCCGGTGCGCCCGGCCCTGGGATTTGCTGGTTAAAGCCGTACACATTGTCCAGCTTCCGCCCCAAATTGCCCACGTAGCCGATTTTGAAAACAAGGTCCAGCGGCAACTGGTGCTGCACCTGCAAATTGAACTGTTGCGCATAGCCCGAAACGAAGTTCGAGGCCACACCCAGGAAGTTCCCCACCGGATTCCGCACCGCGGATTCCGCGGTCAAGGTCGGAATCGGCGGCAGTCCATCGGAGACCCTCCGCGGGTTCGCCACAAACTGGTTGATGTCCAGCGCATTGATCGGGCCATACGGCAACTGCCGGTGACGCCGCATCAACACACTCTCGCTTCCGGCCGGCGTGAAGAAGATACCGCCGCCACCGCGAATCACCGTCCCCGGCCGCAACCGGTACGCGAAGCCTAAGCGCGGAGCAAAGTTGTTCTTGTCTCCTTTCACGCCCGTCCGCGAATCCGAGTTATATCCCGCCACCAACAACTTTGCCTGCACGACATCGTAGTTCGTCCAACGATCCGTTACTTCCGTCGTCGGCGTGTCGTACTCATAACGGATGCCGACGTTCACCGTCAACTTATCGGAAATCTTCCAATCGTCCTGCACGAAGTAGTTCGATTCCCACATGCGAATGCCCGGCGCGATCAGCGTAAAGTCCTGCTCAATCGTATTCGCCGTTCCCAGAATCAGCGCCGCCATCGCGTCGCCCGTCGCGCCCGCATTGTTCGGGTTGTCGGTAAACGTCCGGCCAAAGTTGAACCGGCCATTCCCGCGGTTGGTCTGGTACTGCGTCAACTGCCGACGGCGGAAGTCCACTCCAAATTTCACCGTATGCCGTCCCCGCAAATTCGTGAAGTTCACGCCCGGATGGAACGTGTTCTCAATCCGCTTAATCGGCAAAGACCGCGTCTGCCCAATGCCCGAGTAACCGGCCGGGCTGAAGATCGGAATGCCGTCCGAGTTCGGCCCCTGGTTCGATCCCCGCACGCCCAGCTTCTCGCCCAACTGCGCCCCGGCCGCCGCGCCTTCCTGCAGGAAGTTCAGGTTAAACCGGTTGAAGCCCATGCGCGCTTCCATCACGAAAGTCGGCTGAATCGTCCGGACCCAGTTCAACACCGAGTGGTACGCCTTCAGCGCCGAAGCCCCGGCAAACGTATCTTCGTTGCCCAGGCTCACCGGCCCGCTGATTCCCGCCAAGGTCACCGGCGCAAACGTCGATGGCCGCGTCGTCGTCGTATCCTGCCGCGAGAATCGGCCGAAGACCATGTTCTTCTCGTTCCAGTTCCAGTCCACGCGAATGTCGCCTTGGTCCCACTGCTGTTTCTCGCCGGGGTTGGTTATTTGGTTGTTCACAAGTCCCGCCCGCTGCGGCAGCGGATAAGCCAGCAACAACTTCGCCATCACCGGGTCAAACCGGTTCGCCGGAATCTGCCGATTCGGAAACGGATCGCGCGTAAAGCCAGACGCCGTACCCGGCGCCGCCCGCAACGTGCTCGGGTCGAATATGTCCCGCACATCCGCGAAGTTGCCCGCCCGCATCCCTTCGGTCGGAACCGTGTTCACGAACGTCCGCTGCACACTCCGCCGATAGCCTTCATAGTTGCCGAAGAAGAACAGCTTGTTCTTGATCACCGGCCCGCCCAGGCTCGCCCCGAACTGGTTCTGTCGAAGCACCGGCTTCACCGGGCTGAAGAAGTTCCGCGCGTCGAACTTATCGTTCCGCAAAAAGTCATAAGCACTGCCATGAAACTCGTTCGCACCCGACTTCGTAATCACGTTCACGGTCGCCCCGGAATTCCGTCCTTGGTCGGCCGTAAACAGGTTTGTCTGAATCTTAAACTCCCGCACCGCTTCCACCGACGGTCGCAGCACAATCGACAGCGTCAGCCGTTCGTTGTTATCAATGCCGTCCCACAGGAAGTTGTTCGATCCTTCCCGGTTGCCGTTGGCGAAAATCTCGCTGCCCGGCCGTAAGTCGTCCGGACGCGTGCTGCTCATAATCGTGCCTTTGGCGCCAAAGCCCACCCCGGTCACACCCGGTCCAAGCGTCGCCAGTTGCACGAAGTTCCGGCCGTTCAACGGCAGCTCAGCCACTTGCCGCTGCTCGACAACTTGGCCGATCGAAGACGAGTCGCTCTCAATCAACGGCGTCGTCGCCTTCACTTCCACCGACTCACTCACCGTACCCACTTCGAGCGCAATATCAAAACGCGCCGTCTGGTTCACTTCCAAAGTCAGGTCTTGAAAAACCTGTCGAAACCCAGCCTTCGACGCTGTAATCTTGTACCGGCCCGGCGGCAACAGAGGCACCGTAAAGAAGCCGTTCGCATCGGTTTCCGCTTCACGCGCCACCTGCGTATCCTGGTTCTGTGCCACGACCTTGGCACCCCCCACGGCGGCGGACGTTTTGTCCGTAATCGTGCCCGTCACCGACGAACTATTCTGTGCCCATGCCATGGCGCCGAGGCCCAGACATAAGACTATAAGACGTATCATTTGGAAGCTCCCTGGCGCTCTGTAACGTGATTTTGACAGAGCGCGGCTTGGGATATCATATCGCCTTATAATATCTTCATGTGGAAGTCGCTCCTCCTGGCCGCCGTGGCCCTTTCCCTCATCGCCGCCTCAATCAATCCGAAGGATGAAGCCTGGATCGGCACCCGCCGCTCCTACTGGGCCTTCCAGCCCGTCGTCCGTCCCGCCGTCCCCAACCTCAGCCCCAACCCCATCGACGCCTTCCTCCTCGAACAATTCCAAGCTAAAGGCCTTTCGCCCTCTCCCCCGCTCGATAGAGCCCGCCTCGTCCGCCGCGTCACCCTCGATCTCACCGGCCTCCCACCCACCGCCGCCGAAGTCCAACGCTTCGTTGCCGACCGTTCTCCCAATGCTTACGAGCAGCTTGTCGAACGCCTCCTCGCCTCCCCCGCCTACGGCGAACGCTGGGCCCTCCGCTGGCTCGATACCGTCCGCTACGCCGATACCAATGGCTACGAACTCGACGCCGAACGCCCCCACGCCTGGCGCTTCCGCGACTACGTCGTCAATAGCTTCAACTCCAACAAACCCTACGACCGCTTCCTCAAGGAACAAATCGCCGGCGACGAACTCTACCCCGGCGACCAGGCCGCCCTCATCGCCACCGGCTTCCATCGCGCCGGACCCATCCACCTCGTCGGGGGCAATCAGGACGAAGAGATGAACCGTCAAGAGGTCCTCACCGAAATGACTCTCGGCGTCTCCAACGTCTTCCTCGGCATGACCGTCGGCTGCGCCCGCTGCCACAACCACAAATTCGATCCCATCCTCCAAGCGGACTACTATCGCCTCCAAGCCATCTTCGCCTCCGTCGCCCTGAAAGATTCTGAAATCGTCACCCCCGCCGAGAAGGCTGCCCACGAAGCCGCGATGAAGGCCTTCGAGGCCCGCCTCAAACCCATCACCGACGAAATCGCCGCCATCGAAAAACCCGTCCGTGAACGGATCAAGGAAGAACGCAAGGCCAAGCTCGAAAAACGCTTCCTCGACGCGATGGCGATTTCCAAGGACAAGCGCACTCCCGAACAGGAGATGCTCGCCAAAGCGGGCAACGGCCAAATCTCCCCCACCTGGGACGTCGTCGTCAATGCCATCGAGCCGTCGGAAAAAGCCCGCCGCGTCGGCCTGCGCCAGCAGATGCATAAGCTCGAGTTCGAACGGCCCGAACCGCTCCGCACCGCCTACGCCGTCGCCAACCTCGACAAAGCCCCCGTCACCCACATGCTCAAGCTTGGCGATCACCGCCATAAGCTCGACCCGGTCGAACCCGGCTTCCTCACCGCCCTCGGCGCGATCGATGCCCCCGGCGCGCCCACCGGTCGCCGCGCCGCCCTCGCCGAATGGCTCGCCCGTCCCGACCACCCGCTCACCGCCCGCGTCATGGCCAATCGCATTTGGCTCCTCCGCATGGGCTCCGGCATCGTGCCCACCCCGAACGACTTCGGCATCCTCGGCGGCAAAGCCTCCAATCGCAAACTGCTCGATTGGCTCGCCGCCGAATTCGTCAGCTCCGGCTGGGACATCAAACACATGGACCGCCTCATCGTCTCCACCGCCGCCTACCGCCAGTCCGCCGACATCGACGCGAAGAAGGCCGCCATCGACGGCGAAAATAAATACTACTGGCGCATGAACCGCCGCCGCCTCGAAGGCGAAGCCATCCGCGACTCCATCCTCCAAACCACCGGCCAACTCAACCCCCGCCTCGGCGGCGTCCCGGTGAAAGTTCCCATCGAACCCGAGATCTACGACATCATCTTCACTGAAGCCGAGCCCGATAACCTCTGGCCCGTCCTCGCCGACAAGCGCGAACACAATCGCCGCAGCCTCTACCTGCTCAACAAACGAACCGTTCGCCTCCCGCTGCTCAACAACTTCGACCAGCCCGACGCCGTCAGCTCCTGCCCCGTTCGCGCGAACTCCACCCACGCGCTCCAAGCCCTCACCCTCATGAACAGCGACTTCGTCTTCGACCAGGCCACCGCCTTCGCCGCCCGTCTCGAGCCCGGCTGTTCCACCCCGCAATGCCGCATCAACCGAGCTTATGAACTTGCCCTCCAGCGAGCCCCCAAGCCCGTCGAAATGCAACTTGGCCTCGACTTTCTCAACCGCCAGAAAATGCCTCTGGTCGACTTCTGCCGCGCCCTTCTGAACCGCCATGAATTCGTATACATCCCGTAGAAACATCCTCCGCCACGGCATGGGTGCCGTCGCCGCCGAATGGCTCCTCCAGCGCGATCTGCTTGCCCAAGCGCGCTCGAACCCCCTCGCGCCGAAGACGCCTCACTTCGAGCCCAAGGCAAAGGCCGTCATTTTTCTGTTCATGGTCGGCGCCCCCAGCTCGATGGATATGTTCGATCCCAAACCGGCGCTCGAAAAATACGCCGGCCAAAAGCTGCCCGATAGCTACGGCAAAATCTCCAGCCAGTTCACCGAGGGCAACACGCCCCTCTATCCGTCGCCCTGGAAGTTCAACCGCCACGGCCGCAGCGGCCTGCCCGTCTCCACGCTCTATCCCAACGTCGCCAAATGCGTCGACGATATCTGCTTCGTCCGCAGCTTCTATACCGAAAGCGTCGTCCACGCCCCGGCCATGTACCAAGTGCACACCGGCCGCGTCCTCACCGGCTTTCCGTCCATCGGCTCCTGGGTCACCTACGGCCTCGGCAGCGCCGCCGACAACCTGCCCGCTTACGTCGCCATGCCCCAGCCCGAAGGCACCCCCGAAGGCGGCACCCCGTGCTGGGGCTCCGGCTTCCTCCCCGCTGTTTATCAAGGCACCCTCCTTCGCAGCGGCCCCTCGCCGATTCTGCATTTGAAGAACCCGCCCGGCGTCACCCCCCAACGCCAGCGCGCCACCCTCGATCTGCTGCAGAAGATGAACGACCTCGATTCCCAACCCGAGGATTCCGAAATGGCCGCCCGCATCGCCAGCTACGAACTCGCCTTCAAGATGCAGGCCGCCGCCCCGGACGCCGTCGACATCACCAAGGAATCGGAAGAGACCCGGAAGCTCTACGGCATCGACAAAACCCAAACCCGCGACTTCGGCACCCGCCTGCTCCTCGCCCGTCGGATGGTGGAACGCGGCGTCCGCTTCGTCCAGGTCTACTCCGGCGGCGGCCCCGTCAGCATCCAGTGGGACGCTCACTCGAACCTGATCAATAACCACGAGAAGATGGCCGGCCTGACCGACCAGCCCATCGCCGCGCTTTTGCAGGACTTGAAATCGCGCGGCCTGCTCGATTCGACCCTCGTCATTTGGGGCTCCGAGTTCGGCCGCCTGCCGATGTCGGAAAACGGCAACGGTCGTGACCACAACCCGCACGGCTACACCATGTGGTTTGCCGGCGGCGGCGCCAAGGGCGGCACCAGCGTTGGCGAAACCGACGAACTCGGCCTACGCGGCATCGGCGAGCGCTATCACATGCGCGATTTCCACGCGACCATGCTCCATATGCTCGGCCTCGATCAGCACAAGCTCTTCTATCTCCACAACGGACGCAACGAAAAGCTCACCGACTTCGGCGGCAATCTCATCACGAAGCTCTACTCCTAGCCCGCCAATACGCTGGGGTCCCAATACGCTTGTACCCGCGTCAGTTTACCGTCCGCCCGTCTTTCATCACGGCTTGGCCAACCCACGTGAACGCCGCGTCTTGCGGTCCGGTGGCATAAATCTTGGTCGGCGTGAGCGTCAACGACGCGAACCCCTGCGCCATCCCTTCAAACAGGCCACGAACCGCTTCCGGGCCCGTCACGGTCGGCGCGACCGGCTCGGTCCATTCGCCGTCGCTGGAAAAGCAATCCGCCAACGCAGCCCCGTCTAGAGCGCACAAAGCCGCACCGTACTTTTCAATCGCCTGTAGGATCATGCCGGAAATTATACACCCCGGTCTCGCCGCAAACCGCCAAACGCGATCAGCGCGATCCCTGCGGCCAGCAAGCCAATCGTCCCCGGCTCCGGAGTCGGAGTCGTGACGAGCGACGACGACGCGAAACTGTTTACGACCGCCGGCGGCGACAGCGGATTCAACAGCACCGCCATCTGCTGCCCGTTGAAGGTCCCCGTTCCCACAATCTGGCCCAGGTCGTTAATGCCATAGGCGGCCTGCAAATCCCAGCCCGATCCGAGTTCAATCAGGTCATTCAGGTTCCGCATCGTCCCGTCTCTGTAAACAAACGCCGCCGTCGCCAGGTCGCCGCTGATCCACGAGTAACCCACCGTCGATCCACTCTGATTAATCCCGTACCCATAGCTCGCCGATCCGCCCAACGTCCCCAGCGGGGTCAAGAGCCCGGATTGATAAAGAAACGCCCAACTATAGCCCGCCGCATTCGTCGCGTGGCCCGTCGCCTGCCCCGCGTTGTTCAACGCCATGGCATAGCTCGAACCGCCGCCGAACGTCCCAATCTGCTGCAACTGTCCGTTGGCCGACACGAACGCCCGCATCGCGCCCGTCGCCGTGTTACCGTATCCGGCCACCTCGCCGCTCGCGTTGATGCCATACGCCGAAGCCCAGTTGCCGCCCATCAGCGTCCCCAGGCTCTGCACCTGACCGTTCACCGTCCGAAACGCCTGCCCGTTCAGCGTCCCCGCCACCGACCCGTTGTCATTGATCGCCATCCCGTTGCCTTCGCCCGACCCAATCGTCGAAATCGCCCCGTCCTTCCACTGCGTCGGCACGTAGCCGTTCGCCCCGGCCGCGGAACCAACAATCGTCCCGGAGTTGTTGATCCCCACCGCGTAATGCTGTAAGCTCAACGGCAACCCCGCCAGCGCAACCAGCGATCCACCACTCCAGACAAAGCCTTTGTAGTCACCAAACGGCGTCCCGCTAGTCCCCGTTACCACCCCGTTGTTGTTGATCGCATAAGCCGTCGCCGGCCCGCCGAGATTCCCCAGCCCGATCACCTGATACGAGGGCGCAGCCCACATCACGACGCTCGAACACGCCGCAGCCAACAAGTTCCAAACACGCATGAATTTTTGTCTTCCCAAGGCACGACGGATTTGGGGGGCTGTCGTGATGAACATCTCCAGTGTGACACTGGTACTTCCCCGAGAGGCCTCGGAGAAATCCGAGCCAAGACGGAATTCTGCGTACTTGCCCGTACGGGATACACTAGTCAACTCGTGACCTCAAAGCTGCTTCGACTCCTGGCTCTCCTGGCGATCTACCTCCTCATCGCCTACCTCTGGCCGCCTCCCGCCGGCATCAAGCCCACCGATTGGCGCCTGTTTGCCGTCTTCGTCTCCACCGTCGTCGGCCTAATCCTCCAACCGATCCCCGGTGGTGCGCTCGTCCTCATCGGCGTCACCGCTTCGGCCGTCGTCGGCGGCCTGTCCATCAAAAGCGCCCTCGAAGGCTACTCCGACTCCACCGTCTGGCTCGTTATGGCGGCCTTCTTCCTCTCCCGCTCTCTTCTCAACACCGGCCTTGCCCGCCGCATCGCCCTGCTCTTCGTCCGCGCCTTCGGCCACACCTCACTCGGCGTCACCTATGCCCTCGCCCTGAGCGACGTCACCCTGGCGACCATCATCCCTTCGAACGGGGCGCGCTCGGGCGGGGTGACCCTGCCCATCGTCCGCTCCATCGCCGAACTCTATGGCTCCAGGCCCGGGGAGACGGCCGGCAAGCTCGGCACCTATCTCATGCTGGCCGTCTACCAGTCGATCTGCATCAGCGCCGCGATGTTTTTAACCGGCCAGGCGTCGAACCCGCTAGCCGCCCAAATGGCCGCCCAACAAGGCTTTCCCGTATCTTGGACCAGTTGGTTCGTCGCCGGCGTTGTGCCGGGCGCCCTCTCGCTGTTGATCATCCCCCGCGTCGTCATGGCCATGGCGCCGCCCGAGGTCAAGCACACCCCCGAAGCCCGCGGCTTCGCCGCCGACGAGTTAACCAAGATGGGCCCCATGTCCAAGGCCGAATGGATTCTCACCGCCATCTTCATCGCCGTCTGCGGCCTCTGGGCCACCAGCGGCTGGCACAAGATGGATATCACCCTCACCGCGCTGCTCGGCTGCGCCGCCCTGCTGCTCACCGGCGTCCTGCTGTGGGAAGACGTCAAAACCGAGACCGCCGCCTGGGATCTTTTCATCTGGTACGGTGGCCTGCTCCGCCTCGGCCGCGCGCTCAACGATGGCGGGGTGACCAAGGCCTTCGCCCAATCGATCGGCTCGCTATTCGGCGACTCGGGCTGGGTGATGCTCTTCGTCGTCGCCCTGCTGATCTACTTCTACGCCCACTACTTCCTGGCCAGCATCACCGCTCATCTCCTGGCCATGTACCCGCCGTTTCTGGCCCTGCTGATCCTGAAGGGTGCTCCGCTTGGCCTCGTCGTTTTCGCCTTTGCCTGCTTCACGAACTTCTCGGCCGGGTTGACCAATTACGGCACCACCCCCAGCCCGATGTTCTTCGCCCAGGGCTATTCCAGCATGGCGCTCTGGTTCCGCGTCGGTTTCGTTTGCTCCGTCGTCAACATCGCTATCTGGTCCACGTTCGGCTTCGGCTGGTGGAAGCTGCTCGGGATTTGGTAGACCGTTACCGGGCTGCTTCGAGCTGCACCTGACGGGCCTTCTCAAACGCTTGCTTGTTCTGGTACTCGAACCAGAACTTGCTCGTCGCCGCCCAGAAGTAGCCGCCGACGAACAGCGACAGGAACGGGATCGCCAGGAAGTTGTAGGTCTCAACCGAATACCAGATCATCAGCACGAAGTAGCTGCCCGCCAGCAGTTCGAAGTAGGGCAGGGAACCGATCTTGCTCTTGTACTTCTCTTTCGAGGCGATCTTGCCGATGCCATACTTCGGCGTCCGCGCAAAGGCGGTCTGGTGCCCGACGAGCGCTTCCATCACGGCCTTGGCGTTGGACAACGTCAACGCGACGCCCGCCATCATCAGCCACGGCAAATGCCAAATCGACTTCGACCAACCCTTGCCATGCAACTGCCGCTGGGCGACCAGGTAGAAAGCCGAGATCGACCAGAAACTGGCGATCATCAGCGGGAGATCGACAAACACCATCTGCATCCAGCCCATGTAGAACCGGCAGATCATCACCGGCAGCATCAGCAGGCTCATCAAAATCATCAGCGGGTAGCTGATGTTCGGCGTCAGATGGCAGATCGCTTCGAGCTTAATCCGCCACGGCTGATCGCTCTTCAAAATCATCGGTAGAAGCTTCTTAGCGCATTGTGTCAGACCCTTCGACCAGCGCGTCTGCTGCACTTGAAAGCCGTGCATGTCCACCGGCAATTCACTCGGACATTCCACGTCCGGCAGATAAACGAACTGCCAACCTTTCAGCTGGGCGCGGTAAGACAGATCGGAGTCTTCGGTCAGGGTATCGTGCTGCCAACCGCCGGCGTCTTCGATCATCTCCTTGCGAAGAATACCGGCCGTGCCGTTGAAGTTGAAGAAGAGTCCGCCGCCGGCCCGGGCGACATGTTCGAGCACAAAGTGACCGTCGAGCAACATCGTCTGCACTTCGGTCAGCTTGTTGACGCTCTGGTTGAGATAGGTCCAACGAGTCTGCACCACGCCAACTTTCGGGTCGGCGAAGTAATGAATCGTCTTCTGGAGAAAGTCGGTGGGGACCACGAAGTCGGCGTCAAACACGGCGACGACGATGCCGGTGGCCGATTTCAAGCCTTCCTGCAAAGCGCCGGCCTTGTAGCCGTGGCGGTTGGTCCGGTGGTGATACTCAATCGGATGGCCCATCGCGCGATACTCGGCGACGAGCCGTTCGGTGAACGGGTGGGTCGACGATCGTCTCGATCAGCCGTTCCACCACGAAGCGCTCGTTAAAAAGCGGGAGTTGGATCGTGACCGGCGGGAGTTCGGCGAACAACTGGGGAGGGGTGGTGAGGAGGTTGCCGCGGAACTTGAAATAGCCGCGGATCATCGCGTAGCGGTGCATGCCGTAGAAGCTCAGCACGAGCAAAATCACAAAATACGGCACAATCAGCATGTAGTCGAACAGGGCCAGAGAGTGGACGCCGGCGAAGGTGTCGTCGAGCATCTCTCGCTTCATCTGGTCGAAGGTCGACTGGTTGGTGACGAATAACGCTAAGGTAGTGTTCATGCGCGCGCTGGGTATAGGCGGAACAATTTTAGGATGCGGCCTGGTTGGGCTGGTCGTGGCCGCACGGGATCATCTGCATCCTACCCCGGCCATTGCCCTTTATCTGTTCTGCTCTTTAGTATATCTGATCGTTGTAACAAAACTCTGTCCCCCCGGCAGGCTATTCTCGACCCGATTTGTAGTGATGTTCGCGCTGGCCTATCGCCTGACGACGTTCTCGATGGCCTCCGAGTTTAGCGACGATCTCTACCGCTACCGGTGGGAAGGGCGGCTGCAATTGGCCGGCGGCAACCCGTATCAAGAACGCCCAGGCGACCCCCGTTGGAGCCAATTGCGGGACGAAACGTTTCCTCTCGTGGACGGAAAGGACTTCAAGGCCGTCTATGGGCCGCTCGTCGAGCACCTGCAGCGGGAGATGGCGCGGCTGTCGTCGACCGTGTGGGCGCAGAAAATTCCTTCGATTTTGGCCGATTTGGCGCTGTTGTTGCTCCTGGCTCGTTGGCACGGGGCCCGGGCGGCGTTGCTCTATGGCTGGTGCCCGCTGGCGATTGTTGAGTTCGCCGGGATGGGCCACAATGACGCCTTGCTGATCCTGAGTCTCACGCTGGCTATGCGCTACCGTTCGGCGGCGGCGCTGGGTGCCGCGATCGCCGTGAAGTGGTGGCCGGCCCTGCTCCTGCCGGCGTTCATCCGAGCGGACCGGAGCATGGCCTGGGCTGTGGTCGTGCCGGTGGTGCTGTTTCTGCCCTACGCGAGCGACATCCGGAACAACGCCGATTTTGCGAGCGGCTTCCTCGGCGGCTGGTCGAACAACCCCAGCCTGTTCTGGATTATCGAGGCGATATCCCCTTCGAAGGCGGCGGCTAAGTACATCGTCATGGGGCTGGTCGGCGGGATCGCTCTGATTCCCCAGGAACTCGAACGAAGCGTGCTCACGACCACGCTGGCCATCCTGCTGCTATCGGCGAACGTGCATCCCTGGTACCTCACCTGGCTGCTTCCCCACTGGTCGGTTTTGACCGTACCACCGTTGGCCGTCTGGATGGCTTTAACCCCGCTGCAATACTGGGCACTCTCGGAGTGGCGCACAGCCGGGCGCTGGGTGGAGCGGGGGCCGTGGAACG
The DNA here is from genome assembly GCA_026394015.1 of Acidobacteriota bacterium. Classification (GTDB taxonomy): domain Bacteria; phylum Acidobacteriota; class Terriglobia; order Bryobacterales; family Bryobacteraceae. Next base: position 47,911 of record JAPKZA010000498.1, read on the forward strand.
CGGTCGTGTATAGTATTTCAGCCGGTACGCTTTTGTTGTGGCTACGGCAGCGCAGTCGGGTAGAATAGTTTTCGGAGTTTTTTTATTGCAAGAGCAGATCCGGGCGGTGGGTAAGATCTTTATAGCTTTCGGAGTTTTTGGGTTAGTCGTTTCGATCGGCTTGCTCATCGGGTTCGGAGGCTTCGGAGGGCTGTTGGCGTTTGATCCAGACGCTAAGAGAAACGACTTGTCGACGATTCCTCTCCAGCGTCTCGGCTTAATGGTCTATGTTGTTTTCAGTCTGGTGATGTCTCTACCGTTGATTCTGGTGGGACGAGGAATTCTGCGATGGCAGTTATGGGCCCACACCGGTGGGATTCTGACCGGCGCGGCGACGACGCTGCTGTTCCCCTTTGGGACTTGCGTGGGGATCTACGTGCTGTGGGTGATGCTGCTGCCCGAGACCGAACCGCTGTTTATGAACCCGCCGGCGCCCAATAGAAACGGGCGAGCAAGATAGCGGTTAAGGCGTAAAGGAACGGGCTGATCTGCCGGGCGCGGCCCGCAGCGACGGTCAATAGCGTGTGAGCGACCAAGCCGAGGGCGAGGCCGTTGGCGATGCTGAAGGTAAGCGGAATGGCGGCCAGGGTGAGAAACGCCGGGATGGCGACGGCAGGCTGGCGCCAGTCGATTTCGGCGGCGTGGGCCATCATCAGGGCGCCGACCAGGATCAACGCCGGGGCGGTGGCGTAAGGCGGCACGGTGCCAAGCCAGGGCGTGAGCAGGAACGACGCCAGAAAGAGCAGGCCGGCGACGATGGCGGTGACACCGCTGCGCCCGCCCGCTGCCACCCCGGCCGCGCTTTCGATGTAGCTGACGACCGTCGAGGTGCCCAGCAGCGCCCCGCCCATGGTGGCCACCGAGTCGGCGACCAGGATGCGTTCGACCCGCGGAATGCGTCCGGCCGCATCGAGTAGGCCCGCGCGTTTGGAAACCGCGAGCAGCGTGCCGAGGTTGTCAAACAGGTCGACAAACAGGAACGCGAAAATGATTTCGGCGAGGCCCAGGCGCAGCGCACCGGCAATATCGAGTTGCCCGGCGGTGGCGCCGATCGCGGTGAGCGACGCCTGCGCGGCGGGAGGGTGACCCCAACCCGTGAGCAGCGCCGTGCCGGCCAAGCCGATCAGCATCGCACCGGGGACCTGCCGAACCAGCAGGATCGCCGTCAAAAGCAGGCCGCCGAGCGCCGCGGCCTGCCCGGGCTGATGGAGGTTGCCAAGCGCGAGCGCCGTGGCCGGATGGGCCACCACGAGCCCCGCGTTCTTCAGGCCGATGAAGGCGATGAACAGGCCGATGCCGACGGCGACCGCGGCATAGAGGGAGGGCGGGACGCATTCGACGAGGCGGCGACGAAGGCCGGTTAGCGTCAGCACCAGGAACGCCGCCCCCGAGACGAACACCGCGCCGAGAGCCGTCTGCCACGGCACGCCCATGCCGAGGACCACCGAATACGTAAAATACGCGTTCAGACCCATACCGGGCGCCATCGCCAGCGGGTAGCGGGCGACGGCACCCATGAAAATGCTCGCCAGGCCCGCCGAAAGACAAGTCGCAGCGGTGACAGCGGCCACGGGCATCCCAGTGGCCGCCAGAATGGACGGGTTGACGAAGATGATGTAGGCCATCGTCAGGAACGTGGTGCAACCGGCCAGGACTTCCGTCCGCCAGTTCGTGCCCAATTCGGCCAATTCAAAATACTTCGCCAGCCAGTTCATTAGTTGACGCGGAAGGAACTGATGCGGTTGTTCCAATTACCGCGATTCAGGTTGCGCATGTTGGGGACGTCGCGGGTGATCGCTTCGCTTCGGCCGCGATGGTCTTCCTGGTCAAACACTTCGACGCGAGAGGCTCGGCCGAAGAAGCGGATGGAGGTGAACCGGTTGTTCCAATCGTTGCTCATGCGCCGACGCTGGTCGCCGGTGAAGACGCAGAAGGCATCGCCGTGAAAATCGGCGTCGTTGTAAAAGCAGGCACCATCGCCGTCGATCTTCCACATCTGGGCGTTCTGGTCGAAGTACTTCTGTTGATTGCCGACTCCGGCACCCATGCCGTTGTTTTTGGGCGGCAGGCGATTGTTGTTGTTATTGTTGTTGTTGTTATTATCGTCGTAGCGGTTTCGGCCCTGGCGAATGGGTCGATTGTTGTTGTTATTGTTGTTATTGAAGTTACCGCCGGAAGCTTGGCGAAGGCTCCATTGCTGGTTGACTTCGTTATTACGGTCATAAGTGTTAATCTTCACGCCATTGTTCGTGGATCCGTTGGGGATATCGAGCGCCTTGCCGGAGGCGTTGACGAGAATCACCGAACCATTGTTGCCGGATTCCAGGCGCCAGCGCTGGGCGTCGCTGTTGTTGGCGGGTTGCCCCGCGACCGGCTCCGAATTGTTGCTCCGGGTCTGCGTGAGGGCGTAGCCATTCATCCCATTCCGGAGAATGACGAAGCCGCCGCCGGCATCCTGAATGTCCCACGTCTGGTTGTCGGTGCCACGGCTATCGAATTGAATGATTGTGCGCTGGTCGTTGCGGTCGAGGTCCAGCACCTTCCGTGAGACGTTGCTCATGATTTCGTATCGGCCGGGGCCGTTGTAGCCGGCTTGACCGAACGCGGCCAAAGGGAGGAGAACGGTGAGGAGTAGTTTCTTCATGACAGTGGGATGCTTTTCCTAGAAGCCGAGTTCCTTCAGGACCGAATTTGCTTTGTAGACCTTGCGCAGGCTTTCGATAATTCCCTGGCTGGCGACATGGACCGAGCGTTCCCGGGTGTCGCGATAAAGGTACTGGTTGGGGAGGCCTTCGAGGTTCCCGTCGAAGAGAATCCCGATGAGTTCGCCTTTCGTGTTCACGGTGGGGCTGCCGGAGTTGCCGCCGTGGGTGTCGGCCGTGGAGACAAAGTCATAGGGCGTCTTGAGCTTCAGCGTGGATTTCGCCGCCAGCCAGTTGGGAGGAAGCGCGAAGGGCTCGACGCCAGTGGCACGGGCAAAGAGGCCGGAGAAATCGCTGGACCAAGGGACCGTCACGCCAGCGGCGTTGGTATAGCCCTTTATGGGGGCGTAGGTGAGGCGGAGGGTGAAGGTGGCGTCCGGGTATTCGCCATCGCCGTAAGCGGCGAAACGGGCTTGGGCAATGCGGGAAGCGCTGGCCGTCGTGACGGCCTGGACGCGATCTTCATAACGCTTGCGGGCGTTCCGGGCGGGCCCGTCAAGCGCTTGGACGACGGTCATCATCGGGTCGTCGAAAGCGGCCGGGGACTTGCGGACGGCGACATCGGCGAGCTTGGAGTTCGTCACGTAGAAATCGGCGGCGGCGGCGGGGGTGCGACCGGCGAGGATCGTAACGACGAACGGTTCGGTAGGGCCGAAGGTGGTGACGAGGTTTTCAAAAAACGTCGTCAGCGTGAGTTTTTCGAGGGCGGGATAGATGGGGGCGGTGGAATAGAGGCCCTGCTCCATGGCGTCCAGATTGGCGTCGTTCCACTCCCGGAGGCGGTCGCCGTTCGGTTTGGCCTTTTCGGTTTTGTAGCGCAGCAGGCCCTTGGCGAGGCCGAACAGTTCGGAGCCGGAGCCGGGGGCGCGCTCCAGGTACGTATACGTGGCATAGAAGGCCCTGTACTCGTCGAGGGCGGCGGCGATCTCGCCCCAGGTTTTGCCGAAGCGGGCTTGCTTGGCGGGGTCGTCGCCGATGGCCTTGCGCAGTTTGCTTTCCTGTTCCAGTTTGCGGCGCATGAGTTCGGGATCCTTCAACCCGCCGAGGAAGCCGGTCCGCGCCTTCACGCTGTTTTGCAGCCCGGCCAGGAGGTCGCGGGCAATGCGCTTGTTTTCGGGGTCGAGTTCGCCGAACGCGAGCAGTTTTTTGATCAGGCGGCCGTTCGAGTCCAGAGAGAAGGGCTGGACCACGTCGCGCTGGAACTCGAGATCGGCGTAGGTGGCCAGGCGGTCCGTCGAGCCGGGGTGGCCGGAGGTGAACGTCAGCTCGCCGTTCTTCGCTCCGGTTTTCGACCAGGGGAGGAAGTTCTTGACTTGGACGGGCTTGCCGTTTTCGTAGGCGCGGAAGAAGGTGAAATCGAGGCAGTAGCGGGGGAAAGTAAAATTGTCCGGATCGCCGCCGAAGGCCGCGATGGCTTCTTCCGGCGCGAAGACCAAGCGCACATCGGTGTACTTCTTGTACTCGTAGAGATCGTATTGGCCGCCGGAGTAGAGCGTGACAACCTGGCACCGGTTGCCGGAGGCGGAGCAGTTCTTTTCGAGAGCCGAGGCGTTGGCGCGCCGGGTGCGGGCGGCGTCGGCGGGAGGCGTTGCGTCGGTTGTCCCGGCCTTGATTTTGTCGGTGACCGTTTCGATTTTGAGCAGGACGTTCACTTCCAGGTTCGGGCAGGGCTTTTCGTCGGCCGGAGAGGCGGAGGCAAAGCCATTCTTCATGTAGTCGTTTTGCTTGGTGGCGACTTGATAGATGCAGTCGGCACCGACGTGATGGTTCGTAAAGAGCAGGCCGCTGGGAGAGACGAAAGAGCCGGAGCCGCCGTTGTTGAAGCGAACCGAGGACAGCTGCAGCCGATTCAGAAACTGGTCGGTGACCGTGAAGCCGTACGCCTTCTTGACCGCGGCGCGGGGGAACTTGTTGAAGAGCCACATGCCTTCGTCGGCGGCGCCGGGCAGGGTCAGAAACAGGACAATCGCAGGAAGAAGCAGGATTCGACGCATTGGCTCCATTGTCACACAGGGAAATTTACGGTGCTCTAAGTGATAGAAAAAAAGCACGTTATGCAAAATGATGGGGCATCCTGAGTGTACAGCAAGCCCGTTCGTGTGAGATACTGCAAGTTCGGCGAACCGCAATGAACCAAGTGGACGAGGCGATTGCCCGTTATCACAAGATCCTCGAAACAGAACCTTTCCGCGATTTAGGCTGGGTAGAGCAGTTCCATGCTACTTTGCGATCTCGGCAGCTGGAACTCGCCGGTCGTCCGGTTTCTCCGTTCTTACGGCCGAACCTGGTGACGCGGAAGCAGTTTGACGCCTTGGTCATCGGGGGTCAGTTGCTGGCGTCGGCGGTGGATAAGATCCGGCAGTTGGCGATGGCTGACACGGCGTTGATGGCCCGAATGGATCTGTTGCCGGCCGAGCGGATGTTAGCGGCGGTGAACCCGGGTTACAAGCATTTTGCGGTGACTGGTTTACTGGATACGGCCATTGAGAAAGGGCACATGCGGTTTTCCGACTACAGTGCGGCGACTCCCGTGGGTGTACATTACAGCGAAGTGTTGGGCGATGTGTTTTTCGAAACGGGTCCCGCCAAAGAGTTCCGCAAGAAGCATAAGTTGACGAAGTTAGGCGGGGTGAAGTTTTTGCAGGCCGCGCTGCTGAAGGCCTACAAAGAGTTTGGTGGAAAGAAAGCGCCCCAAGTGGCGATTCTGGAAATGAAGCACCCGTTCGAGACGCTGGAGAGCCGCGAGTATCACCTGCTCGCCGAAGGCTTTACCGAGCACGGGGTTCCGACGATTGTCGCCTCGCCGGAGCAGTTAGAGTACAAGAACGGGGTTTTGCGCAAGGGCGAGTTCGTCATTGATATCGTCTACCGTCGGATGAAGACGCGCGAGTTTGTCGTGCAGTTCGACCCGAATAACCACCCCCTCGTGCGGGCTTACCGCGAAGGGGCCGTGTGTCTTGTCAATAGCTTCCGTTCCGACATGGCGCAGAAGAAGGCCATTTTTGACCTCCTGACGGACGACACTCTGTTAGCGCATTTCCCGGTGGCCGAACGAAAGGCGATTCGGGCGTTGATCCCAACGACGCGCGTGGTCAGCGAGCGGCACGTGGCCTGGGACGGCGTGAAACAAGTCGATCTGCCGCAATTCATTCTCGACAAACGGGAACGCTTGGTCTTGCGTCCGAACGACGACACCGAAGAACGACAAACGTATGTGGGCACGGAGATGACGGCCGTGGCGTGGGAACGGGCGGTCCGGACGGCCTTACGGACTCCGTATGTGGTGCAGGAAAACGTGAAGGTGCCGACGTCGATGTTCCCTGTTTATAGTTACGGCTCTATGAGTCTGAAAGAGATGCGGGTAGACGTGCAGCCGCATGTGTATCTGGGTAAGGTGCAGAGCGCTTCGAGTTGGTTGACGCCGGCGGCGGGCACTTTCTCCACTGTCACCGGACTTACTCCGACTTATATTCTCGAGCCGAAGTAAGGTTCTAGCGCCAGCGAATACGGCCGAAGTTGTAAGTGAGCCCGACGCCGTAGTGATGGTCGGGGACCCCATGCGTGAGCGTGTAGTGTTGGCCGTAGACGTTGGCGGCGAGCCGACTGGAGATCTCGTATTCGGCCCCCTCGAAGACGGATAGGTACGAGGGCAGGGCGGAGGAACGCTCCCACTGCACGCTGGCATAGGCCGTGATGTGGCGGGTGACCCGGCGGCCGAAGCCGGCGATGGCGTCGGCGGTGCCGGCCGGGTTGGAGGCCGAAGCGACGGTGGCCCCTGTCCAGCCGAAGGAGCCGGAGACCGAATTTTTGCCGAAGTCGTACCGGGCAATCAGGGTGGCACCGAGGCGAACGCCGGAGTCGTTGCGGAGGAGGAACGTGGCTTGTGGGGCGACGGCGATATCAAGATGCGGACCGTTGTAGAGGACCGAGGTGGCGGTGGCGGTGAGGTGGTCCGAGAAGTGGGTCGCCCCACTTTCGTGAGCGATGGCGTCAAAACCGACGCTGTATTCGGTGCGGCCGACGGAGTACTTCCAGGTTTGCGGTTGGTAGTAGGAGCTAGGCCCGACGGTGTTATTCCATTCGACTTCGAGGGTGCCGGGATCCGAGATGAGCGGGTTGACGAAGAGACGCTGACGGAGGGCGATGGAAGACGCCCGGCGGACGACGTGGCCAAAGACCCGGCCGGCGACGGGGCCGGCCAGCAGGAGGGCGAGAATGAGCACGCGGAGCAGCATTATTTTGGGTGGACGGCGGGGGGCGGGAAGCGCCGTTTGGTCGCCTGCTCGAAACTGTAGCCGAGTTCGATGAGACGGGGCTCCGAACAAGCCGTGCCGGTGAAACTGACGGCCAGGGGCGATGGCTTGGGATTGAAGCCTTCCGGAGCGGGGGGCTTCAGATCGTTGGGCACCTCGCCGAACGGGACCATGACGGTGGGGTAGCCGGGCTTGGCGGCGATGCCGGCACCGGCGCCGCCGGGGAAGAGAAGCGCGTCGAGCTTATTGGTCGTCATCGCGACGTCGATACCTTCGGCCGCGCTGAGTTGGATGTCCTTGGCGCGGTCGGCGTCGTAACGGGCGCGGTCGGCGACCAGATCCATCTCGTCGGAGATGTCGAGGTTGGACTGGCCGTATTTCAGCGAGCCAGCCGCGGAGTGGGCGAGGTTCCATTCGCGGAGTTCGGTGAGGGTTTTGACGGGGGCGGTAGGGCCGAGCGTCGCGAGCCAGGCGTTGAAATCGCGCTTCATGCCGTACTTGAAGACGGTGGAACACTCGGCGTCTTTGCCCTTGGCGCCGTTGACGCCGCTGCAGGTGCCCCAGCGTTGGAAGGCGCGGGAGGTGACAGACGGCAGGTCGACGGGGTCGATGATCACGGCGCCTTCCTTGACGAGGACGGCAATGGCGTCGGCCATCACTTGGGCGGCGGCGGGGTCCTGGCGATCATAGAACGAAGCGCGCGGGATGCCGATGCGAGCGCCTTTCAGGCCGTCGCGGCGGAGGAATTTTGTGTAGTCGTTTTTGGCCGGTGGGGTGCAACGTTTGGTGGCCGGGTCGTTAGGGTCGAGGCTTTCGAGGACGCCGAGGAGGACGGCGGTATCGGCGACGGACTTGGCCATGGGGCCGGCGGTATCCTGGTCGGCGGTGATGGGGATGATGCCGTAGCGGGAGACGCGGCCGACGGTGGGCTTGATGGCGGCGAGGCGATTTTGGTTGGCGGGGGAGAGAATGGAGCCGGAGGTTTCCGTGCCGATGTTGGCGGCCCAGAAGTTGGCGGCGGTGCCGATGCCGGAGGAGGAGCCGCCGGTCATGAGGACGGGCCGGCCGTCGGCGGTGGGGCGGGGATCGCGGCGGGGGTCGTAGGGGTTGAAGCCGTAGCTGCCGACGGAGTTGTAGTTGGTGGGCATCGGCGTAGGGCCGCCGGCGACCCAGTTGGCGAGTTCGGTCATGCCGGTTTTGGCGATGATGATGGCACCGGAAGCGCGCAGGTTTTTGGTCAGGGTGGCTTCGTAGGGCGGGGTGTAGCCGGTGAAGGCGAGGGCGCCGCCGGTGGTGGGCATGTCGGTGGTGTGGATGTTGTCTTTGAGCGCGATGGGGATGCCGTGGAGGGGCCCGCGGAGGCGACCTTGTTTGCGTTCGAGGTCGAGTTGATCGGCTTCGGCGAGGGCGCGGGGGTTGACGTAGAGCGAGGCGTTGAGGAGGTCTTCGTAGGTGGCGATGCGTTCGAGGTACTGCTGGACGAGTTGCCGGGACGTGACTTTCTTCTTGCGCAGGGCTTCCTGCATTTGGGGGATGGTGGCTTCGATGACCGAGAATTTGGTTGGGCGCTGAGCGAAGGCGGGGGTCAGCGAGAGGAGGATAACAATGGGGAAGAGGCGAGAGAGCATTAGCCTTAGGCTAGCAGGCTAGGGCTTCAGTTCGTAGGGTCCAAACCTATTTGGCGGCTCTTTTCCTGTGGCGGCGAGCGTAAACTTCAGTGGGCCGTGGGCGGAGAGTTCGGCGACGAAATAGAGGCCGTCCGAAGGGCGGAAAGCGGCGGCTACGGCACGGTATTCGATCCCTTCGATGCCTCAGACCTCGAAGGCGCCAGTGGGAGCGGAAGGGTGGGAGCGCTGGAGTTTCCTGATTCCGGAGAAGAGGAAGACGCGGACATTTTCGGCGGGCGTGCCGTCGGGCCAGGAGACCGTACCCGAGAATCGGCGGTCCTCGAGGCGAGCGGGCAGCACCCACTCCGGGAGGTCGACGACCGTTCCGTTTTCGACTCGTATCGTCCGCGCTGCCGACTTCTGCCGGACGCCGGGATAGTAAGTGGCGGGGAACGGATTAGGGGAAAACGCATCAAGAAGCGGACTTTTAGGCGACGTCGGGAGTCCGTCGGTGCCGACGCTCAGAATATAGTCTCCCGGCCACAGGTCATCGAACGCGAACTCCCCGTTCGGCTTTAGCGAGACCGTGGCGTTTGTCTTTTCACTTGAGGCGCTGATCGTTACTTTGCCTGGGGCGGCAGCCATGCGGCCGTGCACCTTGCCGAGCGTCTGACGCATCGACAGGTATTCGAGCGCACAAGGGCGCTTGGCTAGGTCGACAGTGGTTTCGGATGAGTTCTTCTGGAACGCTGATTTCCAGCCGGGTCGGCTGGCGGAGAGGGTGTAGCTGCCTGGGATGAGATCGCGGAAGGCGAACATGCCCATGTCGTCGGTGGTCGCTTGGAGATCGAATCCTGACCCTTGCAAGCGAACCGAGAACGACCTCTCTTTCGGATCTCCGTCGGGATTGCGGGTGTAGTCGGAGACCGCTCCATAGATCGCCGGGAGTTCCTTGATCCCTCGTTTCCAGGCTCGCAACGATGGCAAGTTGTGAGCTTGATTCTTCGCCAAGTCCGTTCCGTGACAAATGCTGGTCACCCACTCTCCGTTCCACCGCGACGCATTCAAGAGGTATTGCTTGCCGATTTCGGCACCAATGCTACAGAATCCCCTCTACTCAGGATAACTTTTCGGGTCGCGTGCCCAACTTATTGCAGGAATGTCGCATAGCCGCACCGTCTGCGCCGTTGATCGAGCTCTTGAGAAACAGTTTCACCGGGCAACTTGGCGCGGACGGTGAAAACGTCAGACGGTAGGTCGAAAAAACTAAACCGCCCGTCGGCGTCGGTGACCGCCGTTCGACGAGTCCGCGGCCCGACCAGTTGAATCTCGATTCCTGGACGGGGAGCCGCCGCGGCTGGTCTTGATCGCGCTAGGAGCACTTGACCGTATACGAGGCTCTTCGCAAAACCGATGCTTCGTTGGCCGCGGAGCAGGGCCAAATCACGGGTCATTTCCGCCGCTGTCCTCAGCTCACAAGCCCGAGGTACCCAGCCGTGCTCCTCATGATCGGCGACCACGAGGTAGGCCTCGCCGACAGAAAAACGCACCGCACAATCGGCATCGCCGCCGCCCTCGAGAATGGCGGCGCCTGCCGCGGCGCGTAGTTCGTACTCCTTAACGCCCGGCTTAGCGCGCGCCACCATCGCCTCCATAGCGTTCTGACACAGTACGCCGGCCTTGCGCACGCAATCGAGGCCGCGCCATCGCAGAAGCACGCGGCCAGCGAACTCGCCAGCATGAGAAACAGAACGGCTAACCGCATCACTTAAGGATACTCGCACGCTTAGAGTGGCGACGATCGACAGGAAGTGGATGGTTCCGGCATATCGCGGAGGTTAGGTGCGGGTCGGTGTCGGGGTAGTTGAGGGAGGTGGGGAAGAGTTCGGAGGAGGCGATGGAGAGGGCCTGGCGAGAGAAGACAGTGCTCTGCTCGTCGGTGGTTGCCGACGAGCAGAGCCAGCTCGTTGCTTAGAAGATGAACTTCAAAGCGATCTGCATGTTACGCGGTTCGCCGAAGCCGAGGCCAGGAGCGGAGCCGCCGTTGCGGGTATTGGTCATCACGCCGAAAGTCGCGGCGCTGGCCAGGGAGGTGCCGGGGTTGGCCCAGTTGGTGCGATTGAACAAATTGAAGATTTCAAAGCGCAACTGAGTCGAGAGTTTCTCGGTAATCGGAGTCGCCTTGAACACCGAGAAGTCGACCGAACCGAAGCCCGGGCCGTAGATCGCGTTGCGGCCCAGGTTGCCGAAAGTGCCCTGAGCGGGGCGACCGAAGGCAGCCGGGTTGAACCAGCGTTGGGTGCGCACGGCCGGGTTCTGCACGACGCCACTGAACGGGTCACCGACCAGATCGACGCGGTCGCGCGATTCGCCGGTGCCGCTGACGTTGGTGCCAGCCAGGATGTTGAGCGGGCTACCGCCGTGGAAGGTCATCAGCGAGTTCACCGTCCAGCCTTTGGTGAGGAGCGGGAGCGCCTTGCCGAAGCGGGGGATGTCGTAGGAAACGAAGCTGGTGACGATGTGGCGGATGTCGAAGGTGGAATTACCGCGTTCGTTGCGGAGATCATTCGAGTTAGTCGGCATATTATTGCGCACGTCCGAGGTGTTGTCGATGGCGTGGCCGTACGTGTAGTTGAAGTTAGCCGTCATCCCTTTGAACAGAGACTGCCGAATGGACGCCTGCAGCGAGTTGTAGCCGCTGTTGGTCGCCGAATTGAGCTCGTTGATCGCGGCCAAGTCCGGGTATTGGTTGAAGAACGGACGACGCTGCTGCGCACCGGCGACGGGGCCCGGAGTCGGCATGTTGATGTTCTGCAACACGCTAAGCTTGCGGCCGCCGCTGGCGACATAACCGACCTGCACGAGCGTGGAGCTGGTGAGCTGATGCTGCACGTTGAGGTTGTAATTCATCACGTACGGGATGCGGTAGTTCTGGTCGATGGCGTAAGCACCGAACGGCGGGCGGGGTTGGGCGCTGCCGAAGATGGACTGGTTCAGCACGAGATCGACGCTGGAGAGAGCGATCGAATAAACCGGGGACGAGCCACCAGGGTTGGCGTGCACACCAGCGGAGCCGCCGTTCGGGGCACCGGTGTTGGCCACGATGAAATTCAGCGGCGGCACATCGTAGAAGAAGCCGAAGCTGCCGCGAATGACCGTCTTGCCGCCCTTGATCGGGGTGTAAGCGAAGCCCATACGGGGCGCGAAGTTGTTCAGGTCGCGTTGATAAAGCGTATCGAGACCGCTGCCCGGTCCGACGAAGCCCTTGCCGGCCACAAAGGTGGTGATGCTGTTTTTAGCGTCGTGCAGGGGACCGTGGTAGGTGTAGCGCACGCCGAAGTTCAGATTCAGCTGCGAATTGACTTGCCAGTTATCGTGCGCCCACCAGTCGAACGAGTTCTGGTAGTAGTCGCGTTGCAGCTGGCCGCGAGTGATCTGCGCACCGTTCGCATTCGAGGTAAAGCCGGCGAGGAAGTCGGCCATGGCACGTTGGTTGGAGTTGAGGGTCGAATCCGAAGCCCAAGGGCCGCGGGCGCCATCGAAGGTGAACCGACCGCGCTTGTTGGTGTCGTAGAAGACGTCCAGGCGGGCGCGACGGAATTCGCCGCCGACCTTGAACTGATGACGGCCGACGGTGTAGGAAAGGTTCTCGACCAAGTGGCCGGTGGTGTCAATGCGACCGAGCGGTTGGGTTTGACCAACGCCAGCGAAGCCGCTGATGGAGGTGGTGGGGGCGCCGAGCAAGGTCGCTTCGGTGACGCCGGTGTTCAAGCCGATGGCAACGGGATTGGCGCTGGTATCGAAGTCGTTGAAGGTCTGCTTGAAGTAGTTCACGCCAAGAGTGATTTGGTTGACGAGGCGCGCGCCGAAGACGCTGTTCTGCACGACGGAGATGTTGTGCATGCGGCTGGGGGCGACCTGGAAGTACTCTTTGTACGGCGAGCCGGAGTCCGCGATCTGCTTCCCGGTACCGCCGAAGTAGCGGCCGGAGATCGTATGGTTATCGCTGAAGCGGTGATCGATTTTGACGATGCCGTTGTAGGAGTCGTAGATGTTCTGGTCGGTGGACAGGAAGTTGTTCACCGCGCCCGAAGCGGAGTTGAAGCGCGAGGGCCAAAACGAGCGCATGTTGACGGCGACCTGACTAACCGGCACGCCGTAGCGGCCGAGGATGCTACGCGCATCGGCGACCCAGGCGTCGGACGGGTGCGTGCTGGCGAACGAGTTGTTCGCGATGGCCTTCTGCGCTTCGCCCGTGGCGAAGAAGAAGGTCTTGTTCTTGATGATCGGTCCGCCGACGGAGAAGCCGTATTGGTTCGAGCGGACGACGCGCGGCTTGGAGCCGACGGCCTGCAGCGGGGACGCTTCGGCAAAGGCCTCATTCCGATTGAAGAAGAACGCCGAACCATGAAGGGCATTGGTGCCCGACTTGATCACGAGGTTGACCGACGCTCCGCCGTTGCGGCCGGCTTCGGCGCTGGCGTTGGTTTGGACGGAGAACTGGTCGATCGCTTCCACCGGCAGGAGCGTGCCAGCGATGCCGGAGACGCCGCCCTGGTTCACGGCCGAGGAGTTGTGGAAAGCATCATTATTATCGGCGCCGTCGATCTGGTAGTTGTTGCCGGAGGTCCGCATGCCGTTGACGGAAGTGGAGGCGGGCGAAACGCCCGGGGTGAGCTTCAACATCTGACGGAAGTCGCGGCCGTTCATAGGGAGGTCAGCTACGAGCTTCGGGCCGACGACGCCGATGAGGGCGGAGGACGTGGTTTCCAGTGAAACCGACTGAGCGGAGACTTCGACGGTGGCGGCTTGTTGGGCGACGCCAAGGGAGACGATGACGTTCGTGGTTTTTGACACCGCGACTTCAACGTTGTCGTACTTGCTGGTGGCGAAGCCGGCGCGGGTGACGCTGAGGTTGAACTTGCCGACGGGAAGTTCGGCGAAGAGGAACTCGCCGGTGGCGGAGGCTAGAGTGGAGCGGGTGAGGCCGGTGGAGGGGCTTTCGATTTTTACCGCGGCGCCGGGGATAGTTGCACCGGACGCGTCCTGGACGGTTCCGGCGATATTGCCATTGAAAGTCTGGGCGTAGAGGCCGCCAAAGGCGACGAGAAGGAGCGCAAGTGCTCGCATGAAAAACACCTCAAAAGGGGATTGGGGTGCAGCGAGACAGGAGCTGCGGGTGGACGACGGCTAAGGACGGGCAGCCAACGTCGAGACGGGTAATCTATCAGTTTAGCACCCGAGTTGCAGAATTGAAACGTTTAGGCGCGGCGGAGGCCGCGGGGCAGGATGGCGTTGAGACGGATTTCGGTGCGGGTGAGGGAGTAGTAGAAGTGGTGGGAATCCAGAAAGAAATGTCGATTTCCCTTCATCAACCCGAATCGCCGTACCTCATGAATGCGTGGATGGAGGCAGATCAATTCGAGCAACTCGACAGCGCGAACGCGCGTTTGGTGAGGGAGGCCGTTGAATACTTCGTAGACCTCTTGAGGGATGATGAGCTTCACAGCCCCATGTCGCGTTTCACTTGTTCGAAGGTAACGAAGCGGCCCTCGGCGAAGGCTGCCTCCGAGCGAGTCTTCATTTCGAGAAGGTAATCGTGGTTGTCCGCTTCAATTTGACCGAGCTCGCTTTCGTCAAAGCTATGCCGTAGCAGCAGCGATTTGAAGGCGGCGTTCCGGTCGCCTTCAAACGATTCGATTAGGGCGTTAAGAGCGTTTTCGCTTTCTTCGTCGATCTCAAACTGTACGAGTGCCATGCAAATATTCTAACTCTTCGCTTGCGGAATCGGGTTCATCGCCAGGACCTGGCCGTCGGCCTGCAGTCGGGCGCGTAGGGGCTCGTAGGGGAGGCTCTGGAGAGGTGTCCGCGTCGCCAGAGCCTGCACCGAGGCAGTCGCCGCCGCCTGGCCGAGGAGGAAAAACGTCCATTCCAGGCGGATGGCCCCGTAGGCAACGTGTGAGGACGATAGACACGTCGGCGTAATAAGGTTGGTACACGCCGTCGCACGCGGCAGCATCGCCCGATATGAGATCGGAAACGCGCCCCAATCGTCGCCGCCGAAGACGAAGCCTTCGTTGTAGGCCGCGCCGTCCTTAATAATGCGGCGCACGTGATGGGTGTCCGGCGGCCAGCAAGAGATGCCGATCGGATCCGCTACGGTGGGCTGATCGAGGCGCCGGGTGTGGTGTTCGGTGATGACGAAATCCGAGACGAGACGGCGGGCGTCGCGGACGTAAAACTGGCGCGGCCATCCCCCGTTGTCGCTGAACTCGTCGGCGGCAACCCCCCAATCCTTCCAGTGCGGGCCGAAGGCGGGGTCGGTCGACAGGAGATAGACGAGGCCTTGAGTGAAGTGGAGATGCTCGTCGTAAACCCGCCGCCGAATGGCCGGCGAGCCGGCCGGGTAAGCGTAGTTCATCCCGTAGAGATTGGCCGACAGGTCGTGCCAGCTACCCTGATCGGTTTTGCCATTCGGCAGGTTGGCGACGGGACGAAAGAGTTGGCCGCCGGCTTGAATGTAACGAAAGTAAATTTCGTAAAGCTTGCGGTCGAAGCCGGCGGGCTTGGCGAAGGGGATCCGGTTGGCCGGGTTCCTGGTCAGGCACATGCGGAAGCAGTAGCCCTGCAGACGGTGATCCGCCGCGCCCGGCGTGCCGAGGGGTTCGTTCTGGATGGTCGGGAGGACGCCGGAGGAGGCGACCCCGGGGTGCCAGTAGGGGTCGACGCCGACCTCGAAGTTGCGGTAAGTGTTCTCGGCGCGGATGCCGTTTTTGGTCTCGCCGTACTGGGCGTTGGCCTCGCGGCCGATCACAGTTCGGCAACCGGCGGCGTGGAGCAGGTCGCCTTCGATGGAGGCGTCGATGAACTGGGCGGCGGCGATACGTTGGCCGGAGGTCAGCGTGATGTGCGTGAGTTTTGCGTCTTGCTTCGATGCCGAGCGGAGTTGGGCATTGAGCTGATAGGGGACATCGTGCTCCTTGAGCCAGGCGAGCAGGACCCTTTCGGCGACCGAGGATTCGAACTTGTAGACGGGTTCCGATTTGCCGTAAGCGGCGCCGATGCGGCGATAGAACTCGGCGGCGAGGCCCCCGACGGCGGGCGAGTTCCGGAACCAGTGGTTGTCGATGTCGGAGCTGCCGAGACCTTCCACGGTGATGCCGCCGAGGTGGCGGCCGGGTTCGAGCAGCAGAACGGTACGGCCCATTTTGCGGGCCTGGATCGCGGCAGTGATGCCGGCGGCGGAAGCCCCGTAAATGCAAAGATCGGGTTGGCTCGTTTGGGCGGCGAAGGCGAGGAGCAACTCGCGGCGGTTCATAGCGTTTCGGCGGTGACTTGGGCGCGGAGGTTGGCGACGCCGGCGGTGTAGCGGGAGTCGGCGACGGCGAAGGCGAGGGCGTCCTCCATCCAGTCGTGCCAAACGCCGTCGGGATCGTGCGAGGCGGCGGTGAGGGTGTACTCCTGCGGAGACAGCAGACACGGGAATTGGAAGGCGACGCGGATCGTTTGGCCCGCGGCCACCGGTCCGAGGGCGAGCTTTTCGAGTTCGGTGTTCGTGCCGTAGACCTCGAAGCCGATGCGGGTTCGGATCATGATGCCGACGACGGGTTGGTCGACGGGGGCGTTGAATTTCACGGTGACGCGGACGGTGCAGACTTCGCCGGACTGGACGACGATGGTGGGCTGTCCGTTCTGGCCTAACGTTTCGAGGGCGAGGATTTCGGCGCGACCGTCGCCGCGGCGGAGGGCAGGGAAGAGGTGGGCCGGGATCGTTTCGCCCCAGGCGCGTTGGCGGGCGGCGAGGTGATGTTGGTACTGGGGGAGGATTTCGCGGTGGTCGCCGCGCGCGTGGAGGCGGCCTTCGTGCAGCCACCAGACCTCGTCGGCGAGGGCGGCGATCAGGTCGAGTTCATGAGAGGCGATAAAGATGATCGTGCCCTGGCGGCGGAGGCGTTCGAGGCCCAGGGCGGCGCGGGCGCGGACGAGGGCGTCGCAGGTGGCCAGGGTGTGGTCGAGCGCGAGGACGGGGACGGGGCCGAGATCGAGCGCTTCGGCAGGGGCCAGGTAGCGGCCGGCATTGGTGGTGAGGACTTCGCCCGAGTTCGGCAGAACCTTACCAGCGGCGAGTTGCAGCAGTTCGCGTTGGCCGCTGCCGTCTTCGCCGACGAGGGCAATAATCGCGCCGTCGGGGGCGGTGGCGGTAAGCTGGTGGAGAGGCGCCAGGGAGGCTTCGCGGAAGTGAATGGCCATCGTACATAGGATAGCGTTGCTCGTGATCGGGAGTGGGTTGCTGTGCGGAGAGACCGTGCTGCACCAGCCGCTGCGGAATCCCGCGACCGTCGGCGGAACCTACGTTTTGGCCGACGATTTTGTGGGCGAGGCGGCTATTGTGCTCGACGGGGTGGAGGGGGTGACGCTGCGGGATTTTGTCGTTCGCGGGAATCGGGGGAAGCTCGCGCAGTCGCAGGGGCTGCCTCCGTATGACCGGACGTTTGCGAGTTGGTTCGGGGCGGGCGGCGTTTTGGTGCGGGGCGGGGGAAAGGTGGTGATTGAGCGGGCGCGGTTTGAACAGATCGCGGGGTTTGCTGTGTTGGCGACGCGGGTGCGGGGCGTAGTGGTGCGGGAAGTTACTGTGCTGGATAGTGGGTCGTTGCAGGGCAATGGGCGGAATAATACGACCGGCGGCGTCTTAGTCGAAGACGGCTCGACGGATTGGGAAGTGAGTAAGTGCGTCTTTGAGCGGGTGCGGGGGAACGCGGTGTGGACGCATTCCCGCTATACCGCGCCGCGGAATGAGCGGGGCCGGATTACGGGCAATCGGTTTCAAGAGATTGGGCGGGACGCCGTGCAAGTGGGCCATGCGGTGAGCGTGATGGTGGAGGGGAACGAGGGGACGCGGATCGGGTACCCGAAGGAGGTGGTGGACGTCGAAGGCGGGGGGACGCCGGTGGGGATTGACACGGCGGGAAATGTGGAAGGGACGAGTTACTTGCGGAATACGTTTCGGGATATCAATGGTAAGTGCCTGGACTTGGACGGATTTCATCACGGGTTAGTGGAAGGGAATCGATGTTACGAGCTGGCGCATTTCGGAATTGTGATGAATAATACGAATCCGGACATGCAGAGCGTGGGGATTCGGATCATCGGAAATTGGATTGAGGGGGCGCCGTGGGGCGGGATTTTCGTCATTGGCTCGGGGCACGTGATTGAGAAGAACGTATTACGAGGGATGCAGCGGTCGCAGTGCAGTGAGATCGGCAAGCCGGGGTGTGTCTTTTTGGCGGCCGAGCCGGAAATGCTGCGGACGGGGATCTATCTCGGAGAACGGGCGGAGCGAGGGGCGGTGACGCGGGGGAACCGGATCGTCGACAATGAGATCTCCGGTTGGCGGATGGATCGTGCGTGTATTGGGTATGGTCCGGCGATAAAACGGAGTGAGAATACGGTGCGGGATAACCGGTGCCGGCATGAAGCAGGGAGCCGATGAGCGAACAAGTTGTCGAACAGATGCGCGCGGATTGGAACGCGCGCGCAACCGAAGACGCAAACTACTATGTGGCCTTTGGGCGGCGGGACCAGGACGAGGAAGGTTTTGATGCGACCGGCGACGAGATCGTCCATGGGCTGAAGTGGGAGATGCGGCGGTTACCGGAGGGGAACCAACGCGCGCGGCGAGCGCTCGAGATCGGCTGCGGGCCAGGACGGTTGTTGAAGCCGATGAGCGCGTTTTTCGGCGAGATCCACGGGGTGGATATCTCGGATCAGATGGTGGAACGGGCCCGGGCGCGGTTACGGGGGATTCCCCACGCGCATGTGCACGTCGCGCTGCGGTCAAATTTAGAGATGTTCGCCGATGAGTCGTTCGATTTTGTTTACTCGTACGCGGTGTTTCAGCATATTCCGAGCCGGGAGGTGGTGTTGGGTTACCTGGCCGAGGCGCGGCGCGTGTTGCGGGTTGGCGGATTAATGCGGTGCCAGATTAATGGTTTGCCGGAGACCGCCGCGCGGTATGACACGTGGAGTGGGGTACGGATCAGTCAAAGCGAACTGGAAGGGTTTTGCCGGACCCACGATTTCCAGATGCTGGCGCTCGAAGGGGTTTCGACCCAGTACATGTGGGTGACGCTGCGGAAGCGAGAGACAGGGTGGTACGAGCGGGCCGTGAAGCCGGAGGAGTTCGTCACGATTCGGCGGATTACGAATGCCGAAACCTCCGAACCGTTGGCCCCGGCGCGGGGGAGATACGCCGCGTTAGCGCTGTGGGTGAACAACCTGCCGACCGATTGTGACCTGTTGAACTTCGAGGTGACCGTGGGAGGAGCCCGCGGGCGGCTAACCTACATCGGGCCGAGGGAGCGAGATGGATTAACGCAGGTTAACCTTAGGCTGCCTTCGGAAGTGGGGACTGGATTGCAATTGGTGCAGTTGGGATGGTGCGGGGAGCCGATTGGGCTACCGAAGAAGGTAAGAATTGTGCCACCGCCGGCGATGGTTCCGCGCCTGATTGCGCTGAGCGACGGGGTGAACCTGGTGGCGGGGAATCGAGTGGAGACGCGGAGCGTGAAGCTGACCCTGGAAGAGGTGACCCAGCCGGAGTTTTTCACCGCGACGATTGACGGCGTGCCGGTGGAGGATTTGGAGTACTTTTGCACCGATCCCCTGCCGCCTCGGTTTGAAGTGAATTTCCGGATCCCCCAGGAAGTGGGGATGGGAAGTCATTTGCTCGATATGCGGCTGGGTCGACGACGGCTTGGCGCCGTCAGTCTGGACATTGTGAGCTAGCGGGGGCTATTCGAAGTAGCCTTTGGCGAGTTCGGGCTTCGCGTCGATCGCTTGGCGCCAGTAGCCTTTGGCCTCTTCGGTCCGGCCCTGCGCCTTGAGGGCGTGGCCGAGATTCAGCAGCGCTTCAGCGAACTCCGGCTTTTCGGCCAACGCTTCGTTATAGAGTCGGATCGCGTCGTCAAGCTGTCCAGATTTCTGGAGGAGCAAACCGGTGTTGTAAAACAGCTCCGGAGAGCGTTCGCCGAGGTCGATCAGCCGGGCCTGATAGTCCAAGGCCTGCCCGAAATCCTGCTGTTCAACGGCGATGGCGGCCAAACCGCGGAGGGCGTCGACCGAATCGGCTTTGATGGTCAGAAGCCGATTGAAGGTGAGGGTCGCGGTGTCGAGGCTGCCGGTTTTCCACTGGGCCAGGCCGAGGTTAACGAGCGCTTCGGGCCAATCGGCCTTCTTCCGCAGGGCGGCTTCGAAGGCTTCAATGCTGCCGCGATAGTCGGTCCGTTCCAGGCGGAGATAACCGAGTCGAAACC
Organism: Acidobacteriota bacterium; assembly: GCA_026394015.1. Classification (GTDB taxonomy): domain Bacteria; phylum Acidobacteriota; class Terriglobia; order Bryobacterales; family Bryobacteraceae. The sequence goes on from JAPKZA010000498.1 coordinate 67,824, forward strand.
AGGCTTCATCCCAATCCTGGTTCTTGGCGAGCAGCTTCTGGTACATCTTTTCGGCTTCTTCTTTCTGGCCGTTCAGTTCCTGTACGGTCGCCAGGTTGAAGAGCACCTCCGGGATATCGGGGGTGATGCGGAGCGCTTTTTCATAAGCTTCCCGGGCACCGGGAAGATCGTTGAGTTCCTGCTTGACGATGCCGAGGTTGATGAAGCCCTGCTTGGCGTCGGGGCGAATGCGGACCGCTTCGGCATAGCCGCGGAGGGCCTGTTCGTATTTCTTCAACTTCTGGCAGGCGACGCCAAAGTTGAACCAGCGCTCAAAATGGTCGGGGGTGAGTTCGACCAGCTTCTGGCAGAGTTTGGCAGCGGCTTCGAAATCGCCACGGTTGAAGGCGACGGTAGCCAAGCCCTCCATGGCCGCCTGAGAATACGGCCGGAAGGAGAGCAACTGTTCGGCGCAGCGATGGACGGCGTCGTCATCTTTCCGCGTCAGGGCGATGGCGAGGAGATTGGTGAGGGCTTCTTCCGATTTCGGGTTGCGGCTGAGAGCCTGCTGATAGAGCGCGGCCGCATCATCGAACCGCCAAAGCAGTTGGAGCGCCACGGCCTTGCCGAACTGAGCGGTCTCGTCGTTTGGTTTCGCCTTCAAATATTCGTCAAAAGCCGCTAAAGCCGGCTCCGGCTTTTCCAGGTGCAACTGACAAATGCCGAGGCCGAGCTTGGCTTCGACCCGTTGCGGGTCCAGATCCTGAGCCTCGACGAAGCGATCCGCCGCGTCTTCCCACTTGCCCAGTTTCTCCAGACACACCGCCAGGTTATAGACCGCCGCCGAGTGGCCGGGCGAGAGTTCGAGTAGGCGGTTGTAACTTTTGGCAGCGTCCTCAAACTGTTCGAGTTCGCACAGCAGATGGCCTCGCGCCGCCAGTAGTTCGGGATGATCCGGGGAAAGACTGAGGGCAACGTCCAACTCCCCAAGCGCTTCGCGCGTCCGCCCCTCCATATGGAGGGCAACGGTGCGAGCCAGCGACGCGCCAGGCCCGGAGCTGGGGATCGATTGAGGGATGGCGGGCTTGGAGCTGTTTGACGAAAGGCGATTGGTGCTCATGGACGAATGGTTCCTGCTTTAGTAATCGGGTGAGGGACGAGAAAAGAACATAGCTTGCCGAAAAAATCGTGTTGATGAGTCAACTCGATCCGATAAATTCGGGGTTGATCGCCATCGCCGCTGAACAGTCCGATCCCGCCCGAGGGGTGGGTCGAGTCCGTAAAGACGTCGATGGCCTGGTCCTGAAGAGTCGTCGCAAACGTGTTTCCTGTCACTTCCATGCGAATTTTTATCGTCGTGGCGGTACCGAGGGTCGATTGGATGGGCATGGTCTGACGTCGGGTGACGCGACCATCTTTCACCGTCCAGCGTTCAAAACTGAGTCTTTGGTTGGGGCCGCTTCCGGAAACGTTGAGTCGCGCTGCAACATAGTTGCGCAGATTCGATGCCCGAACCATCCAGGAAATCGACCGCCGCTCCACCGCTGCAGTGATATCGAAGGTGTAATCGACCATCGGAATGGAGGGCTGATAGATCGCCATGCGGCCGGGGCGGACAACGCCGCTCTTATCATAGGTCCAGGAACGCGCCCAATTTCCTTCGCCGTCCCAAAGGCCCAGTCCAGCGCTGAAATCTTCTTCCAGATGAATGCTGGCTCGACTGGCGATCCGTTCTTCGAAGGCCCCAAAGTTCACATTCAGGTTCGTCTGGGCCGCTTTTTCAAGAAAGCTCGGGGCGGGCACTGCTTTGGCGACCGCCGCGACGGTACTGATAGGCGACGGAACCGAGACCGCGATTGGTTGCGTGGGCCAGAGCCAGAATCCCAGAATCAGGGGGAGGGCGAAGGCAAGCCATTTCAGATCGGCCGGAGCGAGCTTCCAAAATCGTTTCGCGCGGTCGATCGTCCCTTTTTGGAGAGCGTTACGAACGTCATGCAACGCCATAGTGCGCGTCGAATTCCTCTCTTTGAGCGAAATCCGGGGCAGGTTGGTGGTCGGTAACACCGGGCGGGCTCGCCAGGCGCACGGATCCAAAACCTCGGCGGAAGTAAACTGCTTGCGCGGACCGGGGACCAAGTGCGCCAGCGAAAACAGCTGGAAGTTCAGCGCGGTGGTCTTGTGCCGGTCCGTGGTCGGCGAATGGGGGACGATGACAATCGGCACCCTGGGCTGCGGGTTGACTGAGCCCTCGGAAGTGTGGACGGAAGCCAGCGCCGGTGAGGGTTGCAAGGGAAGCAAATCCGGAGGAGGTGTGCCGGGCGGGGCGAGTTCGACTTGGCGATCGAGCAGGATGATCGTGATGGTCGGGATCTCGGGCCGCGAATCTACGGACGGCAGCGCGATGTTTCGGAAAGCCGGTGGCCGGACTGGGACGATGTCCCATGCGTCGGCCAGTCGTCCGGGAGCGACGTTGGTTGCGGGGTGCCGGAGGATCGCCGGAGGAACGGCAAACGCGGCGTCGTAAATGTGTGCGGCAGGCGAGAGGACGGCTCGAAGCGGTGTCGCTGGGAGTAGCGAACCGGCAAAAGCCCAGGCTCGCGGAATCGACGGAGGAGCAGGGAAGTGGGTGGGGCCGGCGCCCGGAGCGACCTCGGCCCCGGCGTGCAGTTGAACGGCCCGGTTCTGGACTGGCGGAAGCGGTACTGCTTGCATCCCGGTACTCGCTGGAATCACGGGCGACCGGAAGCTGCCGCATGGTTTCGCCAACTCGGCACGGAAAGCGTTGGCATGGAACTCTCCGGCAATCTGCCGCTGCCCAACGCAGGGATCACCAATCGGTATCGCAACCCGCGGACACAGGCCGACGTTCTCCGCCATTACCTCCAGTTGACGTTCCAGACGCGCGCTATAGCGCCCTTCTTCGGCAATCACCAACCCCCGAACGTCGCCCACCGAACGAGCCATCGTCCAAAGACATTGCGGGACGTGACCGACCGATTCGGCTGCGATGGCGACCCCGAGTCCCGAAGATGGGCGGGGCTGCACGGGCTGTATCGAGACCGACGGCGCTAGCCGAAGGCTCCGCGCGACTGCGGAAGACCCAATAATCGGACGCAGAGGGACGAGCGCCGCCGCCGCCGGAACAGCGGTCCAGTTCGCGCAGGGCTGCGGCAGGCTCCACGACGGAAGAATGCTGAGCGGAATCAATTGGGTCGCCGATTCCGCGGGATCCGGCTCCGCCATTGACTCGGGAAGGATCCAGGAAAGCGTGCGGAGCGGCGAAGTAGGCAGTGCGGGCCCAGCCGCCCGGGCCGGGTTGGCCAACGGCTCGCTCGTCCGCTCGCCGACAAACGGTACCGGCCAGAACGAAAGGACCGAGGTCGCCCGTTGGGGGGCTAGCACCGGGCGGTAATCCTGTGGCGCCTGTAGCATAACAGCCACCGGCGAGGACATCGGGTCGGCGGGTAGCGCATAGCTCCAGTACTCACGAGTGTGCCGCGGGGGCAACGAGGCTGGTCCGGCGAGAACCATCCGAGCTGGCGACTCCTTCGCGGGCAAGGCCGGAATCGGCTCCAAAACCGCAACCGGCGTTCTCACCGCTCTCAATTTCATGCCGATAGCGCTCCCGATGCTCCGCGGAGCAGAACTCAGGGTCACTGAGTCGGCGGAGCAACGAAATCGGTTTCTGGCAGTAGTTGCAGAGCATCCCGAGACAGTAAGTGGGCAAGAATCATCCCCATGGTAGGCAAAACTGCGCTCCGATACTACGCAGCAAATGCCTGAATCTTAAATCCTGTCGGTGCTTCTTGCCGGAATGCTCTAAGGCCTTTAGCCTATCCGACGCTCTCCCGACGGATCAGATCCGGTCGTGCGAACACACCGGGCGCCAGATCGATGCCGAGTCCGGGGCCGGGCGGCAGGTCAAAGTAGCCCTCCCGGGGCCGAGCCAGTTCCCCCACGATGGCCGTATACTCGTCGGCGTAATGGCGGCGAACCGACTCGACGATTTGGAGATTGGTAAGATTCGCCGCTAAATGGAGCGACGCGGCGTGAAGAACGGGACCACCGCAGTTGTGTGGAGCCGCTGGGAGATACCAGGTCTCGGCCATGTTGGCGATCTTCCGGGCCTCCGAGAGGCCGCCGACCCAGGAGATATCCGGCATGACGGTGCGGGCGGCCCGGTTCTCAAACAGTTCCCGATATTGCCATCGCGTCATCAACCGCTCCGAAATGGTCAGCGGCAGGTGCGTGGCCGTGGCAAGTTCGCGATAGGCCGCGAGATTATCCTGGGGCAGCATCTCTTCGAGCCACATCGGCTCATACTCTTCACACGCGCGGGCAATCCGAATGGCGCAGGGCAGATTCCAGAAACCGTGAAACTCCATGGCCACGTCCATGCGGTCGCCGAACTCCTTCTTAATAAGACGCAGCGGTTCGAGTCCGCGGCGAAGCTGTTCCGCCGTGATGGAATGGCCGCCCGACTCCTTGGCGATCGGGTCCATCGGCCAGATTTTCATGGCCGAGATGCCGGATTCCAGCAGACTGGCGGCGAGTTCGACCGGTTCGGTGAGAAAGCTGAGGTGGTCGTAGCAGGTGTTATACGTGCGAATGCGATCGCGGGAGGCGCCCCCGAGCAGTTGATAAACCGGTTGGTTGGCTACTTTGCCTGCTAGATCCCAAAGCGCCATGTCGATGGCGGAGATAGCGCGCATTTCCGCTCCGGCCCAGCCGGAGTAAGAGATCGCTTCGAACATCGACATCCAAAGGGCGTCGATGCGGGAGGGGTCCTGGCCCAGGAGCCGCGGGGCGAGACTGGAATGGACAACGGCATCTTCGGCGGCGGGGTGGGGATAGGTTTCCCCGAGGCCGAAGAGGCCGGTGTCAGTATGGATACGAACCCAAAGCCATTGAATCGGTCCAGCGTGAACCGTAACGCCCTGGGCAAGACGAAGAGTCTCAATTTTCGTGATCTTCACGAAAACTAGCTTACATCGCTTCGGGCATAGGCAGGTTCGCCTTGGCCAGCGTCTTGGAA
>JAPKZA010000207.1 GCA_026394015.1 Acidobacteriota bacterium
CCAACACAGAAATATATCGGTGGTCCTTAGGTCCGTATTGTTGAAAAACGATGCGGAGGCTTTTCGGCGCATACTTGTCGCGGAAAAGAACTTTCCGCACCTCCCTGCCACGCCTGTCAAGCGTTTTTCACGGAGTTTTGCAAGCGCCTCACAGACCATCGAAAAATATCTTTCGCTTGTTTACTATCACTTACAGACACGCCAAGCAAATTACCCTTCTCCCACAGTGTAGGATTGTTTTCAGAAAAGCCCGTTTTCACCGAATCTTCGGTGGAGCGGGCTTTTCCATTTCTAAACCCTGGAGAATTCACCCATGTCTAACGACTTTTACGCTGCCAACCGCGACGCCATCATCAACAAAATTGTCGCCGACAAAGAAGCCGAAATGGCCGCCGAAGCCGCCAAACGCCAGGCCGCGGCCCAAGCATTGGCCAACCGGCGCAACGCCATGAACTCAACCGGACCTCGCACCGCCGCGGGCAAAGCGGCGTCCAGCCAAAACCGTCTCGCCCACGGTCTCTGCTCTTCCACATTGCTCATCCGCGGCGAATCACAATCCGAATTCGACCTGCTCCTCTCCGAGGTACGGGGCGCCTACCGCCCCGCCACGCCGGAAGAGCGAATGCTCACCGACCAAGTCGCCGAAGCCCAATGGCGGCTCAATCGCGCCCGCCGCGTCGAAGCGAAAACGCTCAACCTGCTCGCCGAAGATACGTTCAACTATCTCAATGAAGAGAACGAGGAAAACGAACCAGTCACCTCCGACCCCGATCAACTCATCGCGGTCTCGTTCGCGAGTATTCCGAACGACGCGATCTATCGAAACATGCAGCGGTACGTCACGGCAATCGAACGTAGCTATCAACGCTGCCTTAAAAACCTGCACCATGCCCAGGAGAAGCGCCGGGCGCTGCCGCCGACCGAAAAAGTCACGGTAGCCACCGTCAACCAACCACTTCCCGAAGTTGGCTTCGAACCGCAATTCGTTCCAACGGCACCCAGCAGCGCCCCGGCTTACACCGACCGCTGCTGACCCGGCTTCGTTTCGTAGAACCCCGCCGCCTTCGAACCGCCTTGCGCTCTTTGACAACCCGATCGCCGAACCGGTTCACTCGAAGTGTGTTTAATTAGCGCAGAATCCCGGACTTTGTAATTACTTCGGCCTGTAAATAAGGCTGTAACACCGTCGGTACCGCGATCGATCCATCAGCCTGCTGATAGTTCTCAACGATGGCGACCCACGTCCGGCCAATCGCCAAGCCGCTGCCGTTGATCGTATGCGCCGGCTCAACTTTGTTCTTCGCCCCGCGCACCCGTATGCCGGCCCGCCGCGCCTGGAAAGCCTGGAAATTGCTGCACGAACTGATCTCTTTGTAGGCGTTCTGACCGGGAAGCCAAACTTCCAGATCGTACGTCTTCGCCGACGAAAAGCCCATGTCGCCCGTGCACAGCAGCATCCGCCGATAGGGCAACTCCAGCCGGTCCAGAATATCTTCGGCGTCTGCCGTTAACTTCTCGTGCTCGGCATGGCTTTGTTCCGCAGTCGTAAATTTGACTAACTCCACCTTCTGGAACTGATGCTGACGGATGATACCGCGCACGTCCCGCCCATGGCTCCCCGCCTCGCTGCGGAAGCACGAAGTATGCGCGCAGAAATGAATCGGCAACTGCTCCGGCTCCAAGGTCTCATCGCGCAGCAGATTCGTCACCGGCACCTCGGCCGTCGGCGCCAGCCAATAGTCCGAGTTCTCAATCTTGAACAGATCGTCGCCGAACTTCGGCAGGTTGCCGGTGCCAAACAGGCTCGCCGAATTGACGAGAAACGGCGGCAGCACTTCCGTGTAGCCGTGGTCGCGCGTATGCACGTCGAGCATGAAATTCATCAGCGAACGTTCCAGGCGCGCACCCAATCCGAAGTACACCGCAAACCGAGCGCCCGTAATCTTCGCGGCCCGCTCAAAATCCAAAATCCCCAAATTCACGCCGAGGTCCCAATGCGCTTTCGGCTCGAACGCGTACTCCCGCGGCGTCCCGGAACGCCGGATCTCCACGTTATCATCGGCCGACTTGCCCACCGGCACCGACTCATGCGGCAGATTCGGAATCGCCGTCAGCAGATCGCGAAACCGTTCATCGACGGCCACAACTTTTGCATCCAACTCGGCGATCCGTTCGCCCATCGACCGGACTTCGGCCTGCGCCGCCGTCGTATCGGCACCAGCTTTCTTCAGCTTGCCGATCTCCATGCTCTGCGCATTCCGCTGCGCCTTCAACTGTTCGGCTTCGGTAACCGCGCCACGGCGCTCGGCGTCTAGAATTCGCCACTGATCAACGTCCAGGCTGTAGCACCGGGTGGCGAGGCGAGCGGCAATCGCTTCCGTGTTCGCCCGAAAATGGGATAGTTCGTGCACCCCCATATGCTAGCGCGGGTGAAGGAGTTGGTAAACTGGTAGATTCACAAATGCAACTCGAAAAAGTGTACGAGCCCCAGCAGTTTGAACCGCATTGGGCCAAATGGTGGGAAGAGTCGGGGATTTATAAGGCTGACCCCAGCAAACCCGGCAAGACGTTCTCCATCGCCATCCCCCCGCCGAACGTCACCGGTTCGCTCCACATCGGCCATATGATCGGCCATACCGAAATGGACGTCGTCACGCGCTACCACCGCATGATCGGCGACAACACCGTTTGGATCCCCGGCACCGACCACGCCGGCATCGCCACGCAGATGGTCGTCGAACGCGACTTGGCCAAACAAAACATCACCCGCTACGACCTCGGCCGCGAAGCCTTCGAAGCGAAAATCTGGGATTGGAAAGCGCTCTACGGCGGCAACATCGAACGCCAAATGCGCAAGATCGGCGACTCCGTCGATTGGACCCGCAACCGCTTCACTCTAGACGATGGCCTCTCCCGCGCCGTCCGCGAAGTCTTCGTCCGCATGCACGAAGACGGCCTCATCTATCGAGGCGAATACATGGTCACCTGGTGCCCGCGCTGCAACACGGCCATCTCGGATCTCGAAGTCAATCACGAAGACACCGCCGGCAGCCTCTGGGAGATCGACTACCCCGTCACAGGCGAACCCGGCCGCGTGCTCACGGTCGCCACCACCCGCCCGGAAACCATGCTCGGCGATACCGCCGTCGCCATCAACGCCGCCGACGAACGCTATCTCGACCTCCACGGCAAGACCGTCCAACTGCCGCTGATGCACCGCGAAATCCCCATCGTTTGCGACGATATGGCCGACCCGGAGTTCGGCACCGGTGTCGTCAAAATCACCCCGGCGCACGACCCGAACGACTTCGAAGCTGGCAAGCGCCACAGCCTCCCGATCATTCAGGTCATCAGCCCCCAGGCCGTCATGACCGAAGCCGCCGGCCCCTACGCCGGCCTCGATCGCAGCGAAGCGCGCAAGCGCGTCCTGGCCGATCTCGAAGCCGCCGGCCTCCTCCGCGCCGTCAAGCCCCATCAACTGCCCATCTCGAAATGCCAGCGCTGCTCCACCATCGTCGAGCCGCTCATCTCCAAGCAGTGGTTCGTCCGCATGAAGGAACTCGCCGCCCCGGCCATCAAGGCCGTTGAGACCGGCGAGACGGTTTTCATCCCCGAAAACTGGAGCAAAACCTACTTCGAATGGATGTACAACATCCGCGACTGGTGCATCTCCCGGCAACTTTGGTGGGGCCATCGCATCCCCGCGTGGCACTGCGCCGACTGCGCCGGCATCACCGTCGCCCGCCAAACGCCCACCGCGTGCCAGCACTGCGCCAGCGCCAACGTGGAGCAGGATACCGACGTCCTCGACACCTGGTTCAGCTCCGGCCTATGGCCCTTCTCGACCCTCGGCTGGCCCGACGAAACCGAGGACCTGAAGAAGTATTACCCCACCTCCGTCCTCATCACCGGCTTCGACATCATCTTCTTCTGGGTCGCCCGCATGATGGTGATGGGCATCTATTGCACGAAGCAAGTGCCCTTTCGCCAGGTCTATATCCACGGCCTCGTCCGCGACGCCGAACGCCAGAAAATGTCGAAGACCAAGGGCAACGTCATTGACCCGCTCAGCGTCACGGAGAAGTACGGTACCGACGCCGTCCGCATGTCGCTCCTGCTCGCCGCTTCGCCTGGTACCGACATCATCGCCAGCGAAGACCGCATGGAATCCGCCCGCGCCTTGGCCAACAAAATCTGGAACGCAGCTCGGTTTCTGTTCGTGAATCTCGAACGCGCCGAGGCCGAACCGTGGTCCCCGGTCGAACAAACCAGCTATCAACCCGAACCCGTCGACGGTGCCGTGCCGCTCGAAGATCGCTGGATCTTCAGCCGCCTCAACAACGCCGCCGCCGAGATCAACAAGGCCATCGACACCTACCGTTTCCACGAAGCCGCGCAGCTCCAATGGCACTTCTTCTGGCACGATTTCTGCGATTGGTACATCGAACTGAAGAAGCTCCGCTTCGTCGATGGCAGCGGCTTGAATGCCCATTGGCGCAACATCCTCACGGTGTTCGACGCCTCGCTCCGCCTGCTCCACCCTTCGATGCCGTTCCTTACCGAAGAGCTCTGGCAACGCCTCGGCACCCACGCCAAAGCGTCCATCTCCCTCGCCGCGTTTCCGCAGTTTGACGCCGCCTCCGCCGACCCCGCCGCCGAAAGCGAGATGGCGATTTTGCAGGAGTTGATCACCGCCGCCCGGACTCTCCGCGCCGAAAACAAGCTCGATCCGAAGGCCCCTTTTGACGCCGTCATTTACGCCGATGGCGTCGTTGCCACCCTCGCCGCAGCGCAGAAAGAAGCCATCAGCAAACTCGCCAATCTCAGTCTCACCCTCGCCCCGGCCAGCGCCGAACGGGCCAAGGGCAGCAAGCGGTCGACTCCCGAATTCGACCTCGTCCTCGTCATCTCCGCCGCCCAACTGGACGCCCAACGCGACCGGCTCGGGAAAGAGATCGAACAGCTGACCAAGATCATCACCAGCTCAGAAGCGCAGCTCTCGAACGAGGCGTTCCTGGCCAAGGCCCCCGAAAAAGTGCTGAACAGCATGCGCGAAAAGCTCGCCGACTACAAGGCCCAGTTAGCCAAAAGCCAAGAGGCTCTCCATGAATTTTGATTTCCAACATCCTGAAATACTGGATGTCGTCCACCGCGCCCTCTCGGAAGATATCGGCTCGGGCGACATCACCACCAACGCCACCGTCGCGGCCGACCGGATCGCGACGGGCAAATTCTACGCCCGCCAATCGATGATCGTCGCCGGGGTCGAACTGCTGCCGATCATCTACGCCGAACTCGGCGGCGTCGACCACCTAGCCCTGCACGTCGAAAGCGGCGACCGCGCCGCCGACGGCGAAGTGCTCGCCACCGTCCGCGGCCAAGCCCGCACCCTTCTCACCGCCGAACGCGTCGGCCTGAACTTCATCCAACGCCTATCCGGCATCGCCACGTTGACGCGCAAGCACGTCGACGCCGTCGCCGGCACCGGATGCCGGATTCTCGATACGCGCAAGACCACGCCCGGCCTCCGTCGCCTCGAAAAAATTGCGACCATGGCCGGCGGCGCGACCAACCATCGCATCGGCCTATTCGACGCGGTTCTGATCAAAAACAATCACATCACCGCCGCCGGTGGCGTCGGCGCGGCCATCACCGCCGTAAAAGCAGCCGGCGTTCCCGATGGGCTCCGGATTGAGATCGAAGTCCGTACCCGGGCCGAACTCGAAGAAGCTCTCGCCTTCGGCGCGCAGCATCTGCTGCTCGATAACCTCAGCCCCGCGGAAGCCATCGAATGGATCCGTTTTGTCCGGAAACGCGCGACCGTTGACCTTTCGGGCGGCATGCGTCTCGACAAGCTCCGCGACTATGCCGTCGCCGGACCGGACTTCATCTCGGTCGGCGCGCTCACTCATTCGGCCGTCGCCGTCGATCTGAATTTCCGCCTCTACCTGGAAGATTAATGGCTTTTGACCCCGACCTCGTCCGCGTGGCCTTCCCCGGCCGCCGGGTCGATTACTACGAAACCATCGGCTCCACCATGGCCGCCGCCGCCAAGGTGCAGGACCACGGCGCGGTCGTCATTGCGGATGCCCAATCCAGCGGGATTGGCCGCTACAACCGCCCCTGGCACTCCGCCCCGGACGCGGGCCTCTACTGCACCATCGTCCTCCGAACGGACCCGCTGCCCGTCCTCACCATGGCCATCGGCCTCGCCGTGCAGGAAGCGATCGCCCGCTTTACCGGCCAATCCTGCGATATCCGCTGGCCCAACGACCTCCTCGTGAACGCGAAAAAATGCTGCGGCATTCTCACGCAACTGCATGAAGACCGCGTCCTCGCCGGCATCGGCATCAACGTCAACCACGACAGCTTTCCCGACGAGCTGAGCCCTATCGCCACCAGCCTTCGACTCGCCTCCGGCCGCCCTTGGAGCCGCGAGCAACTGCTGATCGAAGTGCTCCGCAGCATCGACACCTTCACGCAGCTATCGCAGGAGGCCGTCCTCGCCGCCTTCACCCAACAGTCCAGCTACGCCCGCGGCCGCCGCGTCATCGTGGAACTCAACGGCACCGAGGTCCGGGGCACAACCGTGGGCCTCGACCCTAACGGCTACCTCCTCCTCGACGACGACCACGGCCGTCGGCATACAATACTGGCCGGAGGCGTCCGCCCATGCTCTTAGCTCTCGACGTCGGCAACACGAACATCACGATCGGTGCCTTCCGCGGCGAAGCCCTCACGGGCCGCTGGCGGCTCCGCACCATTCGCGAGCAAACCGCGGACGAATGGGGCATCCTGCTCCGCAACGTCTTCGCCCTGTCCAACCTCAGCCTCGCCGATGTCGACGGCATCATCATCTCCTCCGTCGTACCCGTCATCAACGGAACCCTGGCGGAAATGGTCGGCAAATACTTTGATCGCAGCGCCGTCTTCGTCTCCACCGAAATGAACCTCGGCCTCACCATCAAGTACGATAATCCCAAGGAAGTCGGCGCCGATCGGGTCGTCAACGGGGTCGCCGCTTACTACCTCTACGGCGGACCGGCCATCGTCGTCGACCTCGGCACGGCCATCACTTTTGATGTCATCTCCGGCGAAGCCGAGTATCTCGGCGGCCTCATCTATCCCGGCATCGGCATCTCGCTCTCCGGCCTCTTCGCCAAAACCGCTCTGCTGCCCCAAGTCAATTTCGAACAGCCCTCCAAGCTCATTGGCACCAACACGGTCGGCTCGATTCAAAGCGGGCTCTATTACGGCACCATGGGCATGGTCGATGGCTTACTCGAACGCCTCTGCGCAGAACTCGGCGCCGCGCCGCAGATCATCGCCACCGGCGGCCAGGCATCGATGATTCAGGCCGGTTCGCGGTTGGTCGAACATCTCGATGAAGACCTAACGTTAAAGGGGTTGCGCCTGCTATGGGAGAGGAACTGAACTACTTCAATTACTTCACCGAGGTCGAGGAGCATTTCCAGAAAGCCCGCGGCACCAGCCTTTTTCTAATGTCGCCCATCGACTGGGCGCTGGTGGAAAGCTGGAAAGCCGCCGACGTTCCCCTCGAAGCGGTGCTGCGCGGCATTGACGATGCGTTTTCCCGCAAGCGGCCCAAGTTCCAGCAGGTCAACTCACTGAGTTACTGCAGCCAGGCCATTAAGAAAGCAGCCGAAGATATGGCGCG
>JAPKZA010000413.1:0-34163 GCA_026394015.1 Acidobacteriota bacterium
CTTCACACAGGAGGGCCTTGCCATCCTATCGCCGGAAACCAGGGTGCCGATCAAAGTGGCGCTTACTCTACCGCTCGACCCCGTCGGGCTCGCCGAAATCAGATTCTAGGAGAGAGTAAGTGCTGTTTTGGACAGTAGTGGTCCACGATCATGCCCTTGCCGATATCATGCTGCAAGCCGAAGCTCCAGTTATAGGTCGTCTGCACCTTCTGGTCCTGCGATCCGCCCAGCACGCTCTGGGGCGTGAAGAACGTCTGCGCGTTCGCCAGATTCGCAAAGTCGGTGTACAGAATCACCGGCGCCTGGAAGTTCGGCGGAGCCGCCAGCGGGCCCACGCCCGCCCCGGTCGCGCCAATGTTGTCCACCGTCCAGTTACGCCCGGAGTTCACCGCAAAGCCCCCCCGCATCGCCGTCTTGCCATTGCCAAAGACATCGTAGGCAAAGCCAAACCTCGGTGCCAGTTGAATCGGCGGAACCTTGAAGAAATGGCTGTCATACTGCTTAATCCCCGAAAACGGAATTCCGTTCGCAGGATACGATGCCGTATCGAACGTTCCCTGTCGCACAAACGGGAACGTCGCGTTCGTCACCGGGTTGATAGCCACCCTCTGCCCGTTCTGGAGCGCCGGAAATAGCAACTGCCCCGACTTCGACCGGTCGTAATCCTGCTGGCTGAACATCCCCAACGTGCCGCGATCCGAATACAGATCGCCCATCCGGTGGAAGCGCAGACCGAAGTCCAGCGTCAACCGCCGACCCACCTTCCAAGTATCCTGCACGAACCACTCGATCTGCTGGTAGCGCGCATGATTCACTTGCTTCTTGTTGTCATCCCCGTAAGCAAAAATCGAACCCAGCAGCGCATTCGAATACGGGTAACCAGAATCTCCCGCCGCCGCCCGGTCGGAACCGAAGAAGTAAGATCCCGCCGTGTTGTAAGTCGAATAGACGCTTACGTTCCGCGCCATCAGCTCCACGTAGATGCCCGCCTTCAAGGTATGTTGGCCCTTAATCCACGTCGTCTTATTCGTAATCGATTGCACCGTATCCGTCCCCACAAACGGCCACCGGCTATCATGGCCAAACGCCGGAGCCCGCGTAATCCCTTGCCCCGCCGACTGCGGCGAGAAACCCGAAGGGAAGCCAAAGCTCACCTGCGGCAGCAAGTTCAACACGTTGCTCCCTTGAAAAATCCGCGGAAGCGGAATCGCCTGCCCCGCCGAGTTCTTCAGCGGCAGCTGGTTGTCCGCGTACGTCCGCGTACCCCCCGTCGCCGTCGTCGTCACTTCATCAATCGGGTTCACCCCTTGCTTGCCCCGGTTCACGCCCCAAGTCGTCTCCGTGATGATCGTCGGCGATACCGTATAAACCACCGTCCCCACCGCACCCGCCGCCGTCACGTTATAGCTATGTGGAAACTGGCCCCACGCCCCGCCCTGCGGACCCACCGTGCCCGCGTACCCATCCACCGCCTGGTAGTCCTGAATCAACCGCAAATACGTATTGATCTTCGAAGTCGGGTTGTAGTCAAAGCGCAGTACCTTATCCTGGTTCGGCCGCGACTGCGGCAGAATCGCCCGGAAGTTGAAAGCGCGCTGCCCGGTCGGGTCCAGCGCCAAGCCCTGCGCGTCCGGCTGTGGAAACAAATTCAGCATCGCCGAACCCGCCGGGCTAAAGCGACTCGCCGGAATCCGGTTGTTCGGAAACACCGCCTGATTGTTCAGCGGATCGAAAATCGGAACCTGCACCCCCTGTGTCGTCACCGTCTGCGAAAAATCCCCCGCCCGCTCCAGCGCCGAAGGCATTGTGAACGTGTTGTCGATTCGGTTCTTGTTCCGTAAATAGTCCGCCGAAAAGAAGAAAAACAGATTCTGCCGGTTCTTGTTGAACCGCGTCCCCGGAATCAGGATCGGCCCGCCAATCGTGCCGCCCGGATTCTGATACCGATACCGCTGCCGGGCAACCCCAAGCTTATTGTTGAAAAACTCGTTCCCATTCATCGTCTCGTGCCGCCAATAGTAAAACGCGCTGCCATGAAACTGCGGCGTCCCGCTCTTGATCGTGAAGGTCAACTGCCCGCCCGTTCGCCCGCCATACTCGGCCGTATAGTTCGATACCAGCAACTTCACCTCTGATATCGCGTCAATGCTCGGCGACAAGTAACCCGGATTCAAGTTCCCCGAATCCTGGCTCGCCACCCCGTCCAGATTCAAAATCACCTGCCCCGTTCGTCCTCCGTTCACGGCCGGAATACCGCCGCCCGACCAGCCCCGGAAATCGTTCGAAGACACCGTCTGCACGCCCGGCAACGTCATGATCAGCGACAGCGGATTGCGTCCCCGCGTCGGGGTATCTTCAATCTGTCGGAGACCAATCGAAATCGCGCGATCCGAACTATCGGTCGCCACCCGCACCGCTCCGGCCGTCACCTCCACCGTGCTCGTCACATCACCAACCGACAGCGAGATCGTGTTAAGGTCAACCCGCTCCTGGGCACCCAGCAAAATCCCGTTCTGCACATAGCTCTTGAAGCCCGGCATACCCACGTTCAGCGTGTAGGTCCCCGGAATCAATCCGGTAAACGAGAACGCGCCGTTCCCGCCTGTCTTGAAGCTACGCTCCTGCTTCGTATCCACCGCCGTCAACCGCACGGTCGCCCCGGCGAGCACTCCGCTCGAAGCGTCCACCACTGTGCCCGACATCTGACCCGTGACTCCTTGGCCGTATGCGAAGGGCAGCATGCTACAAAGCATCGCCGCCGCCATAAATCTTGTCATTCTGTATCCCCTCTAATTACGAATTTGCATCAGTATACAAATTTTTTCCTCCGGCAACATCCCCCCCCTCCGGGCGGTCCTTCGACGCCGAAAAACTTACAAAGCCCCACAAATTGGCCCTCTGTCGCTCTCCCCCTTCTGGCCCGCGGAATAAGCGACGAAATCTTAATGGACTAGGCCGCATTCCGCCCTCGACGCCTCCCCTATCTGGCCGATACTAAAGAGGTGTCGACTCCCCCCGTTGCGATACTCAGGCGCTCTAAATTGCGAGCCGCCGGAGTCTTCGCCCTCCTCTCCACCCAACTGGCGCTGCCCAGCTTACTAACCGCCATCCCCGCTGAGGAACGGCTCGCCAACCTCTCCATTCGTCGTTGGGGTGCCGAAAGCGGTCTTCCCGAAGAAACCTTCGCGGACCTCCTCGCCCCCGGCGACGGCTACGTTTGGCTCGCCTCCAACCATGGCCTCGTCCGCTTCGACGGCCAGCGGGCGGAGGTCTTCCGCCTCGGCGATGCGTTCCGCGCCAAGAGCACCGGCAACTGCACCAGTTCTACGCTCAGCGCCCTCCTCCGCGGTGCTGACGGAGTCATCTGGGCCGGTTCAGCCGGTGGCTGCCTCTTCCGACTCGCGCAGGACCGCTTCGGCAGCTTCGCCAATTTCCTATTGGCCGCCGTCGATACCCCCGGCGGCAACCGCGAAGCCAACGGCGTCATGGCCCTGCGACAACCCCACTCCGGCCCGGGTCTTGAAGTCAGTCGCCGAAAACGAATCGCCGTCCTTCGCCAATCCGATACCACCCTCCTCGGCACCCTCGACGCCACCAATCTGACCGCCCAAACCTCCAACGAACTGCCCCTCCTCGCCGCCCCGCTCGGCGCTCAAATCCTGCTCAGCGCCCGCGACCAAACCGGCGGCCTCTGGGCCACTATGAGCGATCAAAAGCTCTATCACGCTCCCCCCGGTGCCGCCCAGTGGACCTTCGCCTTCGCCCCCCCGGCCGCTCCCCGCCGCGTCCTCGTCGGCCGCGATGGCTTCGTTTGGGTCGCCACCAACCAAGGCCTCTACCGCTGGCGGGATGGCCAAATCCAACATTGGGGCACCGCCCAGGGACTGCCCCAGAACGAAATCCTCGCCATGCGCGAAGATCGTGCCGGTTGCATCTGGATGGGTCTTGCCGCCTCCGCGGCCCGCCTTTGCGGCGACCGCCTCGAATCCGTCGCCGTCGGAATCGAAGACGAAGAGACTCTCGCCACCATCGACGAAGACCCTCAGGGCAACGTCTGGTTCGGCGGCCGCTGGGGCAACCTCTATCGGCTCAGCCCCCGCAACTTCCGCATCTACACCCGGCAAGACGGCCTTCCCGAAAGCCATCTCACTGGCGTCGCCGTCGACCACCAGGGTCAGGTCTGGGGCAGCCTTCGCAACTCCGGCCTCGCCCGCCTCGTCGACGGCCGAGTCGTCGAAACCTACAACTCCCCCTCCATCGCCGAAACCCAAACCCTCCTGCCCCACCCCGACCGAGGCATCCTCGCCGCCGGCACCCCCGGCCTCTTCGTCGTCGATCAACGCGGCGTCCGCCCGCTACCCCTGCAAACCCCCATCAACTTCCGCTCCCTCCCCGCCCTCTTCGCCCCTTCCCCCGATCAGATCCTCTATTCCAACAGCACTTCCAGCTACCGCCTCCGCCGCCAACCACGCACCGCCAGCGCTGAGTCCTGGGCCGTCGACACCCTCACCGGCCCCGGCCGCCTCCGCCAGTTTACCCGCGATGCCCAAGGTCGCATCTGGGCCCTCGCACAGTACGAAGGCCTCCACTGGCTCGACGGCGACACCTATCGCCCCGCCGAGAACGCCCCCGCCGCCCGCGCCCGCGCCTGGTACAGCATCACCGTCGACCACGCCGGCCTCCTCTGGATCGGCACCACCTCCGGGCTCGAAATCTATTCCCCCCAGGAAAAGCGATTCCTCACCCCCACCGCCCTCCTCCCCACCGATCAGGTCTTTCACATCAGCCTCGACCGCTTCGGCAAAATCTGGTGCGCCACCCGACTCGGCCTCGTCCGCTTTGCCCGTCATCAGGCCCTCGCCGCCAATGCGCAATCGCCCCTCCTCGTCGAACGCTTCGGCGATGCCCAATCCCTCCCCACCACCAACTTCGGACTCGTCACCTCCGCCACCGGAGCCACCGACCATCAGGGCCACATCTGGTTCCCTGGCCTCCGCGGTCTCGTCTCAGTCAACCCCGCCGACTTCGAACGAATCCCCCGCCCTCCCGCCGCCTTTCTCCTGCGCGTCAGCAACGACGGCACCCCCCTCAATCTCAACGCCAACCAACCCATCCCCCCCGGCAGCAAGAAACTCGAATTCGTCTTCCAAACCGTCCGCCTCGATCCGCTCGGCGGCGAATTCTGCCGCCTCCAAATGCAAGGCTTCGATCCCGACTGGCTCCCCTGCAATGAACGCCGCACCGCGCAGTACACCAGCCTCCCCCCGGGCCCCTACGAATTCGTCCTCCAATCCTCCAGTCAGGCTGACCAGTGGAATGGCCAACCGCTCCGCATGCCTCTCTCGATCGAACCGGCCTACCACCAGATCGCCTGGGTTCGCGCCCTAGCTGCCCTGTTCCTCGCTTCCATCCTAGGCACCATCGTCTGGCGACGTCACCGCCAATCTCGCCAGCGCACCCACGTCCTCGAAGAAAAAGTCGAAGAACGCACCGTAAAACTCGAAAGCGCCATGCGCGCCGCCCACGCCGCCAACCGCGCCAAAACCGAGTTCCTCGCCACCATGAGCCACGAAATCCGTACCCCCATGAACGGCGTCCTCGGTGCCGTCCAACTCCTCGGCTCTTCTACCCTTTCCCCCGACCAACGCCAACTCGTCTCCGTCATCCAACAATCCGGCGAAGACCTCGTCGGCATCGTCGACGATATTCTCAACCTCTCCAAGGTCGAAGCCGGCCTCCTCACCCTCGAAAAATCCTCCGTCCACCTCCCCGCCCTCTGCGAAAACCTCGTCGCCCTCTTCGCCGCCAAAGCCGAAGCCAAAGGCGTCGCCGTCCGCTTACTCCTCGCCCCGTCGGTCCCGCCCTACATTCTTAGCGATCCCCAGCGCCTCCGCCAAATCCTCCTCAACCTCGTCGGCAATGCCGTCAAATTCACCGACGCCGGCGAAGTCCGTCTCCGCGTCACCGCCGACCTCACCGACGCCACTCTCTCGTTCCACATCGAAGACACCGGCCTCGGCATCCCCGCCGACAAACTCCCCTCGCTCTTTGACCCCTTCGTCCAGGCCGACTCCTCCACCACTCGCCGCTTCGGCGGCAGCGGCCTCGGCCTCTCCATCGTCCGCCGTTTCATCGAAGCCATGCAAGGCTCCATCACCGTCGAAAGCGAACCCGGCCTCGGCTCCACCTTTCTCGCCACCTTCCCCCTCGAACTAGCCCCCACCCCGGTCGCCCTGCCCGAGCCCCAACCCGCCGCCCTCCCGCCCCTCACCACCGGCCGCACCGTCCTCCTCGCCGAAGACAACGCCGTCAACCGACTCATCTTCCAAAAGATGCTCCTCCGCCTCGGCTACCTCGTCCGCACCGCCAACCAGGGCCACGAAGCCCTCGCCATCCTCCGCACGGAAAAAGTGGACCTCGTCTTAATGGACTGCCAGATGCCCGACCTCGACGGCTACGAAACCACCCGCGAACTTCGCACCTGGGGCGGCCCCTTCGCCGATCTCCCCATCATCGCCCTCACCGCCAGCGCCATGGACGAGGACCGCGAACGCTGCATCGCCGCCGGCATGAACGACTTTCTCAGCAAACCCGTCATCCTTGCGACCCTCGCCGCCACCCTCGACCGCTGGAGCCACCCCGCCGAGACCTCCATCTGACGGACCGAAACTGAAAGATTAACTCCGCCCGATCCCTTCCACCCGACAAATCAACTCACTCGATCCTCCCGAAATCTGGGACGAAAGCTCCACCACGACCCGGCGAATCAAGATCGAACTCTGGTTCATCTCTGCCGCCAATTCCCTCGACTCTTCTTCGCTTAGCGTGTGCCTTACTTGATCGACGGCCAACCGTTCCGCGGACCGGCGCATCGCCGTCGACTCCGGACCAAGATCCCTCACGATCAATCCCAACGGCTGCGTGATGCTCCGCAAAAGGTACAGGGCCAACAGGCCGGCGACCACCACCGCTATCCCGCAAGCAGCCCAAGCCTGGTTCCGCTCCCCTCGAAGTCTCGCCACCCGCATCAGCAGCAAAGCGTCCAGTTCGCCCGCTGCAACCCGCCAAAAAGCCAAACCCGCCCATCGAGCCCTCGACGTCAACGCAGCCAACCGCCGATCGTCCCCTATCCCGCTCTCGATCGCCGCAATCAACTCCTTCTGTGGCTTCGCTAGCGCGACAAGCCCCTCCTCTAACCGCGGGCGTAGCGTCGCGAGCGTGCCTCCGAAATTGGCGTCCTCAATCCATGCGGTCCGCGCACTCGCTGCCACCCGGGGCAAGGTTTCCTCTTTCACGAGCGTGCTATGAAATGAGGCTGACCCAGAACTCGCCCCGGCGGCGGAAACACGGCTCAGTTCTGTCAACAGATGCGGCAACGCCAACAACGTCACGTCCATCAGGTAGTAGGTATCTAAGTCTGGATCCAAAATGAGATTAGACGAATCGCCCGCATGGGTGATCATCCTCCGCAAATCTGCCTCCAAACCCCGTGTCCCAGCGCCTACTCTCTCCGCCCTTACCTTTTCCCATCGCTCCCGCATCGATCGAGGGTCCAACCCGAGCCGGCCTCGTTTGCCCAATCCCTCGTCGGTAAACTGCAAGGATTCACCATGGTTCGCCTGCGCCTCATCCAGACGGCTCCAGGCTCCAGCCGCCGACTTCTCGAGTTCCACGGAATTCGGCTCCCCCAGGATCGTCTGCAGCTCCAGCAAAGGCCGCAGGTAAGCCGTCCCTCGCAGTTCACGCTCCGTAAACTCAATCTTCCCCTGCATTTGATCACTAAACAAGCGCAGCAACAAAGCGATCGGCAACAAGAAGCTGACCCCGACCAGAACGAATTTTGCCGACATGGAAAAGCGCTTAACCAGGCTCATATGGTTTCGTATCGGCGGACAGGATCAAACCTTGAGCGATCTTTCTCCTGCAGAGACCACCACCGAAGCAAGGCGCTCCAGCCCCTCGGCCAGTCAAGCGGCTCCACTACCTCGATCGGAAATCGTCACGTAAACTCAATCTGCCCCGGCATCCACGGTAAAGCGGAGACTAAGTCGATCTACAATCTCGGACTTTTTCCCACCCCGCCGGACTATACCATTGCTGGCCGGATGGACCGTAGAGCGAATTCCCAGCCCGCCTCGGCGGAAAACCCCTCAACATCTTCCCGCCAGGAAGCAACGTTTGCAGTTCGAGCCCGACTCCAGCGGCCGACGAGTGCGAGCGTCGGCCGTACCAGCCCAAAACACCGTCTCGGCGTCACCGGTGAACTCGAAAGTCGACCCGGTCCCGCGGAGCTCTGCCCAATTGCCCGGGCCGTAACCTCTCCACCCCTCCCTACGCCTTGGAATATACTAATGACAACCGCCGCTCCTTGGTTCGGAGCTTGGATCAGCCCACTGATTTGATCGAAGGCGGTGTCTCCGGAGGCTCATTTGTTTCTACGATTCGTGATACCGCTTGGCTTAGCGGTGGCCTGTTGGGCCCAACAAGCAGCACCCCCCACCCGACTGAAGCTGAACATCATCGCCGGTCAGGGTGCCGTCAACAACATTGGCATGCGCGTCGCCGCCCAGCCCGGTGTCGAAGTCCTCGATGAAAAGAATGCCCCCGTAGTCGGGGCCGAGGTCATCTTCCAGGCCCCCGTCGACGGTCCCACCGTCGTCGCCTACGGCGGTAGCCAAGCCCAAACCGTCAAGACGAACGCCAAAGGCCAGGCCCAAGCCACCGGCTTCCTCCCCAACGCCCAGGTCGGACCCTTCCGCATCCTCGTGCGCGTCACCGCCGGTAACGATATCGTCGAAGGCGTCATCAATCAGTCCAACGGCCAGGGCCCCAAGGGCACCAAGGTCACAGCCAATAAAAAGGTCATCTGGATCGTCGCAGGCGTCGCGGCAGCAGCTATCGCCGGCGGTGTCGCCGCCACGCGCGGAGGCGATTCTGCCGCCGCCGCTGCCGCCAGTAAAAAACCGGTCAGCATCGGCGCTGGTCCCATCACGGTCGGAGGGCCCCGATGAAATCCCTATTCCTAATCTCCGCTCTCGCCGCCACTTCGGCCTGGGCCCAGCTCTCTGGCCCCACCCCCGGCTACGTGTTCGACGGCCACGCCCGCGAACTCCGCCCCATTCGTGGCTTTGTCGGCGCCGCTCATCTCGGCTCCGCTCTCGTCCATGACGCCGACGCCGCTAGCGCCTCCGCCGATGGCACTCTCGCCATCGCCTCCCGCTTCGGCTCCATCGAACTCGTTCGGGGCTTCGATTCCGCCGCGCCCTCGCGCCTAACCCTCGCCCAGGAACCCGGCGATGTCCTCTTCGCCTGGTCCGGTCACGATGTCGCCGCCGTCTTCCTCGCCTCGCGCAAGGTCCAGATCTGGCGCAACGTCGATGCCGCCACCGACCAAGCCTCCGCCTTCGACCTCTCCCTCGTCGATGGCGCCATCCGCGACGTCCTCCTTGATGGCGAACGTCTCGTCATCGCAACCCAAGGTGCCCTCTACCTCGCCACCAACGGCACCACGAGGCAACTCCTCGCTCTCTCTGATCCCTCCGCCGTCGCCCGTTCAGGGAACCATCTGTTCATCGCCGACCGCGCCGCCGACCGAATCATCCTCCTTCGCGATTACGCCACCTCGGCCGTCGCCGAATCGTTTGCCGAAGTCGCCGCCCCCGTTGGTCTCCAACTAACGAAAACGGTCCTCCTCGTCGCCAGCGCCGAAACCCGCTCCATCGACGCCTTCGACCTCGTCTCGAAAGCGCGCACCGCCTCCCTCGAACTCGATTTCTTGCCCACCCGCATGGAATCCCTCGGGGCCAATCCACTCGCTCTCCTAAACACCGGCTCCGCCAGCGAGCCCCTCTACGTCCTCGATTCAAGGAACGCATTGCAAGTCTACTTCGTCCCCGCCGGGAGGGATCAGTAACCATGAAGCGCTTAATCCCTTTCCTCCTCCTGACCGCCGCCTTCCTGCCCGCGCAGACCAGCCTCCCGCTGTCCTTCCGCGTCCAGGTCTCCGGCGCCGTCCAGACCCTAACCGATAACGGGACCATCCAGTTCAACGCCGACGCCATCGGCAAACCCCTCGACGCCAGCGTCTCGGTCACCAACCGTGGCACCGGCACCATCAACATCACCCGCGTCGAAATCACCGGCATCACCGACTTCACCGTCACCGGTGCTCCCGCCCCGGAAATCAACTACCTGCCCAACGAGAGCTTCTCGGTCAACGTCCGCTTCCAACCCACCACCGGGCAAAGAGCCGTCGGCGCCATTCGCTTCTTCTATACGGATACACCCCCGCCCGTTCCCGCCGGAGGCCGCATCACCAGCAACTCCTCTGGGCTGAACCTCAACGGAGTAGCTCCGGACTATACCTTTACTTACTTGCCGCCCCCCTCCGCGAATGCCACGCCCATCCAGAGCGGCGGCACCATCACCTTCCCCTCCACCGCCGTCAACGAAACCGCCTCGGCCGCCGTGGTCATCGGCAATCGCGGCAGCGGCCCGGGAACCATCGGCGCCATTACGGCCACCGGAGCAGCCTTCTCGCTCACCTCCCTGCCCAACCCGCCAACCACCATTGACCCGAATCGCGAACTCCGCTTCGCGGTCCGCTACGCCCCTACGGCCATCGAAAGCAGCACCGGCTCCGTCCGGATCGAACTGGTCGACCGGGCCGTCACCTTCAACGTCACCGGCTCCAGCACGGGCCCCGTCTACAGTTACGAACTGCTCAACGGTGCCTCCGCTGCGGCGTTGGCCCGCGGTGCCACCGTCCCCGTCCCCGACATCGCCGTCGGTGACAAAAGCGTCGTCACCGTCCGCGTTCGCAATACCGGCAACGCCGACGGCCGCATCGCCGTCATCGGCGTCCAAGGCGCTGGCTTCACCGTCACCGACTCCCCGTTCCTCCCCGCCACCCTCACCCCGGGCGGCTCGGCCACGGTCGCTGTCACCTTCACCCCCACCGCGCCCGGTCGCTTCACCGGCCGCCTCCGCATCGGCGATGACTCCTTCGATGTCGTCTCCAACGGCCTCGGTTCCAATCTGACCTTCTCCTACGTCGCCGGACCCGTCACTACCGCCGTTACCAACGGTGGCAGTGTCATCTTCCCGCCCGTGGTAGCCGGCCAAACCGCTTCCGTGCGCTTCGTCATCACCAACACCGGCACCAGCCCCACCGCCGTCAACAGCGTCGGCGTCCTGGCCACCGGAACCACGTTCACCACCTCGAACGTACCCAACCTCCCGGTCTCCCTGGCACCCAATGCCTCGCTGGCCTTCACCGTGAACTTCGCGCCCTTGGCCATCGGGAGTCTCACCGGCACCCTCCGCGTCGATAGCCTCTCGTTCGCCCTCTCCGGCCTGGCCAACCAGCCTCCGGCGATCTCGAATTACTCATTCACCGGGGCCACCGGAGTCCAGCAACCTGGCCAACAGCTCGGCGTCGGTCTCTCGCTCGCCCAGGTCTATCCGCTCACACTCCGCGGCACCCTGACCTTAGCGTTCAACTCTGACGTCTTCGCCAACGACCCCGCCGTTCAATTCGCCGTCGGCGGACGAACGGTGAACTTCTCGATCCCGGCCGGCCAGCGTGACGCTGTCTTTGCTACCAACCAAGCGCAGGTTCGCCTGCAAACCGGCACGGTAGCGGGCTCGATCGTGCTGACTCCCAGCTTCCAAACCGACGGAGGCATCATCCTGACGCCCACCGACCCGCCGGCTCTCAGCTTAACCGTTGCGCCCACCGCGCCCCGGTTGCTGAGTCTGCAGGTTACGGGCAGGACGTCCACCGGCTTCCAACTCCTGGTCACCGGCTTCGCCACCTCCCGGCAAATCACCCAGATCGATCTCACGTTCACCGCTACCTCCGGGGAGAACATCGGTTCCTCGAAAGTAACGATCGCTGCGGAATCGAGCTTCAACGCCTGGTACCAAGGCACGGCCTCGGCCGCCTTTGGAAGCCAGTTCACCGCCACCATCCCGATCACCCTCTCCGGAGACGTGGTCAACGTAACCACTCTGGCCGACACCATTCGTTCCGTCTCTGCTGTCCTTACGAACCGCACCGGCGCATCGAACTCCGTCAGCGTCGACTTACAATAACCGACGAACCCTCAGCGCCCCCGGTGGATTACTCCGCCGGGGGCGCTTTGCTTTTCTGTTGTGGCAACCAGGAGACAATCAACCTCAGAGCCATGCGGAAACAAAAGCGACCGATCGACTAAGCGGCGGATGCACTCGGGCGAAGTCCCTCCGATTCCATGCACGACATCGCCTGCCGCGAAGCGGAGAGTGTTCTGCTCGACCGTGGCTATTTCTCGCTCTCCGCGGAGACGTTCCGTAAGTTCACCACAATGCTCGATAGGCCGTTGAAAGAAAACCATAAACTGAGGCGATTGCTCAGAACCAAAGCGCCCTGGGAACGGTGAAGCCAAGCTACCTCCGAGCGCCGGAAAGCTCTCAGCCGAACACGACGTGGCTGCCCTGGATTCCGGCGAAAGAGTGGTCGGCTACTACAGCCTCGCGGTTGGAGCGGTTGCTCATAAGCAGGTATCTGGCCGGATCAAGCGGAACAGGCCAGCCCCCTCCAAGTTATGATACTCGGGCGCTTGGCTGTGGATCGGGCGTGGCAAGAAAATGGCCTTGGCGCGGGACTCTTGCGGGACGCCGTTCTGCGTACTCTCCAAGCCGCCAGCATCGCTGGAATTCGGGCTCTGTTAGTCCATGCAATTTCGGGACTTAGCCGCCGTACGCTTCAAATACGACGCCAACAGAGGCCCCGTCGCATTCTGAATCGTCCCGAACACCACGCTCGCCAGCGCCGCGTTACTACTCTTCAAAACGTCATAAGCCAACCCCGTCGCCAACCCGCCATTCCGTATCCCCACCTGCATCGCCATCGTCGCCGCGTCCCGCCTATCCAATCCGCCCCCCCGCGCCCCCGCATAACCCACCAAATACCCCAACCCGTTATGCAGCAGCTCCACCACCACCAGCGTCCCCCCCATCGACAATAAAGCCTCCCGCGAATTCGCCGTGATAATCCCGTTCACAAAACACGTCGCCGTAATCACCACCCGCGGCAACCACCGGTCCGCCATCGCCTGCCGCCGGCGCAACACCCGTTCAAACAGCAAACCGCCCACCACCGGCATAACCACGATCCGCGCAATCGAACCCGCCATCGCCCCAAACTCCACCGGCACCTCTTTACCCGCCAACAGTCGCATCAAAGTCGGTGTCACCAATGGAGCCAACAACGTCGACAACGTCGTCATCGCCACCGACAACGCCATGTTCCCTCCCGCGAAAAACGTCATCACATTCGACGAATTCCCCGCGCACACCGCCCCCACCAGCAGCACCCCCGTCGCCACCTCCGGTGCCAATCCAAACCCCGTCGCCAGCCCAACGGCCACCAGCGGCATCACCAAATACTGCAAGCCCAACCCCAGCCCGATCACCCCCGGTCTCACCAACACCTCCCGCAATCCCCGCAAACTCACCCGCGTCCCCATCACGAACATAATCAGTTGCAACAGCGGAACCACCAACCCCTTCAAGCGAAACTCGCCCCAGCGCAAGAATGGCTCCGGCCACCACAACGCCAACCCCGCTGTCGCCAACAGCGCCACACTAAACGCCCAACTCGTCCCCATGCTTTCCTCTCAGCGTCACATGATATATCATCAACCTCGCTTCACCATGCGCCTTCTTATCCTTTCTACCCTACTCGCCCTCGCCGCTCACGCCCAAACCGCCACCGGCACGATCAACGTCGTCGCCGAAGATAGCTCCCAAGCCGTCGTCCCGCGAGCCACCGTCAGCGTCACCAACAAATCCACCGGCCTCGCCCGTTCCGGGTCCACCGGCGACCGCGGCGAATTCCAAGCCACCTTCCTCCCCGCCGGCGAATACACCATCTCCGTTCAAGCCAACGGCTTCAAACGGTCAAACATCGCCGCCTTCACCCTCCAAGTCGACCAGAACGCCACCCTCCGCCTCACCCTCACCCCCGGCGAAGTCGTCGAAACCATCCAGGTCACCGAAAGCACCCCGCTCCTCGAAGCCGACACCTCCTCCCTCGGCCAGGTCATCGAAAACAAGAAGATCCTCGAACTGCCCCTGAACGGACGCAACCCCTTCGCCCTCGGCCTCCTCGCCGGCAACACGACGCCCGTCGCCGGCATGGGCACCAACCTCCCCTTCATCGCCGGCGGCGGACGCTTCTCCGCCAATGAGGTCCTCCTCGATGGCGTCGACAATAACACCACCGTCACCTCCGGAGCCATCGGCCGCAGTGGCATCGCCATGCAGCCCAGCGTCGACGCCGTCCAGGAGTTTAAAGTCAAAACCAACTCCTTCTCCGCCGAATTCGGCCACGCCGCCGGAGCCGTCATCTCCGCCACCATCAAAAGCGGCAGCAACGACTACCACGGTACCCTCTTCGAGTTCCTCCGCAACGACAAACTCGACGCCAACAACTTCTTCACCAACGCCGCCGGCCTCTCCCGCGCCGCCTTCCGCCAGAACCAATTCGGCGGCGTCTTCGGCGGCCGCATCATCCGCAACAAGACCTTCTTCTTCGGAGACTACCAGGGCACCCGCCAACGCACCGCCGCCGCCTCCAGCATCGGCAGCCTCCCCCCGGATGCCATCCGCGCCGGAGACCTCTCCTCCCTCCGCGTACCCATCTTCGATCCCCTCGCCCGCCGCATCGGCCCCACCGGCAACGTCATCAGCACCCCCTTCTCCGGTGCCATCGTCCCCACCGCCCGCATCAACCCCGCCGCCACCGCAATCCTGAAGCTCATCCCCTCCCCCAACTTCGGCACGGCCGGAGCTCAAGCTCGCAACTTCTTCCGCCAAGTCCCCCGTGGCTTCGACCAGGACCAATGGGACGTCCGCGTCGACCACGCCATCACTTCGAACCACAACATCTTCGGCCGCGTCTCCAAAAGCAACCAGACCAATCCTCAACCCGGCACCCTCGACGGCTTCATCGGCGGCAGCAGCACCCTCTACCGCGACATCTTCCAAGCCGTCCTCAACGATACCTACGTCTTCACCCCCACCCTCGTCAACGAGTTCCGCGCCGGCTACACCCGCCACAACGGCAGCCGTCTCGTCGACGCCGTCAACGAAGGCGCCAAGTTCGGCCTCGACAACAAAGTCGCCCTCTTCCCCTTCCCCGTCCTCGGCTTCCCCTCCATTGCCTTTAACTTCTCCGGCGAAGGCACCGGCTCCACCCAGTTCGACGGCTTCGGCGGCGGCTCCAGCGATCTCAACTACGAAAACCGCTTCCACTTCGCCGACACCATCTCTGTCAACCGCGGCAAGCACAGCTTCAAGTTCGGGGCCGACTTCCGTCGCAACCGCTTCGATACCCTCCGTGGCAACCCCTTCTTCGGCCAGTTCATCTTCGGCTCCATCTTCTCCTCCAGCACCGATACCCCCGGCTCCGGAGCTCCCTTCGCCGACTACCTCATGGGCTTCCCCAGCCTTATCCAAGGCACCCAAATGCTCGACTGGGGCCGCCAGGCCGACGTCTACTTTGGCACCTTCTTCCAGGACGATTGGAAGATCACCAAAAAGCTGACACTGAACCTCGGCTTCCGCTACGATCTCTACACCCAACCCATCGACATCCGTGACCGCGGCGGCCTCTTCGATCTCGATAAAGCCCGCTTCGCCGTTCCCGGCAAGGACGGCTACTCCCGCGCCCTGGTCGACGGCGACCACAACAACATCGGCCCCCGCGCCGGCTTTGCCTATCAGGCCGGCCGCCGCTGGGTCATGCGCGGTGGCTACGGCATCTTCTACGGCCTCCGCGACCAGAACCAGGAAGTCACCCAACTAGCCGGCAACAACCCCAACACCCCCGCGCTCATCGCCCCCGTCGTCAGCGCCGCCCGCACCGTCCTCCCGCCGTACACCATCAACACCCCCGTCCAGGCCGGCCCCACCGCCACCACCCTCGAAGCCTACAGCGCTACCTCCCCGCTCACCCGCACCATTCGTTCGCAAGGCTTCCACGACGCCCGCTTCCCCATGCTCGAACAGTACAACTTCTCCATCCAGTTCCAGCCGGCTCAGGCGCTCCTGATCGAAACCTCCTACCAGGGCGCGCGCGGCCGCGACCTCGCCACCCTCTTCATCAACGTCAATCAAGTACCCTTCGAATACGCCCTCGACGGCCGCAACGTCCAAAGCCGCCGCCCCTACCCCATGGTCAACGGCACCGTCATCCCGACGTTCTCCAAAGCCAAGTCCAACTACAACGCCTTCAATCTCCGCGTCGAAAAGCGCCACCGCAACGGCCTGAACTTCCTCGCCAACTACACCTGGCAGAAGAACATGGAACAGGGCGGCAGCGGCCCCAGTTCTTTCACCCAAAACGGCGGCACCTCCATCGCTCTCGACTCCTACAACCTATCCCGCGAAACCGGCCTCGCACCCATCGACGTCGCCCACATCTTCAACGTCAGCTACGGCTACGAGCTCCCCTGGGGTGCCGGCCAACGCTGGCTCAGCGGCAACAACGTGCTCAACAAAATCGTCGGCGGCTGGCAAGTCAACGGCATCACCACCCTCCGTGGCGGCTTCCCGACAGATATCCGTACAAACCGCCTCCCGCCCATCTTCAACACCTTTAACGTGCCCGACCGCGTCAAAGGCGAGCCCATCCAAGTCACCTCCGGCCGCGGTCCCGACCGTTTCTTCAACCCCGCCGCCTTCCGCGTACCCGGCACGACGCCCAGCACGACCGGCGCGCCCATCCAACTCTTCGGCGATTCGGCCCGTCGCGTCGCCCGTGGCCCGGGCTCGGTCAACTTCGATTTCTCGCTCTTCAAGCAAGTCAACCTCACCGAACGCATGCGTCTCCAGTTCCGGGCCGAGGCGTTCAACCTAACCAACACCCCCACGTTTAGCCTAGCCAGTTCGAACAGCCCGTCGATGACTTGTATCGGCCGGACCCCCGGTTCGGCCTGTAACGACAACAACCCCGAGTTCGGCAAGCTCAGCGGAGCCCAGGCCACCGGCCGCCAACTCCAATTCGGCCTCAAATTCCTCTTCTAAAGGGGACATCTAAAGGGGACATCTAAAAGGGGACATCTAAAGGGGACAGACTGACCCGTCCCAAACAAAAGGGGACAGACTGACCCGTCCCCACGACTTTTCCCCAATGAAACGACGAACCTTCCTCGCCACCCTCCCAGCGGCCACCCTCCTCGCCGCCCCGCGCCCCGGCGACCCCGTCTTCCCCTACGGCGCCGTCTATTTCCGCAAGTCCAATCCCCCACCCGAAGACTGGGCCAAGGACCATCAAACCGCCGCCCGTCTCGGCATCAACAACTTCCGTCACTGGTTCCTTTGGTCCGCCGTCGAAGTCGCTCCCGGCAAATTCGACTGGGCCGACTACGACCGCATGTTCGTTCTCGCCGCCGAAAACGGCATCAAAGTCACCGTCGCCGAAATGATCACCGCCGCGCCCGAGTGGATGTTCGACGACTACCGACACGCCCGTTACCTCGCCTCCGACGACACCGTCACCCACTCCCAAATCTCCGGCTCCAGCGCCACCGGCGGCTTCCCCGGCCTCTGCCTCGACAACGAAGACGTCAAAGCCCGCGCCGGCCTCTTTCTCACCGCCCTCGTCAATCGCTACAAAGACCACCCCGCCATGTGGGCCTGGGACCTCTGGAACGAGCACGCCTGGCCCGGCGGTGCTCCGCCCAAAATGCTTTGCTACTGCGAAGCCACCCAGCAGAAGTTCCGCACTTGGCTGCAAGCCAAATACGGAACCCTCGAAAAGCTCGGCCAAGCCTGGTACCGCCATAGCTACGCCTCCTGGGAACACGTCCATCCGCCCCGCAACCTCGGCGGCTATCCCGAAAGCCTCGACTGGCTCGACTTCCGCGTCGATAACCAATTCCGCCTCCATCAATGGCGCGTCGACCTCGTCCGCAAACTCGACCAGCGCAACAAGGTCACCGCCCACGGCATCGCCTCCACGCTCGAAGGCCTCCCCGGTGCCGCCAACAACGAATGGCGCTCCGCCGCTCAGGTCGACGTCTGGGGCCTCACCTGGGTCGCTTCCCGCAAAGGCAGTGAACTCTGGAAGCAGTTCCATGCCCTCGACCTCACCCGCGCCGGAGCCCGTGGCAAGCCCTTCTGGCACGCCGAAGCCCAGGCCGGTCCGCTTTGGATGCAACCCCAAGTCATCGGCCGCCCCCGCGAAGACGGGCGCATAACGGAGGAAAAAGACGTTCGCCTGTGGAACCTCATCTCCATGGCCGGCGGAGCCACCGGCATTCTTTATCCCCGCTGGCGTCCCTTGCTCGACGGCCCTCTCTTCGGTGCCTTCGGCCCCATGGCGATGGATGGCTCCGTTACCCCCCGCGCCGAAATGGCCGGCCAACTCGCCCGCTGGGCCAATCAACAGCCGGACCTCTGGCGCTCCCGCCCCGTCCGCGGCGACGTCGGCATCGTCTTCGTCCCCGAAGCCGAAGTCTTTAACTTCGTTCAACAACAGGGCAGCACGAAGCACTACGCCGAATCCGCCCGCGGTGCCTACCAAGCCTTCTTCGATGCCAACATCCAGGCCGATTTCGTCCACGTCGACGACGTCAAAGACTACCCCCTCGTCTACCTGCCCTACCCGATTCACCTGCAATCGGCGACCGCCCAGAAGCTCGCGGCTTACGTAAAAGCCGGCGGCATTCTCGTCAGCGAAGCCCTCCCCGGCTACTTCGGCGAGCACGGCAAAGTCGGAACCAAACAACCGAACTTCGGTCTCGATGCCGTCTTCGGTGCCACCGAAAGCTACGTCGAATTCACCCCCGACCTGCTCGAAAAGCTCACCTTCCAAGTCAACGGCCAAACGCTCGGTGGCCGTTACTTCATGCAGCAATTCGCCCTCGCGGGCGGCAAACAGGTCGGCCAGTATGCCGACGGAACCATCGCAGCCGTCGAACACAAATTCGGCCAGGGAAAATCGTTACTGCTCGGCAGTTTCCCCGGCGGCTCCTACTTCCTCCACCACGCCCCCAGCACCCGAAGCTTCTTCGCTAGCCTCCTCCCGTGGGCCGGAAGAAAGCCCCGCCTCACCTGTTCCGATCCCGGCCTACAAGCCCGTCGCCACACCGGCGACGGCGGTCGATCTCTGTGGGTCGTAAACCCCACGCGGTCTCCCCGCACCGTCACCATCACCCTCGACACCGCGGTCAGCCGCACGCAGGAGCTGTGGCAAAAAGGCTCCCCCGCCGTCAAAATCAACGGCAACAAACTCGAACTAACCGTCCAGGACCGCAACGCCGCCGTCCTCCGCCTCGAAGCCTAATTAACGCTCCCGCTGCATCGGCTTCCACTGCTGGTCTTGGAATACCGAACTCGGATCAAAACCCGGCTTGTTGCTCAGGATGTAACTCCCATCGCCCCGGCTCCAAGCCTGGCTGTAACCCGCACTCAGCTCCACCCCGCCACTGCCATCCCGCCACGTCTCCACCTCCCGAATCGCCTGCACAAACGACTTATGCTGCCGATCTCCCGACGCCTGTCGGCTCTCCCAGTCCCGCATCCGCTGATCGCTCGCCGCGCTCTGCGCCCGGGCGTACTCTCGGGCTTGCTCGCCCATCAACCGAATCCTATCCATACTGCCCTGATGCTCGATGTTCCCCAACTGCGTCATATACCGCTCCTTGTTGGACTTCCACACCGGATTCACGCGGTGACTCATCATAATCATGTTCATCATCCGCGAGCCCTCCGGCCGGCGGCCCGCCGGGAACCGCATCAGAAAGGAAATCGCCATCGTCGACGTCATCGTTGTGGTACCTCCCCCGACATAGTTGGGCTTCCGCATCGTGGTATTGATCACCACCACGCTCAAAATGCCCTCCGTGCCATCGGCGAACGTAACATCCCCAACCGCCGGTACGGTATGCATCGAATCCCCTCCGCCGTTCTGTCGGGCGACCTGATTGTACTGTTCGTCCATGGCATGCATGCCCGGTCGTCGCGCGTCGTCCACCCGAATATTCGACGCCTTCGCTCGCAGATCCTTTCGGGAAAACCCATCCACAAACTGCTCGGCCGAAAACGGCTGGTTGATTTGGCAGCCCCCCGCTTGTGCGCCCGCCATCATGGTTTGCAGCAACATCCGATCATCCGTCCAGTTGAACGATCGAACCGGCAGTATCTCAAACTGCATCGCCCCATCCGGTGAACTGGCCTTCATGGTGCTCTGAATAAACTCGCCCCGGCATCCCCCCACATTCCCCCACCGCACCCCGCCGTCGGCCTGCCAGCCTTTGGGCAGCAACACGCTGAACGATTCCACCGGACGATCAAAGCCCATCCGATCCAGAAACCGCACCCGGTTCACGTGAAGATAATCCTGCCCGGAGGCGCCCCCCAGACCCAACGCACAAAAAACCATTCCGAGTCGCAGTAACATACCCCGTTATCGATCCGCCCCGGAAAAAGTTGTTAGAATGAGCCCAGCAAAAATGCCGCCCACCACAAAGTTAACCCGCCGCCAAATGTTCGGCACCCTCGCCGTCGCCACCACTCTCCCGGTCAGAGCCGCCGCCACCCCCGAACGCCCCAACATCCTCTTCATCTACACCGACGACCACTCCCACCGCACCCTCAGTTGCTACAAGGAAGCCTACCCCTGGGTCAAAACCCCCAACATCGACCGCCTCGCCAAACAAGGCGTCCGCTTCCTCGCCGCCTACAACGGCTCCTGGTGCATGCCCTCCCGCTCCACCATGCTCACCGGTCGCCACTCCTACGGCATCGAATCCATGCGCATGGAAGGCCCCTACCCCGGCTGCGAGTACGACCCCGAAAAGTGCCCCTTCTGGCCCAAGGTCCTCCGCCAGAAAGGCTACTTCACCGCTCAGATCGGCAAATGGCACACCGGCACCGATACCGGCTTCGGTCGCGACTGGGACTACCAAATCGTCTGGAATCGCCCTAAATACACCGAAACCAGCCAGAACTACTACTACGATCAGCCCATCACCTACCAGGGCGGCAAAACCGAAATCCTCAAACGCTACTCCACCGACCAGTACACCGACTGGGCCGTCGATTTCATCAAAGGCGAAAGCCGTGGCAAAAACGGCGAAGGCCGCGACAAAACCAAACCCTGGTATCTCTGGCTCTGCTACGGCGCCGTCCACAGCCCCTACCAGCCCGCCCAGCGTCACCTCAACGAACTCCCCGGCATCGACTTCGAAACCCCCAAGGATATCTACCCGCCCCGCGCCACCAAACCCGACTGGGCCCAGAAAATCAACTCGTGGACCAAGGGCCCCGACGGCACCCCCGTCTCTGGTGGCAAGACGCTCACGCAATGGGTCCGCCAATATCACCAGGGCGTCTACGGCCTCGACGAAGGAGTCGGCCGCCTCATGGCCACCCTCGAAGAAACCAAGCAGGTCCGCAACACCCTCGTCATCTTCACCTCCGATCAAGGTCTCGCCTTCGGCCAACATGGTTTCCGTGGCGTCAAAGTCGCCCCCTACGACGCCAACATTCGTTCCCCTTTAATCTTCTCCATGCCCGGCAAAATCGCCGAAAACGCCGTCTGCGACGTCCCCGTCAGCGGCGTCGACATCCCCGCCACCATCTTCAAATTCACCGGCCTCGCCGCGCCCTGGGACATCCACGGCCACGACCTCTCCCCCCTGCTCAAGAACCCCAAAGCCAACTGGCCGCACACCACCATGATGCTCGCCACCGGCCAAAAGTTCGGCTCCGACATCCTCCCGGACCTCGACGGCAAAAAGGCCATGCACGAGCAGGTGCCCTACTACATCCTCATCCGCGACAAAAACCTGAAATACATCCGGCCCCTCATCACCGACCTCGAAGAGCTTTACGATCTCGACCAGGATCCCGAGGAGCTAAACAACCTCGCCATCCAGCCCGCCCACCAGGCCACGCTTCTGCGCCTCCGGGCCAAGGCCATCGCTGAACTCAAACGCACCAAAGCCAACATCGCCGACCGCCTGCCTCCGGTTCGCGAAGCGAGTAAAGCCTAACCACCATGCGGCGACTTTGGCTGCTCGCTCTCGTCATCGGCCTCGCGCACGCCCAGCCATCCATCGAAGCCGGACGGGAGCTCTATATGGGCGCCTGTTCCGGCTGCCATGGGGCCACCGGCGAAGGCAGTCAAGGGCCCAGCCTCCTCTCCGGACGAGCGGGTCGCCTCTCCCACCAAACCATCGCCACCATCATCCGCAAAGGCGTCACCGGCTCCTCCATGCCGGACTTCCCGCTCCTCCCCGCGCCCTCGGTCGCCAACATCGCCACCTTCGTCCGCTCCCTCACCGCCCCCGCCATCTCCGCCCAACTCCCCGGCGATCCCGCCCGCGGACGAGCCCTGTTCTTCGGCGATGGCAAATGCTCCACCTGCCACATGCTCCTCGGCCAAGGTGGCCATCCCGGCCCCGACCTCTCCAACATCGGTGCCGAACGCTCGGTCCACCAACTCCGCGAATCCCTCCGTAAGCCCTCCGCTCGCCTCGAAGAAGGCTACCGCTCCGCCACCGCCGTTCTCCCCGACGGCTCCACCCTGCGCGGCGTCGCCAGGAACTACAACAACTACTCCGTCCAAATCCTCGACGCGACCGGTCGCCTCCATCTCCTCGAACGCCGCAATCTCAAATCTCTCGAAATCGCCGAGAGTTCCATGATGCCCCCGGTCGCCAACCCCGAAGACCTCCTCGCCTTCCTCGCCAAACAATCCACCCGACCCCCCCCCCAACAATGAAACTCCTCCTGCTACTACTACCCCTCGCCTGCGCCGCCCAAGTCACCCCCGCCGCCATCGGCAACTCCCCCAACGCCGACTGGCTCACCTACAACGGCGACTACGCCTCCACCCGCCACTCGTCTCTCCACCAGATCACCCCCGCCAACGCCAAAGACCTCGTCGCCAAATGGGTCTACCGCCTCGACGGCGCCAAACGGCTGCAAGTCTCCCCCATCGTCTACGACGGCCTCATGTACATCTCGAACACCAACGAGATGGTCGCCCTCGATGCCCGCAATGGACGCCAAATCTGGCACTACCGCGCCAAGGGAGCCGAAGGGGCCCGCGTCAACCGCGGCCTCGCCATCCTCGGCGACAAGGTCTACTTCGCCACCGCCGACTGCCATCTCATCGCCCTGAACCGGCGCACCGGAGGCCCTATCTTCGACGTCCCCTACTCCTCCTTCGCCGCCGGCTACACCACCTCGATCGGCCAACGCGGCTTCGTCGCCTCTCTCCATCCCGACACCGGAAAGGAAACCTGGCGCTTCTGGACCGTCCCCGGCAAAGGCGAACCCGGCTCGGACACCTGGGGGAACTTCCCCGCCGAAATGGGCGGTGCCCCCACCTGGACCACCGGCTCCTACGACCCCGCTCTCAACACCATCTACTGGCCCACCGGCAACCCCTGGCCCGACTTCTACGGCGGCCGTCGCCCCGGCGATAATCTCTACTCCGACTGCGTCCTCGCCCTCGACGCCGACACCGGCAAACTCAAGTGGCACTTCCAGTTCACGCCCCACGACGTCTGGGATTGGGACGCGAACGAAAGCCTGGTCTTGCTTGACTCGACCTACCGCGGCAAGCCCCGCAAGCTACTCGTGCAGGCCAACCGCAATGGGTTCTACTACATCCTCGACCGGGTCACCGGCGAATTCCTCCACGCCCAACCGTTCGTCTCGAAGCTCGATTGGACCACCGGCCTTGACGACAAGGGCCGTCCCAAAGTAGTCCCCGAAAAGATCCCCACCCCGGCCGGCACCAAAGTCTGCCCCTCGGTCCGCGGCGCGTCCAACTGGATGTCCCCGGCATACAACCCCGCCACGGGCCTCTTCTACGTCGTCACCCTGGAGCAATGCGACATCATCGTCGCTTCCGCGAAGGAGCCCGTCCCGGCCTCCGGCTTCCGCGGCACCGGCAACGAAGGCATCCCCACCGAACCCGGCAAGTTCTACCTCCGCGCCCTCGACGTCTTGACCGGGAACAAGAAGTGGGAGTACCCCATGCCCGGTCCGGGCGTCATGTGGGCGGGAACGGTCTCCACCGCCGGAGGCGTAATCTTTAGCGGAGACGACGACGGCAACCTCGTCGCCCTCGACGCCAAGACCGGTAAGGATCTCTGGCATTTCTCCATGGGCCGCAGCCTATTTGCCTCGCCGGTCACTTACATGATCGAAGGCAAGCAGTATGTCTCCATCGCCGCCGAAAGCGACATCTTCACCTTCGGCCTCTTCACGCCTCCAACTCACTAACACGCGATTTCAGTTAAGCTGATGGAATCTATGCGTCAGCCTCTAAATCATTTCCACTTCGCGGCGATGCTCGGGGTTCTCACCGTTCCCCTCTGCGCGGAATCAGTTACCGGCTCGATCAGCTTCGATGGCAAAACGTACCCTCTGCATCAAGCCGTCGCCGTAACGGTGCCCAGCCCCTTTCTCGCCAACGCCCTCGTCACCCGGATCGCATTGAGTGACGCTCCGATCTCGCCCGACCAACTGCGGTCCAAAACTGACATCCTCACCCAGATGAAGCAAGGCCCCATCCACGGTCTAACCCTTGAGTTCAGCGACGACCGCGCCTACTTTTCCCTCTCGACCATCAATTCCGATCAAAACGGTTCCGCCAGCCTCTCCGGGACGATGGAACAGTTCCAGTTCAAACTCCATTCGCCGCAACAAGTCACCGCCAGTTTCAAAATGCCAGCGCGCTCGCTCGGAAATCTCCGTCTAGCCATCGATGTCGACTTCGACCTGAAGGTGCTTGCTCCGCCTGTAGTGCAACAGGGCGCGATCAAGAAAGGGGCGGATGCCCAGTCGCTGGCCAGCGTCAAAGCCTACCTCGCCATGCGAAAGGCGGTTCAACTTCTCGACTTGGCCGCCATCCGCAAAGTGGCTCGTTTCCCCCAGGATTTCCAAGGCCCCGATGGACTCAAATTCGTCACCCTCATGAAAGAGGAGGAGCCGACCGGAATCGTTGTCGTGGAAGCGACGGAAGGTGCGGAGAAAGCCACTTTGACCGTTACCGGCACCAAGGATGGGAAGCAAATCCGGAAGACCTTCGACATGCAATGGAAGGATGGTCGCTGGACGACAAACAATGACAACTGGGAAGCGAACTAGCGGCGAGACCTCTCTCCAGAACCCAACCCCTCGAAGAAGTCCGCGTGCGATGTGAGAACCCTGTCGCCATAATGGTTCGGTATGCGATACAAACTCGCTCTGGGCTTGGCACTCACTTCGCTGCTCTCTTGTCCTTCCGAGGCGCAACGGAGCACCGTAGCCGTCGAGGCGTTCGGCGGAGGTCCGCTACCCATCACCGCTGACGTGGAATCGGAGTGTGGCTTCGGCGTCAGGAAGGCCCAGGGACGGACCATCGCCGTCGAAGCCCTCATCGGAAAGTTCTGCCGCATCACCGTGCAGGGCCACCTTTCGGGCGGAAAGACCGTGTGGTTGGTTCCGTCCTCGCCATCAGAATACCTAAGGGTCAAGCTGCCACTTACCGCTCTTATCAATTTGTCCAACGACGATCACGAGTACGCGCAGAAGCAGATTTACCTGCGTTGTTACTTTACTTCGACGAGTAAGTTTCGCATTTTCGCAATCTCAGAAGCCGACGACTGGATCCGAGAGGGAGAGCAACTTTCTCCCGGACGATTCTACTTCGCTCGTATGCGTCTTGGAGAGATAAAGCTCTTAGTGCAAATTCGCCCTGACGTTCAATATCCCGTTCATATTTTTGCAAACTACAAGAAAGAGGAGATCGAGATTCCCTGTCCGTACTAACGAACCGTCGGCATCCGCTCCAGCATTCCCTTGGCATTGTCGGCAACCTCCGCCAGAACGGATGGACGCTTGGCTCTCGCCGCCGCTTCACAGATCTCCCGCAACGGACCCGCGTCGTAGTCCGCCATCTGATGACGAGTCCTCCACCACGCTGTCCGCCAAGCCATAAACCGGTCGCGAGGATCCAGCGTCAAATCGCCGGCCTCATACTTCCGGATGTCAGCCGCCACCAAGCGGCCCTCCTGCAGGATCGCCTCCTGCACCTCTCGCGATGGCTTCTCCAATTGCGCCGCGCCCAGCAAACCAAGCTCGCGTTCTCCTTTCTCCGCCGACCGAATCAACTTCGCGAGTTCGCCTTGCCGCTGCTCCACCACCGCCGCAATTCGCTGCATCCTCTCGGCCGGCACATCGCGATAGCCCAGAAACCGTAACCACTGCCCCACCGGCGCGCTCTCCTCCAGCGCCGCGAACTCTTTCGCCACTGTCTCCTCGAAACTGGGCTGCGGTGTCGGCGGAACCTCCTCCGGTCGAAAAACCAGACGATGCCGCAACTGGAACCCCGCCCCGGACTTCGACCACCTCTCGTCAGCGTCCATCCAGTCGCTCCATTCCAAGTTCTTCGCCGAAGGTGCGTGCGGAAACGAAAACGTCGGAATCAACTCTTTGCCCAACGAAAATCGGATCGCGTAGTCGCCACCGGCCTGCGAATACTCCAAAGACGTATGGACCACCCACCGCCCCTCACGCTCTTTAAACTCCGAAGCAACCAGTGGCCAAGGGCCCGACCACGTCTCCCCCTTCCAACGCGAGAGCGCCGCCGTCTCCGGAGGCCCGCTGAAGCCCTTCGGCGCTCGCAACTCGTATTCAAAATCAACCAGCTTCCCCTGAATCCGCGGCTCCCGCTCCTCCCCCAGCCATCGAACCCCGGTAATCAGCGCGCAAACTACCACCAGCCCACCAACCACCACACCTATTCCCTTCAGATAGGTCGAAAACGGCATCAGCGGAGAACAGATCACGCCCACGATGAACCCGAACACGACGCCCGCAATCACCCCCAGGTAAATCGCAAACGCCTCGCCCAGCGCCACGTCCGGGCCGCGCTCTTTGATGAGGTAGGTCAACCATTGGATCCCGACTCCCGCCAAAATCCCGCCCACCACGGCCGAAAACAGTCCGTTCTGTATCGCGTTAAAAACAACCATAGCACCAGGTCCTCGCAACCATGGGCGAAAAACCAGCGCCCAATCGATCACCCTCCTTCGCCTCCTTTAGACTCAATCGAACGTCGCCCCGTGACCCGAAAATCCATCCACCAGCGCTACCTCTCCATCCCCTACGGAGTCTTCGGCTCGATCCTGGCCGTCGTCTTCGGCGCCATCGCCGTCGAAGCCTGGATCCACCCCGAAGACGGGCCCACCATCCGCATGGTCATCCCGCTCTATCTCTTCTCCGTCTATTGGGTCATCGTCTCCCTCTGCAACGTCCGCACCGCCATCCTCACCCCCCACCATGTCCGAGACATCGTCTGGCCCTTCCCCGTCCACCTCCCCCGCCTCACCAACCGAACCAACATCCGCCACTGCTTCATCCGCGGCGTCACCATCACCGACGAAGATGCCATCCTCGAAACCTACAACATGGTCGGCGTCGAAACACTCGCCGGTCTCCAAATCGATCTCTCCGGCCCCCACGCCACCCTCGACCAAGCCACCACCGCCGCCACCGAAGTAGCCAACATCCTGAACCTCAAAATCGTCCACGTCCCCCAAACCCCCACCCGCCGCGAACTCTCGAGCCGACTCCTCCGCTTCGCCTTCTGGTCCATCCTCGGCTTATCCTCCCTCTACCTCGGCTTCGTCTGGGAAGAAAACTTCCAACGCTCGAAACGCATCTCCCGAAACTGCGATATCGTATGGGCATGCGACGCGCCCTCCTCGCGCTCCTCCTCTGCGTAGCCGCGCAAGCAGAAGACGCCGCCCTCCAAATCCTCCAAGCCAACTGCCTCTCCTGCCACGGCGCCACCGCCATGGGCGGCCTCGACCTACGCACCCGCGCCGCCGCCGAAAAAGGCGGCACCCGCGGCCCCGCCCTCCAACCCGGCCACGCCACCCAAAGCCTTCTCTTCCAAGCCATCCAGCGCACCTCCGCCCTCCAAATGCCCCCCGGCAAAAAATCGCTCACGGCCTCCGAAATCGCCACCATCAAAACCTGGATCGATAGCGGCGCACCCTGGTCCACCCCCGCTCAGCCCGCCCCCCAATGGTGGTCCTTCCAACCCCTCAAACCCAGCCCCCTCTCCATCGACCAACTCATCAACGCCCAACTCCAATCCCACAACCTAAAGCCCGTCGCCCCCGCCCCCAAACGCACCCTCATCCGCCGCGCCTACCAAACCCTCCACGGCCTCCCCCCCACCCCCGCCCAAGTCCAAACCTTCGTCCAAAACCCCGACCCCCAAGCCTTCGAAAAACTCATCGACCAACTCCTCGCCTCCCCCCGCTACGGCGAACGCTTCGGCCGCCACTGGCTCGACGTCGTCCGCTACGCCGACACCGGCGGCTTCGAAACCGACATCTATTTCCCTAACGCCTGGCGCTACCGCGACTACGTCATCGACGCCTTCAACGCCGACAAACCCTTCGCCCAATTCCTCCAGGAACAAATCGCCGGCGACGAAATCTGGCCCGACGATCTCGCCCTCGATGGCGGCTTCCAAGTCCCCCCCGAAAAACAACGCCACCTCAACGCCAAAATTGCCACCGGCCTCTACACCATCGGCCCCGTCTATCACGAAGCCGGCCTCTTCGGCGGCCAACAGCGCTACGAATGGCTCACCGACGTCGTCGATACCACCGGCGAAGCCTTCCTCGGCCTCTCCCTCGGCTGCGCCCGCTGCCACGACCACAAATTCGACCCCCTCACCGCCCGCGACTACCACGCCATGATGGCCGTCTTCGCCGCCAGCGACGAACGCGAAATCCCCGTCATCCCCAAATTCAACATCTACGGCTACAAGTCCGGCTACCCCCGCTGGCTCAAAGTCGAAGAACTCAAAACCGCCCTCAACCGCATCGAACAAACCGCCCGCCAACGCGTCGTCGATAAAGTCCGCGCCCGCTTCTCCCCCGAAATCCTCGCCGCCTACGATACCCCCGACCCCAAACGCACCCCCGCCCAAAAACTCCAAGCCGCCAACCTCGATCTCGCCCTCACCGAAGCCGGCCTCAAAGAAAACGCCCAAGGCATCGCCGCCGATATCAGCTACACCCCCGCCGAAACCCAAACCCGCGAAACCCTCCTCCGCGAACTCGGCGAAGCCGCCCTCAAAGCCAACCCCGTCCCCCAAACCGCCACCGTCCTCGGCCCCGCCGACAAGGTCTACGACATCCTCCTCACCTCCCGCGGCGACTGGCGCTACCAAGGCCCTCAAATCGATCCTGCCCTCCCCGCCGTCCTTGCCGCCGGAGCCACCATCCACCCCCAAACCCGCCGCAAATCCCTCGCCGAATGGCTCACCGGCCCCCAAAATCCCCTCGCCGCCCGCGTCATGGCCAACCGCCTCTGGCACTGGACCTTCGGCCGCGGCATCGTCGCCACCCCCAACGATTTCGGCCGCCAAGGCGAAGCCCCCACCCACCCCGAACTCCTCGATTCGCTCGCCGCCGATCTCATCGCCAACGGCAGCATCAAAGCCCTCCAACGCAAAATCCTCCTCTCCGCCGCCTGGCAGCGCGACTCCACCGCCCACCCCGCCAACGAGAAACTCGACGCCAACAACCGCTTCCTCTGGCGCGCCCATCGCCAACGCCTCGACGCCGAAGCCCTCCGCGACTCCGTCCTCTTCTCCGCCGGTGCCCTCAACACAAAGATGGGCGGCCGCCCCGTCATCCCGCCCCTGTCCAAAGAAGAGTACTCCGTCATGTGGGCCCGCGAACAGTGGCCCGAAGCCCGCGACACCGCCGAACACGATCGCCGCAGCGTCTATCTCTACGTCAAACGAACCTTCCCCCTCCCTATGCTCGCCAGCTTCGACCTCCCCGACAACTCCGTCAGTTGCGCCCGCCGCGACTCCACCACCGTCGCCCCCCAAGCCCTCACCATGATGAACTCCACCTTCATGCTCGCCCAAGCCCGCCGCGCCGCCGCCAAAGCCCAAAAGGCCTCCGACCCCCTCCACGAACTCTGGCAACAAACCCTCCAAGCCCCCCCACTTCCCCGCCAAAGGCAAAAGCGTCATCTACCTCTTCATGCACGGCGGCCCCAGCCACCTCGACACCTTCGACCCCAAACCCCTCCTCGCCTCCCTCAACGGCCAGCCCGTCCCCCCCAGCTTCGGCAAGGTCGATTTCCAGTTTACGAAGATGGACAAGGTCCCCCTCATGGCCTCCCGCCGCGTCTTCAAAAAGCGCGGCCAATCCGGCCTCGAAATCAGCGATCTTTTTGAACACACCGCCGCCCACGCCGACGACCTCGCCGTCATCCGTTCCTGCCACCACGACGGCTTCACCCACATCACCGGCCAAAACTGGATGAACACCGGCTGGGCCCGCGTCGGCCGTCCCAGCGTCGGCAGTTGGGTCGTCTACGGCCTCGGCAGCGCCAGCGAAAACCTCCCCGCCTACGTCGTCATGCTCGATGGCGGCATCAAAGGCGGCTCCCCCCTCTACGGCTCCGGCTTCCTCCCCGCTACTTACCAAGGCACCCCCCTCCGCGCCGAAAACCCGCCCATCCTCAACGTCAACCGCCCCGACGAAATCTCCGCCCCCGAACAGCGCCAAATGTTCGACCTCCTCCAGCAGTTCAACACCGACCACAAAAACGCCCGCGCCGGCGACGACGAACTCGCCGCCCGCATGGCCTCCTATGAACTCGCGTTCAAAATGCAAATGTCCGTCCCCGAGGTCGCCGACATCTCGAAGGAGTCCACCGCCACCCGCCAGCTCTACGGCCTCGACGACAATCTGACTTCCGAGTTCGGCATGCAGTGCCTCATGGCCCGCCGCCTGGTCGAACGCGGAGTCCGTTTCGTCCAGCTCTACTCCGGCGGCAAAAAAGGTTCCGAGGTCGGTTGGGACGGCCACAACCAATGTGATCAAAACCACGAGTTCATGGCCAAGAAGGTGGATAAGCCCATCGCCGGCCTCCTCGCCGATCTCAAGGGCCGCGGCCTCCTCGAAAACACGGTCGTCCTCTGGGGCGGTGACTTCGGCCGAACCCCGTTTACGGACGGAGCCGAAGGCGGCGGCGGCAACCGTAACGGCCGCGATCACAACCCGTATGGCTTCACCGTCTGGATGGCCGGCGGAGGCATCAAAGGCGGCAAGGTCATCGGAGGAACCGACGAAATCGGCCTCCGCGCCACCCAGGACCCCATGACGATGCACGACCTCCACGCCACCCTGCTCAGCCTCCTGGGCCTGGACCACAAGAAGCTGACCTACTTCTTCCAGGGCCGCGATTTCCGGCTGACGGACGTCCACGGAGAAAACAACTTCGCCGCCCGGCTCTTGCGCTAGCGATGCTCCGCAACTCCACCACGGTCTTTCTCGTCGGCAACATCGAACTGACGATTGCTTGGTACGAACGTCTCGGTTTCCAGTCGAACTATTTCCCCCCGGGCTTCGCCATCCTGCGGCGGGATGATGTCGAGATCTTCCTCCAAAACCAGCCCGGCTACATCGCCCCCGCAGATCCCGGCCGCGCCGAGCGCGCAGCCTGGAACGTCTACATCGTTACGGACAACCTCGAAGAGCTGTATGCCGAATTCGCCGCCTTGCCGGAGGTAAATATAGCGCGCCCCCCATGTCCGCAGGAGTATGGGATGGTAGAGTTCGACGTGGTTGACCTCAACGGCTATCGCCTAGTCTTTGCGCAGCCGATGTCCAACGACCAAGGGCCCGCGGTCTAGACCCCTTCGCGCATCTGGTGCTACGAGCCACCACCAGCCCCGAACCCAGAAGACTTGCGGAGTGTACAGTTCCACCCGTTGTGGGTCGCCAACAGCAGAGAACAGCTCCAACTCATCCCCCCGAACCAGTCGCCGGACCCGCCGCTCCTTCCATGGTCTCGAACGCCACCCGAACGCGATACCGCTTCGCCTCGGCGAGTTGTTCCACCGTCTCGACGGTGGCCAAAGCCCGCTTGGCGTAGAGCAGCACGGGCAGGGCCTGGATCAGCGGCACAGCCCCCATCAGAGTAAAGACCAAGCCCAAGAGCAGCAGCACGACAACGCCCCGCCGTTTCACCCGCCCTCCCG
This sequence comes from Acidobacteriota bacterium, assembly GCA_026394015.1. GTDB lineage: Bacteria > Acidobacteriota > Terriglobia > Bryobacterales > Bryobacteraceae. Next base: position 32,084 of record JAPKZA010000413.1, read on the forward strand.
GTGCCCACTTACCCCGAAAACCCGTTTCTCTCACCAACGGATTTTACCGAATAGGGAACCGTGCCGCTACCGAACCCGACTTTCGTCAATAGCCTTCAGGGCCATAGCCCAGAATGTTGTCCTCTTCTTGGCGGCTGACCGGCGTTCCAATCTGTTCGGCCTCGAGGAACGGCCAGACTGCGGAGGCAAGATATTGGAAAGCCACATCCCCTCGCGATTGCGGGTTCACCCCAAGGGATTCCGTTTCGGACGTGCGGGCCAGCCGCTCGCCAACCTCTTCATGCTTGCTCAAAGCCACATCCCAGGATCCCACGACGAAAAGCAATCGGCATCGCCGCCGAGGCGAGTGCCGAACTCGTTAGGACGCTCCTGCAACCCACGCCGCATCTCACTCGCGAATCCTATAGAGTGGTAGTACGATATGGAACTCGACACGCAGTTTGATCGAATCACTGTGGAGCCAGGCAAGTGTGGTGGTAAGCCATGCATTCGCAACATGCGAATCACTGCGCGCCGGGTTCTCGAACTGCTAGCCATATACCCGGACTGGCCTTCGCTTTTGGCCGAGTATCCCTACCTTGAAACCGAGGATTTACGGCAGGTCTTGGGCTATGCCGCTGCCAGCATCGATTCCGAAGTGTTCCCCGTCGACCAGGCAGCAGGATCCGATCGCTGTTGGATCAGGGCATAGCTCCCCGAGTTGCCGAACGCCAGTGTGCTCGACTCGGCGTGGATCGATTCGTAAATCTCTCCAAGATCGCGGAGCGCGCATTGAGATTCTAACGAGGTATGCCATGCTTGCTGCGGAAGTCTTCTAAAGCTTCGCGGGCCGGACGATGCTGCCCTCGCGCGAGGTCATCCATTCCTTGGCGGATGCCTTCTCTGGCCTCGGCCCGCGCGGCGATATCCACCAGCCGTTGGTAGGTGGCGGCATCTTGCAGAACGGCCTCCACTTTCCCCTCCACCGTCAGAAGAATGGGGCATTTGTCCTGCTTCAATTGCTTCATGAACTTCCCGGAATTTCGCCGGAATGCTGCGAGCGACTGGGTCTCTTTGGTAATGTCGAGCACGGAGCCTCCTCATACGAGCATGGCATTCTTTAAGGCACCAAGGACGACATTCGGCTGGCTCTGCGGAGGTCACGTCTTCGAAGACGCCTTCTTGTTTAAGACGATGATCAACGCTCGAATTCATATCGCGCCCTTAGATCCGGTCACCCCTAACCCGACGAAGGAACAGATGGGAGGCTTGCGCCACCGGATACCTCCGCTTTACCCGTCGACTGGCGCTGAAGGGTGAATCGGAGTGATCGCTCCATATCGGGAGAAGTCCCGCGGGTTATACGTGAGAATCTGCTCTACGCCATGAGTCAGCATCGCTGCGGCGATCCGGGCATCGTGAACCTGAACTCCCTTGACTCCGTGCTGAACGATCAATTTTCGCCATTGGGAGTAGACGAGCGGCGTGTCATGCAATACCGTCAAAAGCGATTCGAGGTAGGTCAACCGCCTATCAGCGCTTTCGACCGACAGCCCAATACCGTTCTTGTTTGCCGGCCGTGTGCAAACGTTCCAGAACGCAACGAGATTCCGCGGAAGCACCTAGATCGTTTCGTCGGCCAGCAGCCGGCGTTCAATCGCGTTGATCGAATCTTCCTGCCACGGCTGTCCTTACTTTGGTGTCAACGACGACTGCCACCCGTCACTCTCGCTCATAGAAGCTCTCGCGGCTAACGTCGTCGAGGCCCAGCGTAGCGCCGGAAGCGGGGAATCCCTTCGCCCAGGCCCGGAACGCCCGCGCCCTTTCAGCCCCGGTAAGCTGAGGAGAAGAGGCGATGCTGTCGAAAGCCCCAGCTTCCTGTTCAAGAATGCCTTCGATCAAACCTTCCAGCGACTGTCCGCTCGTCCGAGCCCGAGCGGCGAGCCGAGCTTCAAGTTCCGGTTTGATGGCAACGCTGATGGTCATTGAGGCCTCGGGGGCTATTGGGACCCTAGCTCGATTCTACGATTCGTCGGCCGCCATGTCCATCCCAACGTTGGCGACGCAAACCGGACCGTGCTCTGCGCCCCGAAGCCAACCC
>JAPKZA010000413.1:34188-35919 GCA_026394015.1 Acidobacteriota bacterium
CCCCGTGCGGCTTCTTCTGCTGAATCTCTTCCGCCGTAGCCACCGCTTGCCCCGCCAACCCACTACCCACCCAGTTCTTCGCCGGTGCCGAAAAGCCCAGCGCCGCTCCCAGCGTCTTGTTCAGCCCCATCTTCTGCAAATCATCCACCGTCTTGCCCCCCTTCAACAACCCCTTTACCCCCGCGTAAATCTCCCGCATAAACTGCGCCTGGCCTGCAATCACCTCCCGCCCACCCGGCCGTCCGTGGCCCGGCAGCACATGGCGAATCGGCCGCTTCCCCGCTGCTTCTGCCACCTTCGGCCAGTTCGCTATATGCGCATCCGCCATGTAATTGAACGGCCCATTAGCGATCGCATCGCCCGTCGCCAACACCTGCTCCTTCGGCAGATAAACGAACCCATCCCCCCGCGTATGCGCCCAACCGAAGAAGTGAAATTCCACCCGCCGCGTCCCGTCATCCAACACGAACGGCGTCTTATCAAACGTCTGCTTCGGCGGCTCCACCGTCGTTTCTCCCCGGTCTTTTACGTCCTTTCGGTTCGTCTCGGCCCACCGCTTGGGTTCATACCGCTTCATCTCCTGCGCCACCCCGACATAGGCAAGGGTAGTCGCGCCTAACTTAGTCCAGGTAGAGTTGCCATAAGCGTGGTCGCCGTGGTGATGGGTGTCAAAAACGTACTTGATCGGCTTCTTCGAAAGCTTCCGCGCATCGGCCGCCGCCAACTCCGCGCCAGACGGAAAATTGGCGTCCACCACGATTAGGTAATCCTTCATCTCAATGATGACGTTGTTACAGTGGCCCTGCTTATCAATGTCGCCCTCCCGGAACCACACGCCCGGCACGATCTCCTGAACCGTATTGGGTTCGGCGACGCCGCGCGAGGCAACAACGAGAAGCACGAGAGCAGCAGAGATGCCGCCGAACCGAAGAATCCAGCTACGATGCATTACGAGAATATACCACCGACGTGGCGTCAAAGGCGCGCCGAAGCCAAGCATAAGACGGATGAAGCTGCGTCAGTCCAATACAGCCCGCAACCACCAACCGATTTGCGATCTGCACTCCCGCGCCAGAAACTTGCTGGCGCATGTGCGGTAGCGCAGTATCGCGTAGGCGACATCCCTACAGGAATCGCCAACCGGCCGCGCGTCCGATCTGAGCGGCGCGGACGAGCGTCATCTGGATCGACTTTCCGCAAACTGACGGATCCGCCAGACTGAGGACAACCCGCCCGAAGCCCCCCGTGGACTGCGTTGGGCTCGCAAGACTCCTCTCCCGCTCGCCTGCATCCATTAACTCCCCGATTGAAAACACAATAAGACACCGTTCCCTCGGCCACCGTCAACCGCGTTTAGTGCCACGACCGTTCTCACCACCGCGCAGCCCCAATTCGCCCCACCGCGACGCGTTTTCCCGCCCGCCGATGAGAACTCAACTCAGAGGGCTTCTGACGTTTCGTCTCTTCGAGCGCCCGCCGAATGGCTTCCGTCTTCGATTACCGAGCGAGCAGCGCGGCTTCAGCAGCCAACCGCTCTAGTGTAGTGCTTCGGTAATGGTAACCCGTATAGCGATTTTGGCGTCTCTACCATTGAGGTGCTCGATATTTATGCGTGTTGCTCCGCCAGTCGAACTTTCCGCCGAACAACGAACGGCGCTGGAGGCGTGGGCAAACGGTCGTAAGACTGAAGTGCGCATAGCGGAGCGGGCTCGCGTGATCTTACTCGCCGCA
>JAPKZA010000276.1 GCA_026394015.1 Acidobacteriota bacterium
CTCTTGCGTTGGCGCTGTCCAATGCTTACTTCGACTCGCTCGGGATTCCGAGCCTAACTGGCGGGCAATAGCTCAACCCGCCGAACCGCCGGATGCGGACCCGCATGTCCGGTGGTGTGGGAGGGGAGGAGCCGCGAGGCTCCTCCCTATCCCGATTGGAGTTGAAGTTTCGGTTAGAAGCTGTAGCGGAGGCTGAGCTGAATGTTGCGTTCGCTGCTCTTGCCGGTGACTTTGCCGAAGGTGGCGGCGGTGGGGTTGGTATCCACGCCACCCCAGTTCGGGTGGTTGATCCAGTTGAACGCTTCGGCCTTGAAGGTCACAGACTGACGCTCGGCGAAGCGGAACACCTTCAACATTGCGAGGTTCCAGTTCTGGAATCCTGGATTGTTGAAGCCGATCGAGTTGCGGTTCTGGTTGGGCAACGTGCCGTTGGCCGGTTGGGTGGCCAGCGCGGTGGTGCCGTTGGTAACAGGGAAGTAGAAGTTCGGTTCCCCTGTATAGTTACCGGCGGCGGTAACGTTGCTGAACTGGCGGCCCGAGTTATCGGGCGTGAAGTTCAGGTTCCACGGCTTGAAGTTGCTTGAACCGGTTCCGAGGTAGTCGTTCCCGTTGCCGATGGTGATCGGGGTGCCGGTCTGCCACTGGTTGACGGCATTGATCTGCCAGCCGCCAGCCAAAGCCTTGACGGCCTTGTTCACGCTGGAACCATTGAAGAACGGGAGTTCGTACACAACGCTGGCCACGGCGATGTGCCGGGTGTCGTTGGCGGATTTGCCCCAGTTCAGGCTCTGGTTGAAGGTGTCGTAGAAACCGTCGCGGGGGCCGGAGTTGTTGTCCATGGTCTTCGACAGCGTATAGGAGAAGCTGTAGAGGAGACCCTTCGCAAAACGCCGGTTGGCCTCAATCTGCAAGCCGTTGTAGGTGCTGCGGCCCGAGTGCTCGAGCATCGGGATGTTGGCGAAGCCCTTGTAGGGGCGGAGGAAGTTGACGTTCGCGCCAGCGTTGGCAGCCTGGAACGTGGTGCCGGTGGGCAGTTGGTTCAGGTCGCGTTCGCGGGCGAGGAAGTTGGCAACCGTACCGACGTAGCCGACTTCGAGCGTGGTGCCGAAGCCAACTTCGCGCTGGTAGGTGGCGTTCCACTGGTAAGACAGCGGCACCTTGTAAGCGCGATCGATGGTCATGAAGAACTGCGGGAACGCCACGCGGGCAGCGCCGCCGGGCTGATCGACGTTTCCGTTGGTGACGGACGCCATCGGCTGGAAGGGCGGGTTGCCGCCGAGGAACACGCTGTCATACACGCCAGGACGGGAGACGAAGCCGCCGAAGCCGACGCGGAGGACCTGCTTCGGGGTGATGGAATACGCCAAGCCGAGGCGCGGCATAAAGTTCTGCCGGTTCGGAGCGGGATAGCCGTTGCCGCCGTCGAGCAGGTTGTTGAACAAGCCCGAGTCGATGGCCGGAACGCGACCCTTGCCGGCGGCCGGGAAGGACGAACCGGGAATACGGACGCCGTTGTAACGGTTGCCGCTCAGGACGTTGCCGGTGGCGCGGTCGAGGACAGCCGCCTGGGCGGGATCGTAGTTCTTCGGGTCGAAGTAGGCTTCATTGCCCCACAGCGACTTGTAATAGCCGTTCTGCCAGGTGCCGCGGAAGCCGAGTTCGAGCTTCAGCTTCTGATTGACGCGCCAGGAGTCCTGAGCGAAGTATTCGAACATGTGACCGCGATACGGGGTGAAGCTGCGCGGACCGATCTCGGCGTAGGTCGAGAAGAGGCCAAGCGCGGCGTTGGTGAGGCCGGTGCCGGTGCCCGGAGCGCCACCAGGGCGGACGTCGTTGAATTCAAAACGGCCGTTCTGGTTGTTGGTGCCGCCGGGGACGCCGGAGACGTTGATCTGGTCGAAGTCGTTCTGGCCGGACCGTTCGAAGGTGGCCCCGAACTTGAAGGTGTGGTTGCCAACGATCTTGGTCAGGTTGTCGGAGAAGGTGTAGATGGGACCGGCGGAGCTGGACGGGTACGGACCACCGTCGATCTGGCCGATGTTCGGGATAACCACCGTCGGGATCTTGTCCTGGATCTCTTTCGGATCGCTGAACAGATAGGGATAGGTGATGTTGTTGACCGAGCGCTGGTAGCGGCCCTGGCGCTGCACGGCGATGGTGACGCGGTCGTTGGAGCCGGTAATGGTCGCTTCGTTGATCATGGTCGGGCTGATCGTCCACACGTGGGTCAGGCTGGCGGTTTTGTTCGGACGGTTCAGAGCCGAAGGCGCGAAGTCGAACCCGCTGGCGAACCCGTTGGCCACGTCAAAGGAGTAGTTCAGGTGGCGGAAGCGGATAGTCTGGTTCGAGGTCGGATTGAAGTCGACCGAGACCGTGTCCTTCCGCTGGTTCTGCGGCTGGGGCCGAACCTGGAAGAAATTGTTGTTACCGGGGAAGATGCCGTTGGGGGCGGGGAAGGTCCGGAGAAACGCCATGCCGTTCGGGCTCTGGCGGTTGGCCGGGATGATGTTGCCAGGGAAGGGTGCGCCGGTTTGCGGATCGTTGATGACGCGGGGGGCGCCATAGAAGAGATTGGTGCCGAGCAGTTCGCTGAAGTCACCGTTACGCATGGCGAGCGAAGGGACGCGTTGGCCGCCGTTGTTGACGTCCTGACGGAACTTGACCCACTCCTGAGCAAACAGGAAGAAGAGCTTCTGGCGTTCTTTGTTGAACACTTTCGGGATCATCACCGGGCCGGAGACGTTGTATCCGAACTGGTTGAACTTGAGCGGCGGCACGAAGTTGGTCGACGCGGAGCGGTTCCGGGTCCAGCTATTGGCATCGAGGACATTATTGCGGAAGTTCTCGTAGAAGCTGCCGTGGAAGTCCTTTTGGCCGGAGCGGGTGACCATGCGGATCTGGCCGTTGCTCGACCGGCCGTATTCGGCCGAGTAGTTAGCGGCGAGGATCTGCACTTCCTGAACCGTATCGGCGTCAGCGGTACCGATGGAGGTGCCGTTGGCGCGGGTACGCATGGCGACGGCGCCATCAACCGTGATGAGCGAATCCTGCGAGCGGCCACCGTTGATGGTGAAGCCACCGCTGGAGAGGCCGAAGCTGAAACCGGACAAGGCACCACCGCGAACACCGGGGCGGAGCAGGGCGGCGAACAGCGGGTTGCGGCCGTTCAGGGTCAGATTCTGGATCTGGGCCTGTTCGACGGTCTTACCGACAGTCGACGATTCGGTGTTGATTTGCGCAGCGCTCGCTTCCACGGTGACCGATTCGGTCAACTGACCGACGGACATTTCCATGTTGACGGCGATGGGAAGACCGGCATCGAGCTTGTTGCGGCTAGACGCAGACTTCTTGAAGCCAGGGGCTTCGACCGTGACCGTGTAGTAGCCGGGCGAGATGTTAGTAACGGTGTAGAAACCGGAGCTGTTGGAGGTCGTGGTGCGTTCGAACCCGGTACCGTCGTTCTTCACGCTGACTTTGGCGTTGGCGATCACAGCACCGCTGGGATCTTTCACAACGCCCGAAATGCTTGCATTGTCCGATTGTGCGAAACCGGAAATCGCGAGAACGAACAGCGCCAAGGTGGCGATTGCTGCTCTGCGCAGAGCTTGTTGAAGCTTCATAGATTCTCCTTACCAAAGAGGGGAGGAACTCCCCGGATCCAACCAGTTTATCCTATTCGGGGAGATAATAGAGGTCTGGATATGGTTACTCCTTTACTGCGGTGGGAAAATGTTACAGTGATGCACGACGAGGTGACCGCCCTCGACCAGTGCTCGCTTTCGATCAATGAGGGCGAACACATTGCGATTTTGGGCCCAAATGGCTCAGGAAAGTCGACTTTGATCAAGACGATTACGCGGGAGCTGTATCCGCGCTGGCCGGTGCCGCGGTGCCGGATGGAGGTTTACGGACAGCAGATCTGGAACGTCTGGGAGCTGCGGGCGTGGATGGGGATCGTGACGAACGACCTGGTTCACCAGTGCACGCAGCCGTATCCGGTGCTGGAGACGATTCTGTCGGGGTTCCATTCGAGCGTGGGGATTTGGCCGTACCACCCGATCACGCCGGAAATGGAAGCACGGGCGGAGGAGCTGCTCGACCTGCTGGAGATTCGGCACTTGAAAGATCGGCTGCTGACGGAGATGTCGAGCGGCGAGGTGCGGCGGGCGGTGATCGGCCGGGCGCTGGCGCATCGGCCGAAGGCGCTGATTCTGGATGAGCCTTGCAACTCGCTGGACATTGCGGCGATGCGGGAGCTGCGGGAGGTGATGCGGACGCTGGCGGGGAGCGGGGTGACGGTGATTCTGGTGACGCACCACCTGCCGGATATCATTCCGGAGATTGGCCGCGTAGTGTGCATGCGACGGGGGCGGATCTATCGGGACGGGCCGAAGGCGGAGGTGCTGACGGAGGAGTGCTTGAGCGATGTTTTCGAGACGCCGGTGCGGGTGTTCGAGCACGACGGGTTTTATCACATGTGGTGATGGTAGGCTGTAAGATCAGGGCCCTTAGCACAATGGTTAGTGCAGCGGACTCATAATCCGTTGGTTCCCGGTTCAAGTCCGGGAGGGCCCACCAGCTTTATGCGTTGGTTTTTACTGGCATTCAGCAGTTTGGCGTGGGCGGCGGAGCCGGCGGCGGTCATCGAGCAGCGCTGCCTGAAGTGCCACGGCGGCGAGAAGGTATCGGCGGGGCTGGACCTGACGAAGGCCGGTTCGGCGAAGATCGTGGCTCGCGTCGAGAGCGGCGAGATGCCGCTGGGCGGGCCACGTTTGGGGCCGGACGAGGTGGCCGCCGTGAAGGCTTGGGTGGCGGCGGGGTCGAAGCCGTTGACCGCGACCGCGAAGAAAGTCTTTTGGGCGTTTCGGCCGGTTTTGAAGCCGGCGGTGCCGCCGGGGGCCGCGCACCCGATTGACGCGTTTTTGCTGCAGAAGTTGCAGGCCAAGGGGCTGGGGTTTGCGCCGAAGGCGGATGACCGAACGCTGCTGCGGCGGGTGGCTTTTGACTTGACGGGGATGCCGCCGGAGGGTACGCTGCCTTACGCCGATGCGGTGGAAGCGTTTTTGGCCTCGCCGCGCTACGGGGAGCGCTGGGGGCGGCACTGGCTCGATGTGGTCCGCTTTGGCGAGACCGACGGCGGGGAGCATAATTTTGAACGGGCGTTGGCGTGGCCGTATCGGGATTACGTGATTGAGGCGTTGAACGCCGATAAGCCGTATCCGGAATTTTTGCGGGAGCAGATTGCGGGGGACCTGATCGCCCCGGGGGATCCGAAGATGGTGCGGGCGACGGGGTTTCTGGTGGCGGGGCCGTGGGACTCGGTGAGCGCGGAGCTGAATAAAGACGTCGCGATGAAGGCGACGGCTCGCATGGATGAACTCGACGATATGGTCACGACGACCATGCATACGTTTCAGGCGATGACGGCCAACTGCGCCCGGTGCCACGACCATAAGTTCGACCCGATTCCGACGAAGGATTACTACAAGCTGACGGGCGTTTTTCAGTCGGTCGGGTTTGGGACTCGGGAGGTGGTTTCGGGAGAGGCAAAGGCCGCTTACGATCAGGCCACGAGCCCTTTGCGGGCGGAGTTGAAGGCGGTGGAGCAGCGGATCGCGGATGCCGAAGATCCGGTGCGGGCGACATATTTGCGGACGGCGATGCGGACGTTTGCGGCTGAGCGGGCCAAGGACCCGCGGCGGATTCCGCTGAACCCGGTTTTCAATACGAACCGGCTGCGGGGCGGGGGCGAGTTGCGGCTGGTGATTACGGGCCATGATGGGCCGCTGGCGAAACTGGCTTGGCTGACGGTGGGGGGACGGGAGATTCGGGATTGGACGGCTCCGCGGAAGGCGACTCCCGATGAACCGGTGATTTTGCCGTTATGGGCGGTGGAGGCGGGGGCCGAGATCACGTGGGCGACGGACGATACTTTGGCTCGGAAGCCGGGGCTGATTAACGTTTATCGGGTGGAGGCGAAGCGAGGCGAGCAGTGGGTGGAGGTGGCCAGTTCGCTGGACCACGTTCGATTGGTGGAGACCGAGATTCCGGTGGCGCCGGACCCGAAGCTGGTTCCGGAGTTGAAGGCCGAGCGGGATCGGTTGAAGGCGGCTTTGGCGAAGATCGCGGCTCCGCCGAAGCTGTACGCGGCGGTGCCGCATGCTCCGGACCAGGCTTACGTGCTGGAGCGCGGGAGCGTGGCGCGGAAAAAGGAACCGGTGGAGCCGGGGGCGTTGGGCGTGGTGCCGGCCCAGTTTCCGAGGGGCAAAGACCGGCGGTTGGCGCTGGCGGATTGGATGACGGATCCGGCGAATCCGTTGACGGCGCGGGTGATTGTGAACCGGGTTTGGTACTTCCACTTCGGCAATGGACTGGTGAATACGCCGAGCGATTTCGGGCTGATGGGGGATCGACCGTCGCATCCGGAGCTGCTGGATTGGTTGGCGGCTTCGTTTGTCGAGAATGGCTGGAGCTTGAAGTGGTTGCATCGGCAGATTCTTTCGACGCAGGCGTATCAACAGGCGGCGACGCATAACGAGAAGGCGTTTGGGATTGACGCGGGCAATCGGTTGCTGTGGCATATGCCGCTGAAGCGGATGGACGCCGAGACGCTGCGGGATACGATGCTGGCGGCGGCGGGGACGCTGCGGCTGGATATGGGCGGGCCGAGCTTTCCGCTGCACAAGATGGGGTCTGGCGGATCGTACATTTTCAAGGCGATTGCGAAGCCGGGGCCGGAGACTTGGCGGCGGAGCGTGTATCGGTTCAATGTACGGGGCGGGGACCAACTGATGATGGACAATTTCGATTGCCCGGACCCGAGCGTGGCGACGCCGCAGCGGACATCGTCGAACACGGCGCTGCAGGCGTTGACGCTGCTGAACGATGAGTTCGTTTGGGAGCAGGCGCAGAAGCTGGCGGGGCGGGCGGGTAGCGTGGAACGGGCTTATGAGCTGGTGCTGGGGCGGGGGCCGACGGCGCGGGAGTTGGCGCTGGGCAGGAAGTACGCGGGGGACCATTCGTTGGCTTTGTTCTGCCGGGTTTTGCTGAATACGAACGAGTTTCTATACATCCCATGACGAGACGCGACTTACTTTGGAACGTGGGCGGCGGGGCCGCCGGGTTGGCGCTGGCTCAGCTTTTGCAGGGCAAGGGGACGCACTTTGCAGCGAAGGCGAAGCGCGTGATTATGATCTTTCTGCCGGGCGGGTTGAGCGCGGTGGATACCTACGACTACAAGCCGGAGCTCGTAAAGCACCACGGTAAGGAGACGCAGGGGGCGAATACGATTACGCCGTTTTTCGGCAAGCGGGGGACAGTGATGAAGTCGCCGTGGCAGTTTGCGCAGCACGGCAAAAGCGGGAAATGGGTGAGCGAGTTGCTGCCGCATTTGGCGGGCTGCGTGGACGATACGACGTTTCTGCATTCGATGGTGACGCGGTCGAACGCGCATGGTCCGGCGCTGTTTCAGATGTCGACGGGGTTCATTTTTCAGGGGTTCCCTTCGATTGGTTCGTGGGTGAGTTATGGGCTGGGGAGTGAGAACGAGAACCTGCCTTCGTTTGTGGTGCTGCCGGATCGGCGGGGGTTGCCGCCGTGTGGGGTAGCGAACTGGGGGAACGGGTTTTTGCCGGCGATGCACCAGGGGGTGGCGTTTGGGAACCAGGAGCAGCCGATTATGAATCTGCGTCCGCCGACGGCGGTGCCGGCGAAGGCGCAGGCGGCGAGTTACGATTTGCTGAGCCAGTTGAACGAGGAGCATGCGGCGGCGAACCCGGGGGAGGACGCCCTCGTGAGCCGGATTCGAGCGTATGAACTGGCGGCGAAGATGCAGTTGGCGGCTCCGGGGGTGACCGACATCAGCGGCGAGAGCGCGGCGACGCGGGAGAGCTATGGGTTGAACGACCCGGCGATGCGGGATTACGGCTATAACTGCTTGCTGGCCCGGCGGTTGATGGAGCGCGGGGTGCGGGTGATCCAGATGTACAATGGCGGGCACTTCGGGGCTCCGCGCGTGAACTGGGATGCGCATGAGGACTTGGTGGCCAACCACGGGAAGAACGCGCGGATATTGGATCAGCCGACGGCGACGCTGCTGAAGGACTTGAAGCAGCGGGGGATGTTGGACGATACGCTCGTCGTGTTTACGACGGAGTTCGGGCGTTTACCGATTAGCGAGGGGCTGGGGGAAGGCGGTCGGGATCATAACCCGGAGGGGTTCACGTCGTGGATGGTGGGGCCGGGACTGAAGAAGGGTTTCAGCTACGGGTCGACGGATGAGTTGGGGTATAAGGCGTCGGATAATCCAGTGACGTTATACGATTTTCATGCGACGATTTTGCACCTGATGGGGCTGGATCATACGCGGCTGAGCTGGTATCACAACGGGCTGCAACGGCGGTTGACCGATGTGCACGGGAAGGTGCTTACGCCGCTTTTCGCTTAGAGAAGAACCAGCCGGCGGCGACGACGAGAAGAGCTCCTGCGACCTGGGCGGTGATTTCGACGGCGAAGGACGGATGGAGATTCGTGTGGACGACGGGGTCGGTGACGATCATTTCCGCGCCGACGCGGCCGAGAATGGCGGCGCCGATCCAGACGATGACCGGGTACTTGTCCATGATGGTGGAGAGCAGGTTGGAGCTGAGGACGACGAAGGGGATGGAGAGGCCGAGGCCGAAGATGAGCAGGGGCAGGCTGCCTTTGGAGGTGCCGGCAACGGCGAGAATGTTGTCGGTGGACATGGTCAGGTCGGCGATCAGGATGTACCAGATGGCCGACATGAGGGTGGTGGCGGGTTTGACGCCGGCGGCGTCGGCGGCGGCGTCGGTGAGTAGTTTGACGGCGATCCAGAAAATGAGGACTCCGCCGATGAGTTTAATCCAGGGGATTTGGAGCAGTTGGGCGGCGAAGAACGTGAGGCCGATGCGGAGGACGACGGCGAAACCGGCACCGATGCGGATGCCGAGTTTGCGTTCGCGTTCGGGGAGCGACTTGACGGCGAGCGCGATGACGACGGCGTTATCACCGGCCAGGAGCAGGTCGATAAGGACGATGGCCAGGATGTCGAGGAGGAGTTGAAGCGATAGTTCCGGCATGCGGGAGGCTGGCTTTCCGAAGATAGCACGACGGTCCAGGGCGGATTCGCATCTACTAGACAATATGGCACCGAATTGGATGAAGCGATGGCTGTTGGCGGCGGGTGTGTACAACGTGGCTTGGGGGCTTCTCGTGGGGCTTTGGCCGAATCTGATGTTTGATTGGGCGGGCATGGCACGGCCCAATTATCCAGAGCTTTGGCAGTGCATCGCGATGATTGTGGGGGTTTACGGGGTGGGCTACGCGCTGGCTTCGCTGGACCCGTATCGGCATTGGCCGATTGTGTTGGTGGGCTTTCTGGGGAAGGTGTTTGGGCCGATCGGGTTCGTGCAGTCGGCGGTGGAGGGGCGGTTCAGCTGGTGGTTCGGGGTGAACAACATTACGAACGATTTGATCTGGCTGGTGCCGTTTTTTCTGATTTTGAAGGGGGCTTGGACGGATGCGGGGCCGGTGGGGGATTTGGGTTCGTTTTTAGCGGGGCGGAACTCGTTGGTCGTGTTTCTGCGTCATGCGGGGTGTACGTTTTGCCGGGAGACGCTGGCGGATTTGAGCCGGCAGAGGAAGCAGATCGAGGCGAACGGGACGAAGATTGTGCTGGTGCACATGGGCGGGTCGGAGGAGTTTTTTGCGCAGTACGGGATGGCGGACGTGGAGCGGATTCATGATCCGGAGCGGGCGTTGTACAAGGCTTTTGGGTTGCGGCGGGGGAGCTTGTGGCAGTTGCTGGGGCCGGGAGTGTGGTCTCGGGGACTGGCTTCGTTTCGCAAACATGGGGTGGGCTTTTTGGAGGGCGATGGGTTTCAGATGCCGGGGGCGTTTCTCGTTAGAGGCGGCAAGATTGTGAAAGAGTATCGGCACGCGTCAGCGGGTGACCGGCCGGACTATTGCACCCTATCCTAGAGAGATGGGATTTGATGGATTGCGGGTGCTCTCGCTGGAGTCGCGGCGGGCGCCGGAGATGGCGGTATTGATCGAGAAGAACGGGGGGGTGGCGACGGTGGCACCTTCGATGCGGGAGGTGCCGCTGGCGGAGAACCCGGAGGCTTTCACGTTCTTTGATCGATTGCGGGCCGGCGAGTTTGAGTTGGTGATTTTGTTGACGGGCGTGGGGACGCGGGCGCTGGACAAGATTCTGAGCACGGTGTGGCCGGAGGGGGCTTTGGCGGCGGAGTTAAAGAAGTTGGCGGTGGTGGCGCGGGGGCCGAAGCCGATGGCGGTGCTGCGGGAATGGGGCGTGCCGGCGGCGGCGATGGCACCGGAACCGAACACGTGGCGGGAGGTGATGGGGGTGATGGCGGGGCGGCCGGAGCGGCGGATTGCGGTGCAGGAGTACGGGAAATCGAATTTGCAATTGATGGGGGCGCTCGAGGCGTTTGGGGCGACGGTGACGGCGGTGCCGGTGTATCAGTGGGCGCTGCCGGAAGACACGGGTCCGCTGCGGGCGGCAGCGCGGGGAATTGCGGCCGGGGCGTTTGACGTGGTGATGCTGACGACGTCGATTCAGGTGACGCACTTGCTGAGTGTGGCGGAGGAAGAAGGCGTGGACGTGCTGGCGGGGTTGAGGAGGATGGTGGTGGCGTCGATTGGGCCGACCACATCGGAGGCGCTCGAAGAGATAGGATTAAAGGCCGATATGGAGCCGTCGCATCCGAAGATGGGCATCCTGGTCAAAGAGGCCGGGGAGCAGGCGGCGGCCATTCTGGAGGCGAAACGATGAATCGGCGTGAACTGGTAAGGAACCTGATGACTTTGGCGGCGGGGTCGCCGCTTTTGCAGGGGGAGGTGCCGGATGATTTGATGGGGCCGATCAACGTGCACGAGTTTGAGGAAGTGGCCAAGCGGAAGATGCACAAGCTGGCATACGACTTCATCGCGGGTGGGGTGGAGGACGAGTTGACGCTGCGGGCGAACCGGTCGGCGTATGAGCATGTGTTTTTGATGCCGCGGGTGATGACGGACGTGTCGACGGTTTCGCTGGAGACGGAGCTGTTGGGGATGAAACTGGCGAGCCCGATCCTGATTGCTCCGACGGGCGGGAAGAGTTTGGTGATTCAGAACGCCGATGAGATTGTGGCGCGGGCGGCGTTGGCATCGAAGACGCTGATTTGCTCAGCGACCGGGGTGCAGAAGATTTTGGAGAAGGGCGATCCGCTGTTGTGGTGGTCGAACACGATTGGGGCGGCGAATAAGGCGCAGGCGCGGGGGTATGCGCGGCGGGTGGAAGACGGCGGCGGGAAGGCGATTACGCTGACGGTGGACAACCAGTACCAGTCGAACCGCGATCGCAACAATCGCAACCGTTTTGACTACGGCTACATGCAGAGCGGGGTGCCGAAGGAAGGCGCGCCGAAGCCTCCGCCGCGGTCTCCGGCGCTGCCGGCGATGTGGCAACCGCATACGCCGCAGATGACGTGGGAGCAGATTGCTTGGTTCAAAGACGGATCGAAAATGCCGTTGATTGTGAAGGGCATCGTGAACCCGGAGGACGCGGCGTTGGCGGTGAAGTACGGGGCGGATGCGATCGTCGTTTCCAACCACGGTGGGCGGCAGTTGGACGGGGTGATCGGGACGCTGGACGCGTTGCCGGATTGTGTGGACGCGGTGGGCGGCAGGGTGCCGGTGTTGATGGACGGCGGGTTGCGGCGAGGTACGGATATTTTGAAGGCGTTGGCGTTGGGGGCGAAGGCGGTGTTGGTGGGGCGGGCGCCGTTGTGGGGGTTGGGCGCGTTTGGACAGCCGGGGGTGGAGCGGGTGTTGTGGATGCTGAACGCGGAGTTGAAGCTGGCGATGGCGCTGGCGGGGATGGCGAAGATGAGCGATATTTCGCGGACGATCGTGAAGAGGCGTTTAGGATGATTTGGTGGTTGCTCATGCTCGCGGGTATGGCGCAGGGGCAGGCTCCGCATTCCTGCTCGCCGTGCCATACCGAGCAGATTGCGGACTTCGGCTCGCATAAGCATGCATCGAAGGCGGGCTTGGAGTGTGGGGTGTGCCACGGACCGAGCGATAAGCATCGGAAGAGCAATGGGGAGTCGGCACCGGATCGGGTGGCGGCCCCGGATGAGGTGGCGGCGATGTGCGGGAACTGCCATGCGCAGGAAAAGACGCAGTATATGCAGAGTAAGCATCAGGTGGCGATGGTGCAGCGGACGGCGAAATCGGCCAACTGCAGTACGTGCCATGGGCATCATGCGATGAAGGAATGGACGGTGACGCAGGCGGGCTGTGCGAAGTGCCATGCGACGACGCCGGCGGCTTGCAAAGGGAAACCGGCGGGATCGGCGGTAGCGAAGGTGAGTTGCATGAACTGCCATGCGCGGCATACGTTGGCGGTGGCGGGGCAGTGAAGCGGGAACGCAGCGTGGGCCGGCTGATGTCGGACTACATGAATCTGGCGCTGATTCTGCCGGTGAGCCTGCTGGTGGGGTATGGGATCGGGCTGGGGCTCGATCATGTTTTCGGGACGCATTTTTGGTACATCGTGTGGTTGATTGCGGGGGTGGTGGCGGCGGCGAGGGGACCTGCACGGGTGGGGGCGGTGGCGGCGTGGGCGAATTTTCGGTGGTTGGAGCGGGTGTTTTCGCGGCCGACTCCGGCGCGGGCGGGGATGTTGGGGCTGCGTTTGGCTGTCTTGGGAGGGGTGGGCTATGTTATGCTCAAGATATTTGCCGTTAGCCCTGTCGCTTTCCTCGTTGGTCTGTTGACCGCCGTGATGGCTGCGATGAGCGAAACGGTCTATCAACTGATCTATGCACGAAACTCCTGAGCTGTGGCTCACCGTACTTTTTAACGATCATCTTGCCGGGCTCGGCAACTCGGTACTGTCGATGGCCGGCATGCCGACCCACGCGCGGCCTTGGGCGAACTACATCACGATGGAACTGTTCGTGGCGCTGCTGATTGTGATCGTTTTTGCAATCGGCAAGAGCAGCCTTTCGATGACGGCCCCGGGCAAGTTGCAGCACGTGCTGGAATCGATCTACGAGTTTTTGTCGGAACAGGCGCATGACAATGTGCACCACGACTATAAGAAGTACATCCCGATCGCGGGGACTTTCTTCATTTTCGTGCTGTTTTGTAATTTGATCGGAGTGGTGCCGATGTTCGAATCGCCGACGATGTACCACTATGTTCCGGCCGGCATTGCGATGCTCGCGTTCCTGTACTACAACATTCAGGGGATCAAGGCGCAGGGCGGCGGTTACATTAAGCAGTTCACGGGTCCCATCTGGTGGTTGACCCCGTTGATGCTGCCGATTGAAATCGTTAGCCACGCGGCGCGGCCCGTTTCGCTCACCATTCGTCTGTTTGCGAACATGTTCGCCGGCGAGCAGGTGACGCTGGTTTTCTTGAGCTTGACCTACATCGTGGTGCCAGTGGCCTTCATGGGCCTGCACGTTTTCATTTCGGTGATTCAGGCTTATGTCTTCGCGTTGTTGACGCTGATCTACGTCGGCGCGGCGATCTCAGAAGAGCACTAAATTTATTCGGTATTTTCGATGGCGCCAGTGTGAGCCCTCCCCGTCCCAACGGCGGAACGGAACCACCTCCTGAGCGCAGTTTATAAATCAAAAGGAGCACTACCCATGTTTGGAAAAATGTTTGTTCTCGCCATCGTTCTGATGGCCTTCGCGACGCCGATGATGGCCGCCGACCCGGCGATCGTGATCACCAGCGCGTTCTCTATGGCGATTGCCTCGGGCCTTTGCGCTCTTGGCCAGGGCAAGGCGATTGCCGGTGCCGTGGAAGCGATTGCTCGCAACCCTGGCGCGGCGACCGTGATTCGTGGTCTGGGCCTGCTGGGCCTCGTCTTCATCGAGTCCTTGGCGCTGTTCACGCTCGTGATCGTCTTCGTGAAAGGCTAGTTTTTTTAAAAGGGCGCGGGGCTTCGGCGACGAAGCTACCGCGCCCTTTTTGTCTTTGCATATGCTGAAAATTCAAGGTATTCTCGTTCCGATCGCGACGCCGTACGACCATCGCGGCGATGTGTATAAAGTGAAGCTGGCGAGCAACATCGAGCGGCTAAACACCATTAGCCTGACCGGTTACGTGGTGGGGGATGAGTTGCTGACGGCGGAGGAGAAATCGCTGGTTTGGGAGTTGGCAGCGAAGGCCGCCAAGCCGGGCAAGTTGCTGGGGGCGGTGACGACGGCGCCGAGCGTTCGCGAGACGGTGGCGTTGACGAATCGGGCGGCGGAACTCGGTTTTCATTTCGCGATGGTGCGAGGGGCGGAGGCGACCAAGGCGCTCTATTACGAGGCGGTGGCGGACGCGGCGAAGATTCCGGTGCTGGTCGAAGCCGACTTTGGAACGACGCATCCGAACATTCTGCGCACGGAGCTATCGACGAATGCGGCGAGCCTTTTTACCGACTTGAAGGCGGGCGCCAAGGGTGGGGTGATGGCGATTGCGAACGCGATTCCGTATTCGATGCAACTGATTTGGGAGGCGTATCGGCAGCGGGAAGAGGAAGCGGGCTTCGATTGGCAGGAGCGGATCACGGCGTTGGCTCAGGTGGTGGCGAAGTATGGCCTGCCGGGTTTGAAGTGGGCGATGGATGTGAATAGTTACTACGGCGGTAAGCCGCGTTTGCCCGATGCCGCGGTCGACGACGAGGCCAAGGCGGAGATCGCCGGGGCGATCAAAGACCTGAAGAGTTGAAAACGCGATATGATCGGGGGCGATGAAAACCCTACTAGCAGTAATGATTTTGTCCGTGGCTTGCTTCGGACAGGCGGAAGAACAGGTGAAAGCGGCCCACGCTGAGTTCGTGAAGGCAGCTAAGGCCGGAGACGAAGCGGCGTTGAAGCGGCTTTTTGCGGATGAGTTGCAGTATAGCCACTCGACGGCGAGTCTCGAGACGAAGGCCCAGGCGATCGCGGCCTTGGTGAAAACCAAGCCGACGTTCGAGGTTGGCGAGCAGATGGTTAAGGTCTATGGCAAGACGGCCACGATCCGCGCGAAGGTGGTTTCGAAGGCGACGCCGCCGATCAACATGACCGTCCTTCTCGTGTGGGTGAAGAACGGCAAGCAGTGGCAACTGGTGCAGCGGCAGACGACGCGGATTCCGGCTACGACCTAGACGTAGGCGACTGAGCCATCGACGCGGTAATCGAAGCCGCGTCGCCATGGCTTGGGCGGCATGCGGCGAAGGGCGTCCTCATTGAGCTCGACTCCCCAGCCGGGCTTGGTCGGCACCGGGATGTAGCCGTCCTTGACCATGAGGGGCTCCTTTAACAGGTCCTTGCGGGGCGACTCGTCATCGGGGTGATATTCGAGGACGAGGAAGTTCGGGGTGGCGGCGGCGAAGTGGACGTTGATGACGGTGGCGAGCGGCCCCATGGGGTTGTGGGGGGCGACCATGACGTAGTGGGCTTCGGCCATGGCGGCGATTTTGCGCATCTCCCAGATGCCGCCGCAGACGCAGATATCGGGTTGGATGATATCGAGCGACTGGTTGGCGAGGATCTTGCGGAACTCGTGGCGGGTGTAGTTGCATTCGCCGCTGGCGAGCGGGATCTCGACGTGGTCGGCGAGTTTGGCCATGGCGTCTTCGTTTTCGCAGCGAATCGGTTCTTCGAGCCAGGCGGGGTGATACGGTTCGATGGCTTTGGCGAGGCGCACGGCGCGGCTGACTTCGAGGAAGCGGGCGTGGATATCGCAGCCGATGTCGATGTCCGGTCCGACGGCTTCGCGGACGGCGCGGACACGTTCGGCGGCACCGAGCGTGACTTTGTTGTAAGAAAGTTGATTGTCTTTCGGGGGCTGGGGCCGCATCTTCAGGCAGGTATATCCGTATTTAGCGACGAGGCGTTTGGCGTTGGCGGCCAGGGCTTCGGGCGTATCGCCGCTGACCGATTGATAGACGCGAATTTTCTCGCGGACCTTGCCGCCGAGGAGCATGTAGACGGGTAGGCCGGCGGACTTTCCGGCGATGTCCCAGAGGGCGTGCTCGATGCCGGAGATGGCGGCGTTGACGACGAGTCCGCCCGGGAAGCGGGTGAAGTTCATCATCATGTTGTAGAGGTGTTCGATGTTGCGCGGGTCCTGGCCGATGAGCCAACTGCGAAAGTCCGTGACGACGGCGGCGGTGGCTTCGTCGGGGCCACAGGAGTAGGCTTCGCCGATGCCGGAGAGGCCTTGGTCGGTTTCGACTTTGACGAAGCACGTGTTACGCCCTCCGGTGCCGACGAGGATCGTCTTGATGTCGGTGATCTTGAGGTTGCCCCTGCCGCCGGGTTGGGCGGCTTGGAGGGCGGGCACGGCTCCGGCGAGGAGCGAGCGTTCGAAGAAATCGCGGCGCTTCATAGTGACGGGGATTTTATCAGACCGGCGAGGACTCGTTGCGATAGCTCGAGTTGGGCCTTCTCGGAGGCGTCGGATTTTTGCTCGGCGAGCAAGCGGGTTTGGGCGGCGATTGCCTCCTCGACGGCTTGGCGGGCGGCGGGTATTTGGCGGTTTCGCTGCAGAGCGTAGGCGAGATGGCGAAGGGCGCGGGCGCGGCGCGAATGGAGCAAGCGGCGGGGCGCGATGGCGAGTTCGGCATCCAGAATCGCGACGCCTTGGCGGGCCATGGAGAGGCCTTCTGAGGGGTCGAGCTTGGCGAGCGGATAAGAGAGTTTGTAGTGGGCGATGGCGAGGCTGAGGCGCGCTCCGGCGTTGCTTTTGTCGGCGTCGGCCTGGGCCTGAGCGAGGGCCAGATAGCGGCGGTAGGCGGCCACCGAGGCGGCCGGTTGCTGGAGGGAAAGGTTTACTTCGTCGTCGTAGACGGCGCCCTCATAGTTGGCGAGGGTCATGCGATGACGGGAGTAGAGCGGGTTGTTGGGAAACTCTACGAGGAGCCGGTCAATGATCGCGGTGCCTTCCCGCAAGGCGGCGAGGGATTCCGGGAAGCGCTTCTGCAGAGCGAGTTGCTGGGCCACCAAACTGAGCGTGAGCGAGATGCGGTAGGTGCCGTCGGGGCTGGGCTTGACCCTGGCATGTTCGACGCTGAGTCGATGGGCGAGTTCAAAGTAGGGCAGACCTTCGAGCGGGCGGCCTTCGTATTCGGTCAGGTCGCCCCGCGTAATCGCGACGCGGGAGGCGAGGCTGAGGACGTCGGCGTTGTCGGGGGTATCGCGCCGCATCTGCTCGAGAATGGCGCTGGCGGATTCGATGCTCTCGCGCGCTTCGGGCAGGCCGCCGTTGAGCATGGCGAGGTAGGCGAGGAGGTTCTGCGTTTTGGCGACCGAATAGCGGTAACTGGGTTGAATGGCGGCGGCTCGTTTTTCGAATTCGATGGCGCGCCGGAAGCTGGTGAGGCCGTCGGAGATCCGGCCGAGGTTTGGCTGTCCGGGGGCAGCCTGGGCCATGGCGACTCGTTCGTAGGCCTGGCCGATCTCATTGAGGAGTTCGGCGTCGCTGCCGGCGCGTAGGGAGAGGCGATCGAGATAGTCGACGGCGGTGGCGACCATCTTTTCGCGGACCTTCACGCTGCCGGGGATGCCGGCGATATCGTCGTGGATTTCCAGGAAGCGGGCGGCGAGTTGGCGGACATCGTTAAACCGTTGGCGGGCCAGTTGGGCTTGAACCAGCGACACTCCGACCGCCCCGGCGAGGGCGAAGAAGGCGACGGCCGTGATGCCGATGGGGAGTCGATTGCGGCGAATGAATTTCCGGGCGCGGTAGGCGAAGGTGTCGGGCCGGGCGAGAACGGGACGGTCGGCCAGGAATCGTTCGATGTCTTCGGCGAATTGGGCGACGGAGCGATAGCGGCGGTCGGCTTCCTTCCGCATGGCCATCAGGATGATGTTGTCGAGATCGGAGCCGAGGTTGGGTGGCGGCGGTGCGGTTTGGCAGACGACGCGATCGATTTCGAGCGGGGTGTTGGTATCGATCTGGTAGGGACGGCCGCCGGTGAGGAGTTCGTAGAGGATGACGCCGAGGGAGTAGACGTCGGAGGCGGTGGAGATCGCTCCGCCGCGCACCTGTTCTGGGGAGGCGTAGTTCGGCGTGAGGGCCTGCCAACTGGTCATGGTGCGGGCGGGATTGGAGTCGACGAGTTTGGCGATGCCAAAGTCGAGTAGCTTCGCGGTGCCGTCGGCGGTGACCAGGATGTTGGACGGTTTGAGATCGCGATGGACGATGAGGTTGCGGTGGAGGTATTCGACGGCTTCGCAGACCTGGAGAAACAGTTTGAGGCGGGCCGGTTGGGTGAGCGGAGCGGCGTAGGCGGTGAGCGATTGGCCATCGACGAATTCCAGAACGAGATAGGGCACTTGATCGGCGGTTTCGCCACCATCGACGAGGCGGGCGATGTGGGGGTGTTCGAGGGCGGCCAGGATCTGGCGTTCCTGCCGGAAGCGTTCGAGCATGACGTCGGAATCGAGGCCGAGGTGCAAGATCTTCAGGGCGGCTGTTTTCGAGTAAGCGCCGTCGTCGCGGACGACTTTATAGACGGCCCCCATGCCGCCCTGACCGATTTTCCCGGTGACGTGCCACGGGCCGAACTGTTGGGCTGGCGAGGGGACAAGTTGGGCCTGGGCTCCATCGACGACAGCGTGGAGCAGCGCGGTGCTGTCGCTATCGGCCAGGACTAACTCGGCGACTTCGTCGCGAATGTCTAGCGGGAGCGTGGCAAAGAACGCGGGACGCTCGGCGTGCGGCAGGGCGATGGCCTTTTCAAATGCAGCTTCGATTGCGCTCCAGCGGGCTGGTTCCATCCTATCGAGGATAGTGCAGCCGGGCTCCGCAAAAAAAGTTTTTTCTGATGATCAGATTGGACCGCGCTTTGCGCTTAGTGGCCCATGAGAGCCCAAACCAGACATGCCCTTGCGATCTCCCTCTCGATAGGCCTTTGTTGCGCCGTCGCGATTTCGCTTGCTCCGCCGGTCGCTGCCGACAACGCAGCTGACGCCGTCGGGCTGAGCCTATTTTTCCAGAACGGAGGGATGACGCCGCTCACCCTCTCCGGCTCCAACCCCCGCTACCTGCAAGAAATCGACATTGCGACGATTACGGATCGAGTGACGTTCGACCAGGGAGCCACGCCGATCATCGGCCACCCCGACTTCGCCTCGCTCGACTGGCGCGGCTTGCGGCAAGTGGAAGAAGACTGGCGGCAGCCCGGCGGGGCGGGACCCTTCACCCGGCAGCGCTTTTATCGCGGGGCAAACTGGATGGAGCAGCCCAGCACGTTTCTCGTGTTCCCGACCAACAACAACGGCTTACCGGTTGGCCTGCCGCTGTTGGCCTTGGCGGGAATCGACAACCAAGCGTTGCCCTCGGACGACGGCTTTATTCGGCGGTTCGTGGTTCGGCAGATCGCGGAAAATTGCCCGGCGAAGGACAACTGTACGGGCGCGACGTATCGGACGCAGATCCTGGTGCAGTGGCGGGCGCAACTGAATCCGACGCAGCGGGCGATTGCGATTCCGGCGGCGGCGACGCAGTTGCGGCTTTTCTGGACGCAGCAGCCGAGTAAGATCCGGACGGTGAACGTGCAGCAGGCCGCAGCTTCGGCGTCGCCGTTTGGCTATGGGTTCCAGATGTCGCTCGACCGGATCAACGCGCCGGCGAACGCGCAGTTCTACACCGCTGGCGAGACGCTTCGGTATCGGGTGACCTTCCGCGACGGGGCCGGGAACCGGTTGCATCCGCAGGGGTCACTGCCGACTTACAACCAGTTTCTGGCCAATCAGATCCCGAGTGGTCTGCGGTACTTCGATGGGTTTCGGCTGGAGCCGACGCTGTACTACGGCCTGAAGCATCGCGAATCGAACCTGATCGTGACGATGGTCGGCCCGACGGATCGCCTGAAAATCCCGACCAAGGTCCTGCAGATTCCAGAGCTATTGAACCCGGCGGCGGAGAGTGTTTCGGCGTCGGTGGATGGCTATACGGCGCTGTTTGCAGGGATTCCGCCGTTCGGCGTGTCCTTTGGCGGCCCCCCGTTTTGGGACACGCCGATCACCGACATCGTGGAGTTCAAGCTGCCGGGAGATGTGAAGCCGGGGACGTATGCCTTGGCGATGAAGGCTCGACGGGAGTGGGGCGGGGAAGCGCTGAACCGGGCGGCCACCGCGGAGGTCCAAGTCGGCACCGCCGCCCCGACGCCGTTTGTCCAGACGACCGGGCCTTGCAATACCTGCCACACGGGCGAGTCGCAGCTCGGCAAAATCCTGCACGGGCTCTCGGATCGGCGGGCTTGCAACGGCTGCCATGCGCCGCTATCGTTTGAACCGGATGGACCGATTGATATCCGGATCCATACAATCCACAGTCGGTCGCAGCGATACCCGGCCAACTTTCAGGAATGCAGCAAGTGCCATTTGACGACGCCGTCGGGTCCGGCGCGGGGATATTTGGCCCCGCAATAGAACCAACAGACTCAGCCCGGCCGCGGAATTCCGCGGCCGGGTTGTTGTGTTACTGCCCGAAGAACGCGACCATGCCGATCAGGATGGTGGACTGGGCTTTGGCGCTCGCGTTTTCGTTGCCGCGATCGAAGAAGGCCCGGTTAGACCAGTCTCTGCGGTATTCCAAGCGGCTGAGGAGACCCTTCATCCACTTGTACTCGCCGGTCATCGTGAACGTGTTCAACTTCTGCGCGGTGCCGGTGATGAACCCGTCGCGGTCGTTGTAGTGCTCATAGCGGGGGGTGATGGCGATCGTCTTGCTGACCTGGAACTTGGAAGCAAAGCCGATGGCGACCCAGGTGTTCTGGCCGCCCGTCAGGCGCTTGTCGGCCCCGTAGTCGAAATTGACGTACATGCTCGTCATGTCGTTCGGGTTGATGTTCAACACGGTGTCAAAGAAGTTTCGGAAGCCTTTGTTGGTGCCGGTCTTTTCGGGGCCGGTGTAGTAATTGTTGTACCAGGAGACCTTTTTGCCGGTCCAGGCGGTGGTGAAGCCGAGGGTCTTGCCGGTATTGTTGTCTTCGACGTTGTTCCAGCCGTTGACGAGTTGGAAGCCGGCGGTGAAGGACTTGGTGAGCGGCTTGGTGATGCGGAGGCCCATGTGGTAGTAGGGGCCGTTGGCGTATAGATAACCGCGGGAGTAGTTCCAGGCGAGGTGCGTTTCGGTAAGTTCAGCGCCGGCGGAGGTGTAGAATTTGCCGAAGTCGATCTGGAGGTCACCCGTGTTTTTCGGTTTGAAACTGACGTAGGCCTGGGGAACGTATTGAATTACGCTCTTGGCGGGGTCCGTGGCGTGGAAAACCTCCCAGGCGCGACCGAACCCGATGTCGAGCCTAAACCCGACCGGGTCCGCGTCGTGTTCGAAGGTAAGCTTCGTCATGTTCAGCGTCATCTGGTTCGCTTTCACGTCGAAGTTGCGGAGGACGTTGTTGCCAGAGGCGGGATTATTAAAGTTTCTGCTGTAATAGCCGTCGATCAGGCCGCTCATTTTGATGCCGCCGATGGTCCACGGGGCGGGTGCGGCCGGCGCGGGGTCTGGGGCAGCGGCCGGCGGGGTGGTCTGCGCCATGAGGCCGAGAGTCGCCACAGACAACGCCACGATTGTGAAATGCAGGGGGATCTTCATTCGAAGGATATCTCCAGTTGTGAAAGGGGTGAGTGTGGAACGACACGGTTCCATGGCAGAGTAACGAACACAGGATTCAGATAGCCAATAGATAATTTCAATCGGCTGAATAGAAATGTTCGAATTCCCATCGGGATACCGATGTAGCATGATGACAAGCAAAGCATTGTCGCCAGTCTGCCCTGTTTGCATGACTGCTCACACTCTCCACTCCACCTGAGGTGTTTATGAAAAAGATTCTCTCCGCAAGTTCTCTTGCTGCGCTAGGAGCAATCTCGCTTCTGGCTCAGGCGCCGCCCGCAGCGCCGCCGACCGTGGCAGACCTTGTGCCCAAGATTGCAGCCGCGCAGTCCGCCGGCGATAACGCCTGGATGCTCGCTAGCTGCGCACTCGTGTTGCTGATGACGGGCCCCGGCCTCGCGCTGTTCTACGGCGGGCTGGTTCGCAAGAAGAACGTGCTGGGCACGATGATGCAGAGCTTCATTCTGATGGTGATCGCGACCATCATGTGGGCCCTGTTCGGCTACTCGCTCTCGTTCGGCGATGGCAACGCCTTCATCGGCGACATGCGCTTTGCCATGATGAACGGGGTTGGCATGGAGCCGAACACCGACTATGCGGCGACAATTCCTCACCTCACGTGGATGGCTTTTCAGATGATGTTTGCGATCATTACCCCGGCTTTGATCACCGGCGCCTTCGCCGAGCGGATGAAGTTCAGCGCGATGGTGTTATTTACGATTTTGTGGAGCTTGCTGATTTACTACCCGATGGCGCACATGGTGTGGGGCAAGGGCGGCATGTTGAACGCTTTCCTCGGTGGCACCGTTCCCTGTCTTGATTTCGCGGGCGGCACGGTGGTGCATATCACTTCCGGTGTTTCGGCTCTGATTTGCGCGGTGGTGATGGGCAAGCGGCTGGGCTATCCGAAAGAACCCATGCGTCCGCATAGCCTGGTGCTCAGCTTCATCGGCGCCTGCTTGCTGTGGTTCGGTTGGTTCGGCTTCAACGCCGGTTCCGCCCTGGCCGCCAACGGTTTGGCCTCCAGCGCGTTCGTCGCCACTCACTTCGGTGCCGCCGCCGCGGCGCTCGGTTGGATCTTGGCCGAATGGTTCCAGCACGGCAAGCCCAGCATTCTCGGAGGCATCTCCGGTTGCGTCGCCGGCCTCGTGGCCATCACTCCCGCTTCTGGCTTCGTGAAGCCGATGCCCGCCCTGATCATCGGCTTCGCGGCCGGTATCGTTTGCTACTTCGCGGTTGTGAAAGTGAAAGCGATGTTCGGTTATGACGACTCCCTCGATGCCTTCGGCGTCCATGGCGTCGGCGGAACGCTCGGCGCGATCCTGACCGGCGTGTTCGCGACGA
This sequence comes from Acidobacteriota bacterium, assembly GCA_026394015.1. Lineage (GTDB taxonomy): Bacteria > Acidobacteriota > Terriglobia > Bryobacterales > Bryobacteraceae. The sequence continues at coordinate 22,987 of JAPKZA010000276.1, forward strand.
AAGAAGTGAACGCGTTGAAAGATGCGGCCGGCAACGCCATCAACACTGGCTTGGTCGACGGCAACGGTGGCCAGGTGGTGAACCAGATCATCGGCGTAGCCATCTCGTGGGGCATCGCGATCGTGGGATCCTTTATAATCCTAAAGATCGTCGATGTTGTGGTGGGCTTGCGCGTGACCAGTGAACAGGAGACGATGGGTCTCGACCTGAGCATGCACGGCGAAGAAGGATACAATCTCGAAGCGTAGGAACGGAGGCGAAAACCATGAAAAAGATTGAAGCCATTATTCAGCCGTTCAAGCTGGAAGAAGTGAAAGAGGCCCTTAAGGCCATCGGCATCGACGGGATGACCGTCACTGAAGTCCGCGGCCACGGCCGCCAGAAGGGGCATAAGGAAGTTTACCGGGGCCAGGAGTACCAGGTTGACCTTCTCCCGAAAATGAAAGTAGAAATGGTGGTGCCCGACGCCCGGTCCGAAGAGGTAATTTCGGCCCTGTCCACGGCAGCGCGAACCGGCAAGATCGGCGATGGAAAAATCTTCGTTTACGAAGTCGCCGAAGCCATTCGCATCCGCAATGACGAACGCGGTGAATCCGCCCTTTAACTCGCCGCTCGACGGCATACGCTCCGCCTTCTTTGAGAACTGGGACCAGCCGCAACTGGTCCTGGCTCGGAGAACGGCGGACGTTGATCGGATCGTCCAAGCCGCCTTCGACCAGTACCTCACCCCGGTGTTCCCCGCAGGGATCACCGTGCTGGCCGTGGGCGGCTATGGCCGTTGCGAACTCTTCCCAAACTCCGATATCGACGTTCTCCTCCTCACCGAAAATCCGCCTCATAACGACGTCACCCGCGATGCCCTTTCTTCCTTCTTGCGCGCCCTCTGGGACGCCAACCTCCGACTGAGCCACTCTGTTCATTCGCAAGAGGAGTGCTGCCAGTACCATCCGCAAAACGTCGAACTCAACATCAGTCTGCTCGACCAGCGCTACCTCTGCGGCGACCGGGCGGAGTACGACAAGCTCGCCAAACGCTTGCCGAAGTTCGTCTCGACCGAGCGCCAGACGCTCGTCAAACACCTCATTCGGCAAGTTCGTGAGCGCCACGAGAAATTCCACGGCACGGTGTATCACCTGGAACCGAACGTGAAGGAATCGCCCGGTGGCCTGCGTGACATCCATGCCATCGGCTGGCTGAACAAGCTGCAAGACTCCACTCGCGAGATGCCCGACTGGCTTGGTGAACTCGCCGAACCGATTCGCTTCCTTCACGCCACGCGATGCTACCTGCACTTGCAAGCCAATCGCGATCAGAACCTCCTTCAGTTCGACATTCAGGAGTCGATCGCCGCGGAACGTGGCGTCACCCCCGCCGAGTACGTTCGCCAATACTTTCTCAGTGCCCGCCGCATTCATCGCTCGGTTCTCCAAGCCGTCGACATCTGCGAAACGCTCGTTCCCAGTGGCCTCTTCGGCCAGTTCCGGGAGTGGCGCTCCCGCCTGTCGACCTCGGAAATTTCGGTTAGCAAAGAAAGGCTCCATCTCAAGAATCCGCAGCTTTTGGAATCGGATCCCGACGTCTCGCTCCGCCTGATCCGCTTCTCCGCCCGGCATGGACTGCCACTTTCGGCCGACGCGGAACGGCGCATCGCCGCCGCCTTGCCTTCGCTGACGGCACACTACGCCAAGCCCGGCCCGATCTGGAATTATCTTCAGGAAATCCTTTCGCAGCCCCACGCCACTCTCGCGATGCGCACGATGCACGAGACCGGCCTTCTCGCTGCTATTCTTCCCGAATGGAAGCTGATCGAAGGGCTGGTGGTTCGGGACTTCTACCACCGGTACACGGTCGACGAACATACGTTGATCGTGATGGAGAACCTGCTGGCCCTGAAGAAAAACAGCGACCCCGCGCGGAATCGCTTCTCCAGCCTGCTGAGCGAAATCGAATCCATTCCGGCGCTGCTGTTCGCGATTCTGCTGCACGATGTGGGCAAAGGGATCGATGGGCCGACGCATGCCATGGAATCGGCGCGCCTCGCCACGGCGATCATGGAACGGATTCAGGTGACCGAGGAAGACCGGCCCCTGATTCACTTCCTGATCGACCAGCACCTGGCCCTTTCTTCGGTGATGAACTCGCGGGACCTAAGCGACCCCGCGACGGCCGAACATCTGGCATCCCGCGTGCAAACCTCCGAGCGCTTGCGGTATCTCACTTTGTTCACCTACGCTGACATCAGCGGGGTGAATACCACTTCGATGACGCCTTGGCGCCTGGAACAGCTTTGGCGTATCTACGCTATCGGCCAGCGCGAACTGACGAAGGAACTCGACTCCGACCGGATCGGCAATGCGGCGGCGCACCCGTTTCTCGAAGGCTTCCCGCAGCGTTATCTCCGCACCCATACCGACGCCGAAGTCGCCCAACACATCGCCCTCGCCGACAGCGCCCGCGAGTCCGGGGTCGGCATCGAACTCACCCGCCAAGGCGGCATTTGGAATCTGCTCGTTATTACCCGCGACCGTCCCAAGCTGTTCGCCGCTCTCGCCGGTACGCTGGCCGGCTCCGGCATGGATATCGTCAAAGCCGAAGCTTTTGCTAATCTGCGGGGCGAAGTCCTCGATTCGTTCACCTTCTCCGATCCTGGTCGTAATCTGGAACTGAATCCTCCGGAGATCGATCGGCTGAGCCAAACCGTCGAGCGAGTGGTGCTCGGTAAGCTTGACGCCACCACGCTGCTCGCCAGCCGTCGCCGCCCCGTCGTAGCCAGAACCAAGCCCACCGTCAGGCCCGCTGTTTACTTTGACAGTGAAGTCAGCGACCACGCCACCCTCGTCGAAATCATCGCCGAAGATCGGCCCGGCCTGCTCTTCGACCTCGCTTCGACCATTTCCCACGCCGGGTGTAATATCGAGATCGTGCTGATCGACACCGAAGCCCACAAGGCCATCGACGTCTTCTACCTCACGAAGGAAGACCGGAAACTAACTGCCGAGGAAGTGGCCGCCCTGGAACGTCGTTTGGGTGATGTATGCCAGGTCTCCTAAGTCGCCGGACGGTACTGGCCTCTTTCGCCGCGCCCCGTCGGCCGAACCTGTTGCTCCTGCTCCCGGACCAGTGGCGCCCGGACTGGATGCCCGGTCAGCCGGACGTTCCTTTGCGTCTGCCGAACCTCGAAAAGCTCATCGCCCGCGGCGTTCGGTTCTCCCGCGCGATCACCCCCTCGCCGCTGTGCGCTCCGGCCCGCGCCTGCCTCGCTTCCGGCTTCGATTACCGGCGTTGCGGTGTCGTCAACAATGGCGACAACTACCCGCTCGCCCAGGCGACCTACTATCAACTCCTGCGCGACTCCGGCTACCACGTCATGGGCTGCGGCAAGCTCGATCTGCATAAGAAGACCCAGGACTGGGGCCTCGACGGCCGCCGCCTCGTCCGCGAATGGGGCTTCTCGGACGCCATCGACAACGCGGGCAAAGGGGATGCCGTCAATAGCGGGATGCCGGTCCCGAAAGACCCGTACATGAAGTTGCTGCACGACCAGGGCCAGGCCGAAATCCACGTCAAGGATATGAAAGGCCGCAAGGGCTACGTCGGCACCTATCCCACTCCGCTCCCCGATTGGCTCTATTGCGATAACTTCATCACCCGCAACGCGCTGACCCTGCTCGACGCCGCGCCGACGGCTAAACCCTGGCATCTTGCCGTCAATTTTACCGGCCCCCACAGCCCCGTCGATATCACCGCCAGGATGGAGAAAACGGTGCGTGACCGCGCTTACCCCCAGCCCAATCGCAACACCCAATACGAAGCTCCGCATCATGTCGCCATCCGGCAGAACTACTCCGCCATGTGCGAGAACATCGATCGGGGGATCGGCGCGCTTCTCGCCGCGGTCGAGAAGCGCGGCGAACTCGATAACACGATCGTCATCTTCTCGTCCGACCACGGCGAAATGCTGGGCGACCATAATCGCTGGGGGAAACACGTCCCCTATCAGGCCTCCGTCGGTATTCCGATGGTTGCGGCCGGACCCGGGGTGAAAGCGCGGGGCGAGTCCAAGGCGCTCGTTTCGCTTCACGATCTGACCGCCACGTTCCTCGACTACGCTGACGTCAAAAAACCGGTCGGCATGGATAGCCGATCGCTTCGCCCGCTGCTGGCCGGGCGCACGAAGGTCCACCGGTCCCACGTTGTCTCCGCGCTCGAAGAGTGGCGCATGGTTTGGGACGGTCGCCACAAATTGATCGAAGGCTACGAGAAGGAACCTCAATTGTTCGACCTGCAAGCCGATCCGCTCGAAAACGAGAACGTCTGGGCGCGGCAATCGAAGATCCGGACCCATTTGAAAACTCTTTTGCCCGGCTAGATAATTCACAATCCGGTCAATCGAATCCGATTTATACTGATGAGTATGAAGTCGACTTCACCTTCGGAGCCGCGCCGCGGTTTTCTCGTCGCCTCGATTACCGGCTTGATGGGTATCATCTCCGCCGCCCTTGCCCTGCCCACGGCCGGCTATCTTCTCGGTGGCTCCAAGCATAAACGTCCGGCCGACTGGGTCGCCGCCGGCGACATCGCGAAATTGGAACCCAACGTCCCCGAACAGATCGTTTTTGAAAGGGTTCGGCGTGACGGTTGGAAAACCGTAAAGGAAAAAGCCAGCGCCTGGATGATCAAGACCGGCGAAAAAGAAGTGGTCGCCTACTCACCTGTCTGCACCCATCTCGGCTGCGCCGTCAGTTGGGACGGTGCCGCGAAGAATTTCGCCTGCCCTTGCCATACCTCCAGTTTCGGCACCGACGGCAAAGTGCTCGCCGGGCCCGCGCCCCGCGCGCTCGACCGGTTCGACATCAAGATCGACGGCACGACCATCCTCCTCGGCGAAATTCGCCAGTCTGACAAGGCCTAGTCATGATCAAATCCGCCCGAGCCTGGATTGAGGACCGCACCGGCCTCGAATCCGGCATCAACCACTTCCTGAATGAAGACATCCCCGCTTCCAGCGGTTGGCACCAGGTCTTCGGCAGCATCGCGATGTTCCTGTTCATGGTCCAGGTGTTCACCGGCATCATGCTCGCGATGAACTATGCGCCGACGACGAGTGAGGCGCATAGCAGCCTGCGGTACATTCTTACCGAACTCACGGCCGGACGGCTCATGCGCGGTCTCCATCATTGGGGCGCCAGCATGATGATCTGCATCGTCGTCCTCCACATGCTGCAGGTCTTTCTGTGGGGTGCTTACAAGAAGCCCCGCGAGGCCACGTGGATGCTGGGGGTGGTTCTGCTGCTGTTGACGCTCGGCTTCGGGCTCACGGGCTATTTACTGCCGTGGGACAACCGGGCGTATTGGGGCACCGTGGTGACCACCCAGATCGCCGCCAAAGCCCCCGGGATGGGCCCTTATATTCTGACGCTGCTCGGCAGTCAGGACGGCCAGATTGGGGCGGTCACGTTTGCCCGCTTCTACGGTGCCCACGTGCTGATTCTTCCCGCGGTCACCGCGCTACTGATCTTCCTCCACGTCTACCTCGTGCGCCGCCACGGCGTCGCGCCCGCCCCGGTGGAAACGGCCCCGCCGATCAAGTTCTACCCCCGTCAGGTCTTTAAGGACACGGTGGCCATTTTCGTTACCTTCGCGGTTCTGTTTTCGCTGGCCGTGGCGGTTCGCGTCCCACTGGGCAAACTTGCCGATCCGACCGACGTCTCCTTCATCCCGCGTCCCGAGTGGTACTTTCTTTTTCTGTTTGAGCTGTTGAAGTATTTCGAAGGTCCGCTGGAGATCGTCGGTAGCATGGTGCTGCCGGGCATCGCCGTGATGCTGCTTTTCCTGACGCCGTTTATCGACCGCGGCAAGGCGATTCGCCTTCGTCAGCGCACCGGGGCGATTGGCGTCCTGCTGCTGGCTGTGATTGGCTGGGGAGGGCTCACCGCGGCGGCGCTGACGTCAACCCCGCATCGCGACGCCTGGAAGGGTTTTTCGGCTGAAGAGATGGCGGCCGTGGGCAATTTTCGCCGCGCCGATTGTTGGAAGTGCCACGCCTCGAGCCCCGGTGAATCCCGCCCCGGGCCGAACCTGGCGGATATCGCCGTCCTGCGAGATCGCGATTGGCTCGTGAAGCACTTCAAGGATTCCAGCGGCGAAGCAGGACGCGGAATTCGTGACATCCAATGGAAGCAACTCGCCACGTTTCTGCCCAAGTTGGATGACGACAACGTCGCCAGCCTCCACGCCATTCCCCAGTCCCTCGTCGCCGGGGCGCTCGTCTATCAACAGAATAACTGCGGCGCCTGCCATTTCATCAATGGCGTCGGCATGAAGACCGGACCGCCGTTGAATGGCGTCGCCAAACGTTGGGACCGCAAGTGGATGGAAGAGCACTTCGTGGATCCTGATAGCAAATCGCCCGGCACCATCATGCCGGCCTACAAATTCTCCCCTGCCGACATGACCGCGATCCTGGATTATATGATGTATCTCACTGAATGAATGCATCCGATCACCCAGTGAGCCGCGTAACCGGAAGTGACCTGACGCCCCATCGTGAATGGAATCCCCTGATCAGCCAGATCGCCACCGGGGACTCCACCGCGCTTTCTGAACTTCATGCGCAGGCGGAGCGTTTTGTGACAACGATTGTGGCCCGGGTGGTGCGCAATGAGGCGGAAACGGAAGAGGTCGTCAACGACGTCTTCCAACAGGTGTGGAAGTTGGCGAAACATTATGACCCTGTCCGCTGCAATGCGCACTCCTGGATCGCGATGATGGCGCGCAGTCGGGCCCTGGACCGCTGGCGGACGGTCGCCTCGCGCACGCGTCTCGTTGAAACCCAGGAGCACCTGCCCGAACATCCCACCGCCCCGGCCAGCAGCCCGGAGAATCTCGCGGTCGATCGGGAGAGGCGCCGCTCCATCCGCTCCTCGCTGGAGCAGTTGCCGGCCGAGCAGCGCGAAGCCATCCAACTTACCTTCTTCGAAGGGCTGAGTCACGCCGATGTCGCTGAAAAGTCCGGCCTCCCGCTCGGCACCGTGAAAACCCGGATCCGCCTCGGCCTGCTAAAATTGCGCGAGCAGTTGCCGCAGCATGGCGCGATCGCCGAAGGAGCCGCGAATTGAACCCAGAATCCATCCGCGAACAGGCGCTGCTCTACGCCTCCGGGGAACTGAGCCCGGAAGAGCGCGACGCCTTTGAAGCGCTGCTGGCCGCCGGTGACCCGATCGCCACGGCCGAAGCTGAGGCGTTTCTCGATATTGCCGAAGCGCTGCTGCCGCCCGCACCGCCGCCGCCCGGCTTCCGGGTCCTGCGCCAAACCCAGAACCAAGCCCGCCCCACGCCTTACCCCGGGGTCACCGTCGAAGTGCTCCATCTCGATCGCAAGGCCCGCACCGTGACGACCATCCTCGCCCTCGAGCCAGGGGCTGAGTACCCATCCCATCGGCATTCGATTGCCGAACAATGTCTCGTGCTTTCGGGCGATGTATGGTCGGGCTCGCTCGAGCTTACCGCCGGGGACTTTCAGGTCGCCGCTCCCGGGTCAACCCACAACGTCATCAGCACCCGCGGCGGATGCCGTCTCCTGATGATCTCCGGCATCCACGACGAAATTCTGGCCTAGCGCTGGAAAACGGTCGTGTCGGGATGATACCGCTGCCAGTCGAACCAGTAGTCCTTCAGCATCGGAACCGGCTTCAAACAGCGACCTTCTGCCGTGCAGCCGCGGAAATTCCACGTCGACCCGGTTGCGGCATCGATCAGAACGCCCGTCTCCGGCTGGCGATAGAAGTCGGAGTCCACGGCGAACGCCCGCACCGAGCGGCCATCCGGCCCCACGACGAGCATCACGCCCTGGTCCAGCACCAGCTTTTCGGCGAGCACCCGGTCGACAGGATAGGCGCGGCTCCGGCCGCCGTGGGTCAGGCCGAAGAGCAACTCCCGCGGTGGGCGTCCGGTCGCGGTGGTGTCCACCACGGTCCGCATGCGGCCCATGGCCTTCTCCCAGTCTTTATCCTCGTACTGATTCGCGCTGGCGGCCACGGGCTTTAACACGGTCCCATCCGGGTGCTCCTGCCGCCACAGCCCAAAGCTTAACTCGTCGCTGTGGACGAGTTCCAACTGCCGGCCCTTCAGCGGACCGGAGACGGCGAGGCCGCTGATCTGTTGCCAAAACGAACCCGTCTCTTCATCCCGCATCAGAAAATTCTGGTTGTTGATGCCGGCCAGATGGAACGTTAGCGGGCGTCCATCCATCTCCCTTTTCCACACGAGACCCGTGTGACATAGCGTTCAATAAGTGACCACCACCGGCGACCCGGCCACCCAGTCATTGGCGATGTGATGGTAGCCCATCATGCGAATCGGGTAAGCGCGGGAGGTGGGCCCGAAGGTCACCGCCAGCACCATGTCGTCGGCGTCGACCTGCGCCTGGCTCGCCGGCAGGTTGCCGAGCGAGTCGATCGGCCGGAACATGCGTTCGAAAATGTTAATCTGCCCCGCGGCCGCGAACGCGGCGGTCAGCAGCGGCAACACGACCGCTGCCTTGTGGATCCGACTCCAAAAACGAACCAGCAGCGCGACGCTAGCCACGGCACAGGCAATGGCCAACATCGGCCCCCAGGCGCGGACGACCAGGGCGATGGCTAGCTCCGTCGCGCCCTGCGCCCGAAACGGTCGGATCACGTACATCGGATACGCCACGCAGCCGAAGGCCACCGCCGTCATCAGTGCCAACCACCGGATCATTTGCCTACCGCCGCCTGCTGAAACGCCATCCGTACGGGCGAATCGTCGGAGTTCGCAAAGCCCGCTCGCTGCACCATCAGCAAGAGCGTCACGCCCTTGGTCGGGTCGATCCAGGCCTGGGTTCCATACGCGCCGCCGTGGCCATGCGACCCCGGGCTGAGCATCGCGGTCACGCCCTGGGGCTCGCGGACAATGCACCAGGTCAGTCCCCAGCCGTGCCCCGGGGTGAACCCGGTTTTCAGGTCGCCCGATTGCAGCGTGGTCATCTGCCGCACCGACTCCGGCTTCAAGTACCGCTTGCCGTCGAGCGTCCCTTGGTTCAAAATCATCCGCTGGAAGCGCACGTAGTCCGAGGCGGTGGAGAACAGTCCGCCATTGGCGGCCGGAAACGGCTCCGGGTCAAAGCCCACCGGCAGCTTGGCGGCCACCAGCTTGCCACTGCTCTTGTCGCGTTGCACGGGGGCGACCAACCGGGTCTTCTGTTTTGCCGACGGAAAAAATGTCGTATCTTTCATGCCGAGCGGCTTGAACAGGCGCTTGGCGAGGAACTTGTCGAAGGGCATGCCGGAGGCGACTTCGACCAGGTGCCCGAGGGTGTTGATGCCGGATTGGCAGTACTTCCACTGGCTGCCGGTGGGAAACTGCAACGGCTTGCTGAGGTAGGCCGGGATCAGGTCGCCGAGCTTGCGGGCGGCGGCCCACTCGGCGGGGGTGGCTTCGGCCAGCCCGGACGAATGCGTCATCAGGTGCTTGATCGTGATTGCGGGGTACTTCGAAAAGGCCGGGATGTGCTTGGCGACGGGGTCGTCGACGGAGAGCTTACCCGCTTCCTGCAGCATCAAAATCGCAGTGCCGGCGACCGGCTTGGTCATCGAGGCGATCCAAAAAATTGAGTCGGTCTTGACGTTTCCGATGGCGGCAAGGTGGGTGACGCCGGTTCGGGTGGCGATGGCCGTGACGGCACCGGGAACCTCCTGCGCGTCGATCATCTTCTGCATGGCGGCGGCGATGGCCGCGTCCTGGCCGAGCAGCGTGAGCGGAGTGATGAGAAAAGCGAGCAAAAGGCGCATGCGGCCAGCGTATCATGAAGACTGGATGCAGCAAGATTGGACAAAATTGCGGGTGTTCCCGCTCGCCGAACGCAAGAGTTTAACCCGGGTCGAAGACATCCTGATCGACCCTTCCAGCACCCCAGCCCCAGCCGAGGCAACGGCGTGCGCCCGGGCGGTAGCCGCGGCGCGGGCGCGAGGCGCGGCCGTCGTCCTCTTCTACGGTGCCCATCTGCTGCGCAACGGCGCGGCGCTGATCCTGGACGAAATGATGGCGAAGGGTTGGATCACGCACGTGGCGACCAACGGCGCCGGGACCATCCACGACTGGGAGTACGCCTGGCTCGGCCGGTCCACCGAAAGCGTGGAGCAGAACGTCGCCACGGGAACGTTTGGATCCTGGGATGAAACCGGGCGGAATCTGCATTTGGCGCTGTACGCCGGGGCGCTCCGCGGCGAAGGCTACGGCGTAGCGTTGGGTCGGCTGATCGCCGAGGATGGGGTGACGTTGCCGTCGCCAGAGGAGTTGGCACGGCTGATTTGCGAAGAGCCGCGGCATCCTTTGACGGCGGCCCGCGCGGACCTACTCGCCGCCGGCATGCCGTCAGGCCGGGTGGTGGTCGACCACCGTTGGAAGCAAGCGTCGATTCTGTATCACGCCTTCCGCCATGGCGTTCCGGCCACGGTGCATCCGGGCATCGGCTACGACATTATCGCCAACCATCCGGCGTTCAACGGGGCGGTGGTGGGTCGCGCGGCGGGGCTCGACTTCCGTCTCCTCGGCGACTCCGTCGAAGGGCTCGATGGCGGCGTGGTGCTATCGGTGGGTTCGGCGATCATGGCGCCGCAGGTGTTTGAAAAGACGCTGAGCAACGTGAACAATCTCCGGCTCGGAGCGGGGCGGTCGATTGTGCAAAACCATTCGATCTACGTCGTCGACCTGCAGGACGGCGGCGGCTGGGACTGGACGCAAGGGGAGCCGCCGAAGACGAATGCGGCCTACTATCTCCGCTTCTGCAAGAGTTTTTCGCGCATGGGGGCGCCGATGCACTACGTCCAGTGCGACAACGTCGCCTTCGTGCACAACCTGTATCGCGAGCTAGGCCGGCTCGTCGCCTAAGCGGCGGTCGTGGTTCAAGTAGTTGCGGATGTAGTCGGCCACCGAATCGGCCAGCGGCGTGATCGCGGCTTCGTAGCCGGTGGACCGCAGCCGGTCGATGGTGGCCAGGGTTCGATACTGATACTTTCCGCGCAGCTGCTCCGGCATCGGGATGAACTCGATGTTCGGTTCCAGGTTGAGAGCGGCGAAGATGGCGCGGCCAAGGTCGAGCCACGTGTGCGCCTGCCCCGAACCGAGGTTGTAGAGCCCGCCGGCTTGGGCTGTGCCGGCCAGATGGATCGTCATCGCGACGGCGTCTTTCACATAAAGGAAGTCGCGCTGCTGACAACCATCGGCAAAATCCGGCCGATGACTGCGAAAGAGCTCCAACTTCCCCGTCGACCGGATCTGGTTGAACGCCTTATGGACGACGCTTCGCATGTCGCCCTTATGGTCTTCGTTCGGCCCGAAAACATTAAAGTATTTTAAACCGACTACTTTGTCTGCCCAGCCAGCGCGCAGGGCGTATTGATCGAAGAGGTGCTTCGAGTAGCCGTACATATTGAGGGGCCGAAGTGAGTCGATCGGGAGATCTTCGCGGAAGTCGTCCTCGCGGGCACCATAGGTAGCCGCCGAGGAGGCGTAAACGAAGCGGGCTCCGTTCTCGAGTGCCCAATGCGCCAGGGTCTTCGTGTACTCGAAGTTGTTCCGCATCAGAAACGCGGAATCTTTCTCGGTGGTCGCCGAACAAGCCCCGAGGTGGTACACGGTGCCGATGTCGTTCAGTTTCGGGAGCGCGGTGAGTAGATCCTCGGCGTCGATGTAATCGAGAAACCGGAGCGGCACCAAGTTGCGCCACTTCTCGGAGAGATCCAAGCGATCAGAAAGCAGGACCCGTTGGTAGCCGAGTCGATTCAGCTGCCAAACGATCGCGCTTCCAATCATGCCGGCTCCGCCGGTAACCAATATGCGGCGGGATAAATCCATAGCTATGCAATGGTCGGGGCGAGAGGATTCGAACCTCCGGCCTCCTGGACCCGAACCAGGCGCTCTACCAGGCTGAGCCACGCCCCGAAGAACATAGGATAGCGCGGATTGGCATCAAACGGCAACAACCAGCCTGCGAGAATACAAGTTGAACCATGAAAATCGCCTTTTTCAATACAAAGCGCTATGAAAAGCAAGCCTTCGAAGAGGCGAACCGGGAGGGTGGTCACGAGTTCGTTTGGATCGATCTGCCGTTGCGCGCTGGAACCGCGCCCTTGGCGCAGGGCTGTGCCGCGGCCTGTGTCTTTGTGAATGACCAAGCGGACGCCGCCGCCATTGCGGCGCTCGCCGCCATTGGAGTGAAAATGATCGCCGCCCGGTCGGCTGGCTTTAATCACATCGACGTGGCGGCCGCCAAGGCGGCGGGCCTTGTCGTGGCTCGGGTGCCGGCTTACTCGCCCTATGCCGTGGCCGAGTACACCTTGGCGCTGATGCTCTCGCTGAACCGCCACGTGCATCGGGCGTACAACCGCGTTCGGGAAGGGAACTTCGCGCTGGATGGCCTGTTGGGCTTCGATATGCACGGTCGGACGGTGGGGCTGATCGGCTTGGGCAAGATTGGCGCCTGCACCGCGAAGATTCTGCAAGGGATGGGCTGTCGCGTGATCGGCCATGACCCGGTGAGTTCGGTACCGGGCGTGACCCCGGTCGCGCTGCCGGAGCTACTGGCGACGAGTGACATCGTATCCTTGCACTGCCCGCTGACGCCCGAGACCCGGCACCTGATCAACGCCCAATCGATTCAGCAGATGAAGCGCGGGGCGATGCTGATCAACACCAGCCGAGGGGCGCTGGTGGACACGATGGCGGCGATTGAGGGGCTGAAATCCGGACAGCTTGGCTCGCTCGGCATCGACGTTTACGAAGAGGAGGCTGATTTGTTCTTTAAAGATCTGTCGGAGACCGTCATTCAGGACGACGTCTTCGCGCGGCTGTTAACTTTCCCTAACGTGTTGGTGACCGGGCACCAAGCGTTTTTCACGGCGGATGCCCTGACGGGGATCGCGGTTACGACAATCGGCAACATAAGTGAATTTGCGGCGACGGGGCAGTGTCGGAATGCGATATCCTGAGCCTCAAGATGGGCGATCCGAACTCCATACCTCGTCGAGCGTTTCTCGGCGCGCTGGCCCTGCCAGCGTTTGCCGATTCCAGGGCTGACGAGAAAGCGGCCGGGTTTCGGCTGGGAGCGGCTACCTTTTCATTGAAGAACTTCTCGCGGGCTCGGGCCATCGAGATGCTGCAGTTGTGCAAGGTGGAAGCGGTGAGCGTGAAGGAAACGCACGCCAAGATCAAAGACGACCGGGCGGAATGGGCCAAGGCGCGGAAAGAGTTCGAAGCGGCGGGTTTGCGGATCGTTTCGGTGGGGAAGATCGACTTCGCCGTCGATAGCGACGAAGACGTGGAGCGAAACTTCCAATACGCGCAAGCGTTGGGCGCGGCGGGAATCGTGATGGCTCCGAAACTGGCGGTGCTGGCGCGGATCGAACGGTTCGTGAAGCAGTACAACATTAAGGCGTTCATCCACTGCCACGGCCCGGAAGATAAAGTCTTCCCGACGCCCGAGAGCGTTTTGAGGGCAGTGAAAGGCATGGATGCGCGGATGGGTTTGTGCCTGGATTCCGGGCACACGCTCCGCGCCGGCGTGGACCTGATCGGGGCGATGAAGCAGGCGGGGCCTCGGCTGCTCGACTTCCACATCAAAGACCTGCGGAACTTGAAAGACCGGAGCACTTCGTGCCAGGTCGGCGACGGTGCGGTGCCGGTGTCGGCCATCTTTAGGACGTTAAAGCAGATGGGGTACCAGGGGGACGTGAATTTGGAATATGAAGTGCTGGCCGACAATCCGTTGCCGGGAATGCTGGGTTCCTTCGCATATATGCGTGGCGCACTGGCTGGAATGAACGTGTAGGGCGAGTTTTGCAGGAATTAAAAGACGATCTCCGGTTCGCCTTTCGGCTGCTGCTCAAACAGCCGGGGTTTGCGATAGTAGCCTTACTCACGCTGGGGCTGGGGATTGGAGCCAACGTAACCATTTTCTCGATCGTCAACAGCTTGCTGCTGCGGCCGCTGCCGTATGCGTCGCCGGAGGAGCTGTTGCATCTATCCGGTGCTCCGCCACGCGATAGCAACGAGGCGCAAGGGGTGTCGCTTCCGGACGTGGTCGACTATCGGCAAATGGCGAGCACGATGACCGGGATCGCGGCCTATTCTTACTATGCCAACCGGCTGGTGTTTGCCGGGGACGGCGACCCGGAGCAGGTGGAGGCGGCGATGGTGAGCGCGAACTTCTTTGCGCTTTTGGGGGTGCCGCCGCTGCACGGACGGACGTTTCGCGAAGGGGAGGATCGGCGGGGACAGAACGGGTTTGTCGTGTTGTCCTATGGGTGGTGGATGACGCGTTTTGGCGGGGACCTCAACGTGATTGGCCGGAAGCTGTCGCTGAACTCTTTGAACTATGAAGTGGTGGGGATTATGCCCCCGGATTTCCAGTATCCGGAGCGGGTGACGGCCTGGATTCCGATTGCGAACGGTTCGCCAGTGACTTTGATGCGGGATGCGCATGCCTATATGGCGGTCGGTCGGCTGCGGCCGGGTGCGAGCGTTACGGCGGCTCGAGACGAAGTGCGGGCGCTGGGTGCGCGGCTGGAGCAGAGCTACCCGAAAACAAATAAAGACTACCGGGCGCAGGTGAAGAGCTTGGCCGAGCACGTCACCGGCGATGTGCGGCCAACGCTCTACGTGCTGGTGGTGGCCGTGGGAGCGTTACTGTTGATCGTCTGCGGTAATATCGCCAATCTGCTGCTGGCGCGAGCCACGGCGCGGCGGCGGGAGTTTGGCATTCGGGCCGCGGTGGGTGCACCGCACGGACGACTGATTCGGCAGTTGCTGACCGAGAGTTTGGCGCTGGCGGGGATGGGTGGGGTGTTCGGGTTGGCGGTAAGTTGGTGGCTCGTGCGGACGCTCCGGGTGGCGAATCTGCCGACGATGCCGCGGCTGAGCGAGTTGAGCGTGGATGGAACGTCGGTGCTATTCACGGTGGCGGTGGTGGTGGCGACGGCGCTGCTGTTCGGCATCGCGCCGGCGCTGCAGGCGACCGACTTGAAAGAGGCCGGGGCGCGGGGTTCGACCGGCGGGTTGGCCCAAAACAAGTTGCGGAGCGTGCTGGTGATTGGGGAGGTAGCCTTGGCGACGTTCCTGCTGATCGGGGCGGGTTTGCTGATCGAAAGTATGCGTCGACTCATGGCGGTGGACGCCGGGTTCGCGGTGAGCGAGGTGACGATTCTGGACCTGTCGCTGCCCTCGCGGAAGTTTGCCGGGTTGGACGTCATGGCGCAGTTCGTCGAAAGCTATTTGCAGCGGGTGAGGGCGATACCGGGAGTGGAGTCGGCGGCGGCTACGATCTCGCCCCCGCTGGGCGGGCTGTATTCGTTTATGGATCTGACGCTGCCGGGCGAGGCACCGCAGGCGTTTAAGCCGTCGGTGGGCAACGTGTCGGTGAGTCCGGGATATTTCGAGACCTTTCGGATTCCCCTATTGAAAGGCCGTCTGTTCGAGGCGCGGGATACGAAGGAGGCGCCGCATGCGGTGATCATCTCCGAACCGATGGCGCGGCAATACTTTCCGGGGGTGACCCCGCTGGGGCGCCAAATCATGCTTTCGTACGGAAGCGACTGGACGGGCGAGGTGGTGGGGGTCGTGGCCGGGATTCGACGACGAGGGTTGGCCGAAGAGCCGCGGGCGGAGGTCTATCTGCCGTTTGCTCAAATGCCGTACCCGACGTTAAACATTGTCGTACGGTCGACCTTGCCGGCGGGCAGTTTGGCGGGGGCGCTGAGGCAGGAGATGCGCCAGATGGACGCCAACATTCCTTTGACGCGGATTCGGCCGATGCAGGAAGTGGTGCTGGAGTCGATTGCGGCGTCGCGGATCCGGAGCCTTGTGACCTCGTTCTTTGCCGGGGCGGCGCTGCTGCTGGCGAGTATTGGGATCTACGGGGTGATGGCTTACTCGGTTACGCGGCGGACGGCGGAGATTGGAATCCGCTTGGCGCTAGGGGCGAGTCCCGGGCAGATTCTGCGGCTGGTGATGCAGCAGAGCCTAACGCTGGTGGGGCTGGGGATATTGACGGGCATTGTGTTGGCGGCGGGGCTGGGGAGCGCTTTGGCGAGCTTGCTGTATGGGATCAGCGCCTGGAGCGCCGCGGTGTACCTGGCGGTGGCGGTGCTGCTGGCGCTGGTGGCCGGGGTGGCGACGTTGATTCCGGCGTGGCGGGCGACGCGGATCGACCCGGCGATTGCCCTTAGAGATTGAAGAGCTTTTCGAGGCGGCGAAGGGTTTGTTCGGCGACTTCGTAGTGCTGGCGGGCGCTTTCGAAATCGCCGGACTTGGCGGCGATGTCTCCTTCGCTGAGCTCGCCGGTCGCGTTTTGGAGCAGGATGCCCGTGTCGCCGCGGGGTTTCAGGCCCTGCGCGGCGAGGGTCTGGCGCAGGCTGGCGAGGGTTGCTTTGCAGGCTTCCAGGCGGGACTCGATGCGGACGCGTCGGGTGCGGAGTTCGGAGACGATGGCGGGGTCGGGGCGGGGCGGAGCCCCCTTAAACCCCCAACTTCGTTCAGCATTGGTGGGGGTTTAAGGGGGCTCCGCCCCATTACCCATTACCCATCAGTTGTGTAGTATTTTAAAATCGTCTGTATAATGATGGAAATATACAACAAAACAATTCCAACCAAATAGCTAAAGCTTGTATATATACTCGGAAGTTTGTGATCTTGTTTATACGACTTGGTTTTCATCCCACTATAAAAAATTGTCATTTGTATAAAAATCATAAAGATAGCTAAACGACTAAAGCTGTAATAAGAGTCTAATAAGTGCCCAGAGTTAATTCGGTCTTTGTAAATGATGTTGAGAGAAAGCAAGAACAAAACGATTCCAATATTTAATAAAAAAGGTCCAATATTGGTCAAAAACATGGGTAAGAAAGTGGACATTCTACCACCCGTCAGGCTAAGTGTGTTGTTGAATATATTTGCAATAATCAGTGAAAATGAGAGAACGATTAAACAATATCCAATAATTGAAATGTAGACAATGGAATCATTCGCTATTGTGAGAGATAAAAGGAGAACAATGGAACCTACGATAACTAAAGAAGATGTTAATATATTGAACCAATTTTCTTGAACGAGAGACATTATTATATATATACTTTTACAAAAAGTATGGCAAAAGGGGTGCCAACCCTTCGGGTCGGCACCGATTCACAATATTACCGCGAAGGTTTTACATTAGATTTACATTGGTTATGTTGATTTTGGTTTACATTGATTTTGGTTTATATTGATTTTGATGTATATTGATTTTACACCGTGATTAGAAGCTGGTTTTGCGCGCTTTTTTTACACCTTTTCTCATTTCAAACGCCCATTATAAATGTGTTGAAATAACAATATAAATACATTAATAACTTATTATACAAGCAATAACAATGAGAATAAATGAGGTTGCTTCGCATCTCATTAGAGAGCCCTAGCGTAA
>JAPKZA010000116.1 GCA_026394015.1 Acidobacteriota bacterium
CAACTGGAGCCTCGCCGTCACCGATACCCACATCATCAGCCCTACCCTGATCAACACTTTTGTTTTATCTTTCAACGACATCCAGCGCCGGCAATTGTCGGTCGTCCCCGGCAACAAGACCTGGAACGACTTCAGAGCCGGTTTCTCCCGCACCTTCACCGCCGAAGCACCTGCCGCCATGCACACCACCGTCGATGGCTACTTCAATGCCTTCTCCCGCTTCCCCCTGAATCACTTCCGCAAGAATCTGCAATTCTCCGACGTTCTCAGTTGGTCCCGCGGCAACCATTTCCTGAAAATCGGCGGCGACATCCGCCGCTCCAGCCTCAACCTCCAGGAACTCTTCCGCGGAGATCCCTTCGTCCGCTTCGGCAACGCCTTCAGCGGCGAGGCGGCCGCGGACTTCGTCCTCGGTCTTCCCCTCCAGTTCGAACAAATCGGCGAAGCGGCCAACAAGCCCCGCGTCACGGAAGTCAGCTTCTTCGCGCAGGACGATTGGCGGGTCTCGCAAAGGCTTACTTTCAACCTGGGTCTGCGATGGGATCCCTGGTTCCCCTTCGTCGACGAACTGAATAAGTTCGCGCAAATCCGCCTCGGACAGCAGTCCACCGTCTTTCCCACCGCCCCGCGCGGCGTCGTCTTCCCCGGTGACGAAGGCACCAACTCATCCCTCGTCGACGCCAGCAAGGGTAACTTCGCCCCCCGCTTCGGCTTCGCCTTCGATCCCGACGGCAAAGCAAAAACCGCAATCCGCGGCGGATACGGCGCTTTCTATTCCCAGGTCCGCCAGCAAGCCAACAATGGCATCGCCACCAACCAGCCCTTCTCCCTTCGGCTGATCGCCAACAGTCCCATCGGCGGCGTCAACAATCCCTACCAGGGAATCGGCAACCCCTTCCCCTTCACCCCGCCTTCCACTCCTCAGGAAGCTCAGAAATACGACTGGTCTCTGCCCCTCACCATGACCCAGTGGAATCCCAATCTCCGCAACGCGCTCTCCCAGCAGTGGAACCTCAACCTCCAGCGGGACAAAGGCAACCACCTGCTAATGAGCACCGAGGCCAATCCCGGCATCTTCGGGCGCACCGGAACGCTGAATCAGCGCCGCCCCCTGTTTCCAACCTTTGGTCCCGTTAACGACATGTCTTCCCGCGGCAACTCGACCTACCATGCCCTCCAGCTCACCGCCAACAAGCGTTTCACCCGCGGCCTCTCCATTCAAGCCAACTACACTTGGTCCAAGTTGATGGATGACGCCTCCACCGACGGCGAACAGCCCAACAACCCCTTCAACTTTCGCGAAAATCGCGGTCGCTCCAATTTCGACCTGCCCCATCGCTTCGTCTCAAGCTTCATTTGGCAGCTACCCACCCTCAAAGGCCGTATGGCTCTCCTGCGCTATACCCTCGGCGGATGGGAAACCAACGGCATTATCCAACTCCAGAGCGGACGCTGGCTCTCCATCTCCAGCGGACGCGACAACTCGCAATCCGGCACCAACCAGGATCGCGCCGATCTCGTCGGCGACCCCATCTTGCCCGCGGATCGCCCACGCGGTGAAGTCGTAGCCCGCTACTTCAGAACCACCGCCTTCGCCCAGAATCCGGCCGGTACCTTCGGCACCGCTGGCAAAAACATCCTCGCCGGCCCCGGGCTTGCCACCGTCGACTTCGGCGTCATCAAGTCCTTCGCCCTCCGGGAAACGTGGCGACTGCAATTCCGAACCGAGATGTTCAATCTCCTCAATCGCGTCAATCTGGGCAACCCCAACACCATCGCCAGCTCCGCCCAGTTCGGCCAGATCACCTCCGCGGGCTCCCCCCGCATCATCCAGCTTGCGCTGCGCTTGCAATTCTAATCCGTTCCCGGAGCCTTACGATGAACCGCAGATCTTTCCTGCAAGTGACTAGCGGCACCATGGCCCTCTCCGCCGCCCCCGCCAGCCCCAAGCCCAACATCGTCCTCATCTACGCCGACGACCTCGGCTACGGCGATACCTCCTGCTACGGAGCCACCGCCGTAAAAACCCCGCACATCGATCGCCTCGCTCAACGCGGCCTCCGCTTCACCGATGCCCATACGAGCGCGGCGACCTGTACCCCATCCCGCTACTCGCTCCTCACCGGCGAATACTCCTTCCGCATGCAAGGCGCCAGAGTCCTTCCCGGCGACGCCCCGGCGTTGATCCAACCCGGCCGCGTCACCATGGCGTCGATGCTCCAACAGGCCGGCTATCGCACCGGCGTGATCGGTAAATGGCATCTCGGGCTGGGCAGCGGCACCGTGAACTGGAACGCCGAAATCACCCCCGGGCCCCGCGAAATCGGCTTCGACGAAAGCTTCATCCTTCCCGCCACCGGCGACCGCGTGCCCTGCGTCTATGTCGAAAACGGTCGCGTCCGCAACCTCGACCCCCAGGACCCCATCAAGGTCGACTACAAAGGGCCGTTTGACGATCAGCCCACCGGAAAGTCTCACCCGCAACTCCTCAAACAGCAGCCCAGCCACGGCCACGATATGACCATCGTTAACGGCATCAGCCGCATCGGCTGCATGAGCGGAGGTCTGGGATGACGACGAGCGAAACGCCAAACGACCGTTCTTTCTGTACTTCGCCACCCACGACATCCACGTCCCCCGCTCGCCTCATCCGCGGTTCAGCAAAGCCACCCAAATGGGACGCCGCGGCAACGCCATCGCGGAGCTTGACTGGTGTGTCGGCCGACTCGTCAGTGCCCTCCAGAAGCAGGGCTTGCTGAAAAACACCATGGTCGTTTTGTCCAGCGACAACGGCAGTGTCGTCATTGACGGTTACCTGGACGAGGCCGTCGCCAAGCTTGGCTCTCATCGCCCCAGCGGGCCGCTCCGTGGCGGTAAGTACTCCAACTTCGAAGGGGGCACCCGCGTTCCCTTCCTCGTCCATTGGCCGGCGCGCGTGAAACCGGGTGTCTCCGATGCGCTCGTCAGCCAAGCCGACCTCATCCGTTCGTTCGCCCATTTGACGGCAACAACCCTCCCGGCTGGCGCGGCACCAGACAGCGAAAACATGCTTAGCGCTCTGCTGGGCGAATCAAAAACCGGCCGCCAACTTCTCGTCGAACAAGCCAGCGTCCTCTCGCTTCGGCAAGGAAACTGGAAGTACATCTCCCCCGGCACGGGACCCGCGCTGCAGAAGAACACGAACACCGAGACCGGGAACGAGCCGCAACCGCAACTCTACGACATGTCGAACGATCTCGGCGAAACCAGAAACCTGGCCCTGGAAAACCCTGCCAAGGTGAAGGAACTAGCCGCTAAGTTAAAAGCCATTCAGGCCGCCGGCGCGCGACACTAAAGGAAATTTTCGATGAGCAGAATACTAATCAATCTTGGCTGTTCCTTGTTGCTGACGTTCGCACTTTCGGCCCAGAACGCGGGCGTGCAAGGCGTCATCAGCGATCCGTCGAAGGCGATCATCCCCGGTGCAACCATCACCATCACCAATCTCGAAACCGCGGTTTCCGCCAAAACGGTCGCGAACGAAAGCGGACTCTACGTCTTCCCCTCCCTCTCCACCGGTCGCTACAAACTGGAGTGCGCGGCTCCTGGCTTCGCGCCCCGCCAAGTGAATGAACTCCGCCTCGAAGTCGGCCAAACGGCACGCATCGACTTTGAACTCAAGACCGGGACCTTGGTCGAATCCATCGAGGTCTCCGCCACCGGAATCCTCATCAATTCACAGACCAGCGAGGTCGGCCAGGTCATCGACTCCAAGCGGATTCTCGAAATGCCGCTCAATGGTCGAAACTATCTGCAATTGGCCCTATTCACCGCCGGCGCGCAACCCGGCGGAGACATCGGAACCGGCTCACGCGGTCGCGACGAAGGACAGTTCTCCGCCGTCGGCCTGCAAATGGCCCAAAACAACGTCCTCCTCGACGGCAACGACAACAGTTCCCGTACTTCAGGCGGACCCCTCGGCTTCGAAGCCCAACAAGTCAAACCGCCCGTCGACGCCGTCGCCGAATTCAAAGTCGTCACCAATAACATGAGCGCCGAATACGGCTATCGTGCCGGCGCCAAGGTCCTGGTCTCCACTAAGTCCGGCACCAACCAGTTTCACGGCTCCGCGTATGAGTTTCTACGCAACGAGAAGCTCGACGGCACTAATTTCTTCGCCAACCGTTCGGGAGGCTTGAAGCCGTCTTACCGGCAGAACCAATACGGCGCCACACTCGGCGGGCCCGCCATCAAAAACAAAACCTTCTTCTTCGCTAGCTACCAAGGCACCCGCATCCGCACCGGCCAAAGCTACATCAGTTCCGTGCCCAGCGCCGACATCACCGAACGCGGTGATTTCTCCCGGCAACCCGCCATTCGCCGCAATATTTTCGATCCCCGAACCCAGACCGGCACCGGAGCCACCGCCGCCCGCTCACCCTTTCCCAACAACATCATTCCCGCTACCCGGTGGGATCCCGTCGTCAAAAACATCCTCGGGCTGTATCCCAAAGCCAACATCGCCACCGTCGGCGAACACTTACCCAACAACTACTACTTCGGCCCCAGCGATTCCGACGACGGCGACCAGTACGATTTCCGCGGCGACCATAACATCAACGACAAACATCGCTTCTTCGCCCGCTACTCCTTACGCGACCAGTTCCGCAACCAAAACGGCGTACTGCCCTACCCCGCAATGGGCGGCCAGGGGCAGACCGTCGTCCTCAAAGGACACAACATCGCCAGCGCCCTCAGCAGTTCCCTCTCGCCGACTTGGTTCAACGAACTGCGCTTCGGTTTCTCGCAATTCGATACCCGCTTCGATATTCCCTTCACCGAAAACCTCAATGCCAAATACGGCATCAAAAACGCTCCCGGTGATACCATCGGCGACGGTCTCGATTACGGCTGGACCCGCTTCGCTCCTACCGGCTTTGTTGACATGGGACCGCGCAGCTTCTGGCCCAATGTAAACAACTTGGCGAACCTCTCAGTCGCCAACTCCCTCGTCTGGCAGCGCGGCAAGCATGCCATCAAGTTCGGCGGAGAATTGCGGCGCTCCAATGTCTATCGCGATGCCGCCCGCAACCGCCGCGGAAGCTTCACCTTCAGCGGCAGCTTTACCTCGGAATTCCCCAACAACGGAACCAGCCGCTCCACCACCGGCAATAGTATGGCCGACCTACTCCTGGGCTACGTCGGCGGAGGGACCTTTGGCAACAACCAAGGTGAGGACATCAACAACTGGTACTACGGCTTCTTCGTCCAGGACGACTTCAAGGTCTCCAACCGCCTCACCATCAACCTCGGCCTGCGCTACGAGGTCTTCAATAAGGCCCTCTTCCCCAACGCCGCCCAACAAACGGTCAGCCGCTACCTCTACCAGGGCGTCAACGTCGCCTCGCGGGCCGACGAAAAGTTCGTCTATCCCACTGGCGATAAGGATTCCGGCGGCACCAACGACCAGAACAACTGGGCGCCGCGCTTGGGCATAGCCTATTCTCTTAATAGCAAAACCGTCATTCGCACCGGCGCGGGCCTGTTCTTTGGAGAACCCAACAGTCTCAGCACCGAAAACACAAACTTCCGCTCCGGGCCTCCCAAAAGCGCCGACGTCGCCCTGCAAACAACTCCGGAGACCACCACCTTCTTCGTCCAAAATGGCTTTCCCGCCTTCAGCACAAACGTCGTCCAACGGGGCTCCAATGTATTTGTCTTCCCCGATTTCCGGCCCACCCTCTACGTCGGACAATGGTTTTTCGACGTACAACGCACCCTCCCCGGCGAAACCCTGCTCACCGTCGGCTACATCGGAACCAAAGGATCGCACCTGGCCAACGCCCGCAACATCAATCTCCCCAGCACTCCCAGCGCCCTGCTAGCCTTCAATACCCGCCTCGCGCGACCAGAGTTCAACACCATCACCCTCCACGAAAACACCCTCAACTCCAACTATCAGTCCCTCACCGCCAAGCTCGAGAAACGCTTTTCGAAAGGATTCACCCTGCTCAGCTCCTTCGCTTGGGCGCACAGTATCGACCAAGGAAATGAGGATCTGTTCGACGGCGGCGGTGGCGTCGCTACCGTTTGGGATATGAAACGCGAACGCGCCAGTTCCAGCCTCGACCGCCGACTCAGCTTCGTCCTCAGCAGCGTCTACGAGATTCCCCTGGGCAAAGGCCATAACTACATGAGCTCCGGCGTCGCCAACGCCATCCTCGGCGGATGGCAAGTCGGCGGCATCTTCGCCAAATACACCGGCCTCCCCATCCCCCACACCATCAACGTCAACAACGAAAACCTCGGCGGCGCTGTCCGCGGTGACTTCGTCCGCACCCCCAACCTGCCCGCGGCCGAACGCAGCATTGACCGCTGGTTCGATAC
>JAPKZA010000053.1 GCA_026394015.1 Acidobacteriota bacterium
AGGGATGGTCGCTAAGACCTTGAAAAGATTTGGCTCCCCAAGACATACAAAATACGTACTGTTCTCCTGGAGAAATTGCGGGTAGCCGATTTCTCCGTTGTAAACAAAGGGGTTATGTGAAGTCCCTAATCGCTCGATAAGGTTTGGTACTGCACTCGATGGCCGGTGTTGCCAGCGGAAATCGCTGTTCTCCGGTCGCCAGCGAGCAAGTAACGGTGCTGCTTCTCCTCCGAACTAGCGGAGGCCTGGTATTTTGCGACAGCGGGGGGGCGTATTTTCAGCTTGCAGGCACGGCTCCGCCTGCCTTCCATCAAAAAAGGGTCTCGAAATCCGTCGATAAGGAACCGCCAACCCCATTCACGCCCGAATAGGCAATAACCTCATCGCCTCCAACCACTCACCCAACCGCCCCGCCTTGGTCGCCAACCGCAATACCATCTTCCGCGCGTGACGCACCAACCGTCCCGCCGTGTTGAAGATCAAAAAACGCATCCGCTTCGGCCGCGCCGTCAGCATCCCCGCCGGTAGCGCCAAGCGTTTCAGCGCCGTCATCACGTTGTGGGTGATCGCCGCCAACCGCATCCACGCCGCATTGGCTCCGAAATACTTCGACGGCATCACTCCCGCCCCCAGTTCATTTTTCAGTACGTAATGCACGCCTTCGATCGTGCCCGCCTTCTCCCGGTGCCACTCGATCAGCCGCCCCGTTTTCCACTTTGTGATGTTCGTCACCACCGCAAAATGCCTCACTTTCGTGCCGTCATCGAACAGATCCTCCTGCCGCTGCCGGATCCGGATGGCGATGTAGCGCAGCGGTTGCGTGTCCTTGCGCTCGGACTTCTCCCCCGGCACGAAACTCACCTCCGCGCATTCCCGGATCTCTGCCGTGTGCTCCTTCCCGTAGGCCGCCCACCCCGATTCCGGCACCTTCCCAATGGCCGTGTGCAACGCATCGCTCATCTTCGCGCTGATCGCGAATCCAATAAAGCCGGCCGGCCCCTCTACCCGCTTCTCGTCTCGCAGCCAGTGGATCAGACGATTCTCATGGCAGGCCGAATCGCCCCGGTAGTAATACGTAGTCACCGTCTCCGGCAACGCGGCGAATGCTTTCCTGGCCACCGCCAGCGGGTCCATCATCGCCGGTACATTCCCGTCGCGAAACTCATCGGCCAGCACCACATCCATCTCCGCCCACACTGCCAGCATCGGCTGATAGCCCCGTTCTCCTTCATAGCTGCGTAAGGCCAACTGCTTGCTGCTCTCGATGATCGTCGCATCCTGATCCACCGTCGCGATCCGCTGATCCGGACACCGCCGCCCCAACTCCTGGACAGCGCCCGCCTCACTAGCAATAACTGCACCGCCTTCCGCGAACAAAACCAGACGGAACAGCGAGAACTTCTCACCACCGTCCTCAAAACCGCAACGTGGAAAGACCGCCAACTCACCGCCATCCTGCTCGAACCCTTCGAAACACTCCGCCGCTCGAACCACCGAACCACAAAAACAGCAGCGGGTTAGGTGGGAGCGGACGAGACTTTGAAAATTGGCTCCCGCTGGTGGACGCTTTTCGAACTTTTGCCTCGCGCCGGGTGTGGCGGGGCGGCTGCTGTTTGAGCAAGTGCGACGCGTTGCGATGTAGCAGGACGAGCTGCCGGCGCACTCCACCAGAATGGATTTTGATCCATATGGACTCTATGCTATATTCGGGTTGTGGCTTGGGAAGTCGAATTCACTGACGAGTTCGAGGAGTGGTGGCACACCTTGACTGAAACAGAGCAAGGGAAAGCCGACGCTCGGGTCAATCTGCTCATGGAACGCGGGCCCAATCTCGGATTTCCCTTCAGCTCCCAAGTGAAGTCTTCCCGGTTTCCCGAGATGCGCGAACTGCGCGCCCAGGCCGGCGGCGACCCATTGCGTATGCTGTACGCCTTCGACCCCCGGCGCACGGCAATCCTTCTGGTCGCCGGCGACAAGACCGGCGATGACCGTTGGTACGACACAAATGTACCCATCGCGGACCGGCTGTTTGAGGAGCATCTGCGCACCATTGAAAAGGAGAGGGCTCAACATGGCTAGGAACTTCCAGGAACTGCGCGCGAAGATGTCTCCTGCGGCGCGCGAGGCTGGTGCGGCGGAGCACCGCCGGTTGATCGAGGAAATGTCTCTGCACCAACTGCGGAAGGCTCGCGAGTTGACGCAGACCAAGATCGCCGAGGACCTGCATATGGGGCAGGGCGATGTGTCCAAACTGGAGCGCCGCACGGACATGTATGTCAGCACGCTCGCCAGCTATCTTCAGGCTGTCGGCGCAGACCTGGAGATTCGTGCAGTATTTCCCGACGGTCGAGCCGTCAAGATCACGCAGTTTTCGGAGTAGGCACTCCAGAGAACGCGTTGTCAGGATTCCGGACCGACGGTCGCCAACTGCTTCACTCTCTCCAAATCGCGGAACGAGAGGTCGGTTGGATGGTATTCGGCCGTGACATATCCGCGA
>JAPKZA010000542.1 GCA_026394015.1 Acidobacteriota bacterium
CGGTTAGCCCTCGATACCGAGACCACGAAGATTCCCCGTTTCGTCCGGGACACCTTGCAGCGCTTTGCCCCCAGCACAGCGGACCCGACCCGCACCGATACCCTGCTCATCGATGCCACCGGCAACGGTCACACGGTCGTCGAACTGATCCGCAAGGACCAAATTCGCGCCCGGATCATTCCCGTCTGCCTCACCGGCGGCCACAAGGCGAACTTCCTGAAGGATGGTTATCAAAGCCTGCCCCGGACGGACATGGTGAACAGTCTCAAGATGCTGTTTGAACTCGGCCACCTCGAACTCGATCAGGATGCCCCCGGCTTCTCCGACATGGAGCGCGAACTCGTCCAGTTCCAGCCCTCCGGCGACCAGCAGGAGCACGACGACCTAGTCATGGCCATCGCCATGGCCGCCTGGCAAGCCATCAAAGAGGTGCCCGCGCTGCTCCAACCGACGCCCTCCTAAGGAAAGAGAATTCTTGGAGCAGACAACATTTATTGAATCGACACAGAACCCCGATTAGTCCTAGGCGCTAAAGGAGCTTCCACTATGGAGCCTGTTTCTCTAGGTCAATTTCAGCTCGTCTACAACGCCTTTTCCTTCGCCATCGCAGTCATGGGCGCAGCTACCGCGTTTTTCTTCCTCAACCGGTCCCAAGTCGCACCGGCATACAGGACGGCAATCACCATAACCGGTATCGTGACCCTTATCGCGATGTACCACTATTTGCGGATCTTCGGCTCCTGGGAAGCCGCCTTTTCCGTCCTCAACGGTCAAATCAAGCCTACCGGAGTCGCCTTCAACGACGCCTATCGGTACGTCGATTGGCTGCTAACCGTACCACTACTCCTGGTCGAATTGATTCTTGTCATGCGCCTCTCCCCCGCCGAAACCGTGGCCAAAGCCACGAAACTGGGGTCCTTGGCTGCAATTATGGTCCTGTTAGGCTACCCCGGAGAAATCGCCTCGGATAGCGGAACCCGCTGGCTCTGGTGGTCTCTCTCCATGATCCCCTTCTTGATCATCCTCTTTGACCTGTTCGTCGGTCTGAAAGCTTCGATCGAGTCCCAGCCGAAAGAGGCCCGTGGGTTAGTGAACTTAGCTCGGTGGGTCACCGTCCTCTCCTGGTGCTTCTACCCGGCCGTCTTCGTGCTGCCCATGCTCGGCATCACCGGCGGCAACGCGACTACTGCCGTTCAAGTTGGCTATACCATCTCGGATATCGTAGCCAAAGCCATGTTCGGCGTGTTGATCTATATGATCGCCGCGCGGAAGTCGGAGTCGGAGCCCAAGTACTAGGGCTCAGTAACGCGGGCTTCTCAAAAGTGCACAGGCCGCGCAGGCACGGCACCGATGGGCGAGGAACTCGCCCATCGGTGCCGGGCCAGAGCGAGTCTGTTGTGCGCGTGTAAATTAGCAGAAGCCCGCCAAGGTAAAAACGTGCAGTCTCAATACGACGTTGTCATTCTCGGCGGTGGCTGCTCCGGCTTGAGTCTAGCCGTTCGCTTGGCTGAACTCGGCCCGCGCTGCCCGAGCACCCTGATCGTGGAGCAGCGAACCGCCTACACAAACGATCGAACCTGGTGCTTCTGGGACGACGGCGCAACCCGCCACCTCCCCCTAATCCAGCATCGGTGGCCGACCATGACCGTCCAAAATAATGTCGGCCAAACCACCATCAATTGCGGCGACACCCCGTATCAACTCATCCCCGCCGAGGCCTTTTACCAGGACGCCGTCGACCGCTTAACCGTCTGTCCATCCACGACCCTCCAACTCGGTGTTCAGCTGACACGCGAACCCACCAAAGCCGGCCGCCACTGGCAAATCGAAACCACCGCCGGTTCTTGTCTCACCACCACCGTCATTGATACCCGTCCCAGCGGGCCTCCAACCCAGGGTGCCGCCACCCTCTGGCAATCGTTTTCCGGCCAGGAGGTCGAATGCGATGAGCCCGTCTTCGACCCCGCCACCATCAACCTCATGGACTTCTCTACGGCGGATCCCTCCCGGATTCTCTTCACCTATGTCCTGCCCCTCTCAACCCATCGTGCCCTCATCGAAGTCACCCAATTCGGACCCGAGCCGCTGACGGGTCCCGCCCTCGCAAAGGACTTAGCTATCGCCATCTCTCGTCGCGTGCACGGCTCCTCGTACACAACGCTCCGCGCCGAGGACGGAATCCTTCCCATGGGTCTCCAAACCGTCCGTAAGCCTGCGGAGCCAAACTACATCAAAGCAGGACTCACCGCCGGAGCCGCCCGCCCCTGCACCGGCTACGCCTTTCAACGGATCCAGCGCTGGGCCGACAGCTGCGCCAAGAGTTTGGCCGAAGGCCGCGGCGCTATAGGCCACCCCGCCGACCCGCTCCTCCTCCGCGCCATGGACCACCTCTTCCTCTCCGTCTTGCGGGCTCATCCGGAAAAGGCCCCCGATATCTTCCTCTCGCTCTTCGCCAACACCCAGAGCGATCGCATGATTCGCTTCCTCAGCGGCCGCGGCCGCCTGACTGACTACTGCAACGTCATCGCCGCCTTGCCGATCCTGCCGTTTTTGCAGCAAGTCCCGAAGGCCCTCTGGTGGCAGGAATCATGGCGCTAACCAGAGCATTACAACTCCAAGGGTATGCCTTCGTTGGCCTCGCTTTCCTCGCCAGCCTCTTGAGCCTGGCCGCCAACCGCCTGAACCCTCAATCCGAACTTCTCCTCCTCGGAGTGATGATCACGCTGTTGGGGGTGCCTCACGGAGCCGTCGACGGCCTCTACGCGCAAAGGCTCTATGGAGTCAAAAGCCCCCAACAATGGCTGGCCTTCGTGGCGCTCTACCTCATCCCTGTCGGTCTCGTCATTGGTCTGTGGCAAGCCGCGCCATTACTCTTCCTGGCTGGCTTCCTGGTCATCTCAGTCGTTCATTTCTCCGGCGATCCCCAGCCTGGCACGCCCCTGGTGACTCGCATACTCTACGGCGGGGCCATCGTCGTATTGCCGATTCTGTTCCATCCCGCCGAGGTCCATCGCCTGTTCCACTTCCTCATCGGTACCGACCAAGCTACGCTTCTCGTTGCCGCTCTGCAACCGTTCGCCTGGCCCTGGCTCATCGCCCTCGTCATATCCGCCCAAATGGTTTGGCGCTCAAGCCGATTGACCGCCCTCGAACTTCTGGCCGTCGGTGTACTCGCGCTCACCGCCCCGCCGCTCTGGGCCTTCACCATTTTCTTCTGCGGCATGCATAGCACCCGGCATCTCCTGCGAACCTTCGATTTCGCGGGACGTCCCCCCCGACGTTCTCTCCTCCTCGCCGCGTCTCTTCCCATGTTGACCGTGGCACTCATCGGCGGCGCCGCCTTGGCTTGGCCCGGAGCAGT
Organism: Acidobacteriota bacterium; assembly: GCA_026394015.1. Taxonomy (GTDB): domain Bacteria; phylum Acidobacteriota; class Terriglobia; order Bryobacterales; family Bryobacteraceae. The sequence goes on from JAPKZA010000542.1 coordinate 3,362, forward strand.
GTCCCTGGAGGCGAGACTGAGTCAGCTCATTTTTGTAGGACTCGCCGCCCTCACCGTACCGCACATGGCGCTCGTCGAGCGCGTGCGCTTCGCCAATTGGAAGCCCTCCGACCCCGCCTAAAACCGCTTCTGCAGACCCTGGTTCATCCCCGGAATCAAACCCGGCATCTGAATCGGCGATTGCCCCGGCTGTAACCCCGGAATCTGCGGCCGCCCACCCATCTGGCCTCCCGCCCCGCCTAACCCCGCTTCCTTCGCCGGGTCGTAAACGAACTCCCACTCTTTATAGTTCGTCTTCTCGTTGTAGATCTTGATCCCTTCCCGGTCCACCTTGCTCGCAAACCCAATGATCCCCGCCCCCAGTCCCTGGCTCTGCTGCGCGCCCATCGCCGCCGCCAAACCCTGTGGATTCGGCGTCGTCAATAGCCTCTGGATCATGTTCATCGCCGGATTCGTGTTGATCCCATTCGCCGTCTGCCCCGTCATCGGGCCCGTCAACGGCGGCCCGAAACTCGTCGAACCACTCCCCGGCAATCGCAACGTCCCATTGTTCGCCGGTGCCGCCGTGAAGCTTCCGCCCACGCTGTACCCGCCCCCGCCTACCGAGTAAACTCCGCTGTTTTGCTGCTGTTGTTGCTGAGGCTGCCGCGGTGCCAGCTGACCCCCGGTCTGCGAGTTCGCCGCCGCGTTCGGATACCCGCCCTGCTGCGCAAACGGGCCAGGCAGGCCCGGCGCCGTCGGCACATTCGGATTCGATCCCAGACCCGGAAACATGCCCTGCGAAAAGCCCTGCGGCGGTGGAGGTGGCCCCTCACCCCCCGGTGGCTGTCCATTCGCCGATACCATCCCCGGAGCCCCCGGCATCTCCGACGCCCTTCGCGGTCCCCCCGCCATCTGCGCGTTCGGATCCGTACTAATCGTCGCCGTCGAACCCACCGCGTAAGGATTCGGAGCCTCCGTCGCTCCCGTCCCCGTCTCCCCCGGCTTCGCCTGCTTCTTCACGAGCGAGTCGGTCAACTTCCCCGACGCGTCCGCATGGATCACCCGCCAATCGTCCTTCCCCGTCAGCGGGTCCACATACCGCCGCCGGATGAACCGGATCCCGTTCGTCTGCTCCAGCTCCTCAATCGTCTGCGGCAGCTTCTTGTTCTTCCGCTGAAACAGTTGCACCCCCCGGATGTACTGCTCCCCCCGCTCCACCAGCATCTCTTCCTTATTCCGCTGCGCCTCAAACGCCAGCCGCGGCAGCTCCATGTAGAGCACCCACGCCATCGCCGCTGCCATCGCAAACACCAGCAGCATCGCAAAGCCGGAATCAGGTCGCCGCCGTTTCATCTACCCCTGTTGCTCCTCTAAGTTCAACGTCTGCTCGCTCTTGAACTCCAGGTCTTCCATCACCACCGAGTTCAAACCAATCCGAATCACCTTATACCGCTTCTGGATCACGTCCCCCTCGCCAGCCACGAAAATGTCCTCGCCGTCCAGGAAAAACGCCCGCTTCGTCTTCGTCCGGGCCCCGCCTACGAACCCATAAAACTTCAGACGCATCGGCGGAGCCTGCGGTTTCTGCGGCTGCGCCCCCGGTGCCATCGGGTTGATCGGCGGTGCCGGCGGCGGCGTCAGCTTCGCCCGGTCCACCGGCGGCTTCGGGAAGATCTTCGGCGGATCCGGCTGCTTTGGTGCTGGCGCCGCCCCAAAGTCGAAAATCGTCCGCGAGCCTCCTTCGATCTTGATTCCCGCCAACCGCTTCAAAAGCTCCAACCGCAACGTCGGGTCAATCGTCGTCGGGTCCACCCGGTCTTCCACGCGGCGCGACTTCAACACCGGCTTAAACTCCTGCACCGCCGCCCGCAGCGCCGGCCGCGGCTTCGTCTGGTTCGCCGCCACCACCGGCAGCGTCCGAGGACCGCCCACCATCGGCACCGCCGGCCGCGCCGCGGTCTTCGGGCTCTGTTCCGATCGAGGAGAATCCCCACCGATAAAGTAGGCCACCGCCCCAACGGCCAGTATTCCCACCAGGATAGCGACTTGTTTCGGTTCTGCCCCTAACTTCATCGCGCCCCCCCGCCATTCTGCGCCACGACGACGGCCAGCGGAGCCTCACGAATAAACGTATTCGCCCGCAGATTGATATTCAGCACCCCGCTCCCCTGTTGCGGAGACGCCGACAGCGCCTCGATGATCACGAGCCGGGGAGCCATATCGACCTCTCGTAGAAAGTGGAGGAGGTCCGCATAGGTCCCTTCGTAGTTCCCATTGATCGACAGCATCGACATCTCATCGGAGCCTTCCACCGGGTCTTCGACGAATCCGTGTTCTTTCACCCGGACCCCGGCCCGTTTCGCCATGCTGGATACTTCGTCGACGACAGTGGAGTAGGTGGTCGGTCGGCTGAGGAAGTAAGCGCCGACAAAGTCATCGCCTTCTTTCCGGCCGCGGTCCATATTGGCGGTGAGCTTCTTGGTTCGATCCAGCGAGATTCTCCGTTCTTTGGCTTGTCCGCGGAGTGCGCTCAGCTGCGCATCCATGTCTTGCGCGGAGCCGCCCAACGGGAAGAATACAAACCACCCCGCCACCAGATTCAGCACGAGCAGCACGAGCACGATCCCCCGCGGAAGGTCCAGTTTGATCTCGCCAAGCTTAAAGGTTTTAGACATAGTTCACGTTCACTTGATCCTGATCTTCACCGAAACGAGCACCCCATCCCGCCACCGCACCCCGCGCCCCCCGACCGGCCCGCAAATTCGCACCTTGTCCCGTCAAC
>JAPKZA010000068.1 GCA_026394015.1 Acidobacteriota bacterium
AAGGCGGTCGAAATTACCTCGGGAGATCTGTCGTCGGTACGCAACCGCCGGATGTACAACCAGTGCCCTTGATGGATGTGGACTTCGCGGTCGCATGCCCGCTCGTCCGGCACCGTATGCCGCAGATCCGGTTCTTGTACATCGGCTCGTACGTTTGCTCCACGCTCCTTTCAGACCTCGCCTCGCGACGACGCCCTTGCGCTTCACTATCACTTCACCTCCATCAGGTTGTGAAAAGGACTTTCATCTTCAAGCTGTCGAACATGCTCGGCACACACGCAAACGCCCCGCCTGTTAACCAGGTCGGGGCGTGGTTGCCATTTCTCTTTTTCTTATACCGTAATTGTTCCTAATTCCTGGCTCTTATGGAAGCTCCAATATGGGGTTACGTGCTTTGTAATCTAAGTGGACAATTTATTTCAATTGCTTGTGATGTGAAAACGCATAAGTTCTCATCCCTGTCGCGGGCCGATTCAGCCTCTCTCGCAGCCCTTCAGCCCCGGCCGCGAGAGGGTTGAGAACGTTGATTGAACGAAACCGCAGGGCAACGGTCTGTTATGGAGATCGCTTGCCTTCGAACTCCCCACCTCGCGCCAACCACCGGCATCCCCCATGCCAACAGCCCCCGTCCCGATGCCCAAACAACCCCTCCCGCCCGTCTGCCGAACCCCTCACCATGCCCTCCCACAACACCATCCACCCCTCGCCCGAGCCCCGGACACACGACCGGCATCCCCTCCGCTCTACCGCGAATTGGCGTCCACTCCCCAATCCTGCGAACCTCCTCCTCACGAACTGTTCACCCCCACCGGCTCTACCCGCTCTACGCCCTCCCCATACCGACGCGGCGAGACCATCTCCACCACCAACAGCAACCCCGTCCGACACGCCGGGCAACGATGCAAACTCTCCGTCCGCACTCGCTCCACCACCGCCTGGCATTCCTCCAACGAAGGCAACAGATCCGTGACCCCGGCTCCCAACTGACGGCGACACTCCGCCAACGCCCCCTTTCGCCGCCGATTCGAAAGCAGCCCATAGTGCCGGATGCGCTGAAAGCGCAGAGGAAGAATATGCAGCAGAAAGCGGCGGATAAACTCCTCCCCGGTCAACTGCATCCGTTTGGACCGCCCCGGCTGGCGGTAGTCCTTCCACTGAAACGTCACAGAGGTCTCGTCCATCGACAACAGGCGCTGATTGGAGATGGCCACCCGGTGACTATAACGGCCCAGATATTCGAGCACTTGCCCGGGTCCACCCAGTGGCGGCTTGGCGTAAACCACCCACGGCTTGGCACCGAGCTTGGTCAGCAGACGGGCCCAGCGCTGGGGCTCGGCCAAGTGCGCCAGTGTGCCGTGGAAGCGGAGCTCCTGCTTCTGATAGAGCCGGTTTAAGCCCTTGGTGAACAGGCGCTGAAACAGGCGGCTCAACACGCGCACCGGCACAAAGAAGCCGGGACGGCAGGAGACCCATGTCCCGTCTGGAGCCAGTCCGCCGCCGGGGACGACGCAGTGTAAGTGCGGATGATGGAGTAAGTTCTGGCCCCAGGTATGAAGCAAGGCGAAAAAGCCGATCTCGGCACCGAGATGCTTCGGGTCGCGGGCGATGGTCAGTAGCGTATCGGCCGTGGTCTGGAAGAGTAAGTTATAGACGGCGGCTGGATTCTGGAGGGCGACTTCGGCGGCGGCCGCCGGAATGGTAAACACGACATGGAAGTACTCGACGGGGAGTAAGTCGGCTTGGCGGGCGGCCACCCACTCGGCGCGGTCAAGCGACTGGCACTTGGGACAGTGGCGGTTGCGGCAGGAGTTGTAGGCGATGCGGGTAAACGAGCACTGGCAGCACTGTTCGACGTGGCCGCCGAGGGCCGCGGTGCGACAGAGTTCGATGGCGCGCAGGGTGCGAAGATGCTCGCGCGGCAAACGATGACTCTGTCGGTAGGCGGCCCCGAAGCGGGCGAAGATGCTGGCCAGTTCGAGACTGGCGCGGGGCATAACGGCGCTACTTCTTCTGGTTCTTCGCTGTTTGCCGTGGGTAGAATCGCCGGTCACAATTCGCCAGCGAGGGGCGAGTAAGTGTACTTGGCGCCGAGGTCGACCGTGGAAATGGCGGGCCGTGGAAAGCGAGGAAAACCAAAGGCAGGTTTTCACTCCCCTCCCACCGTCCTTGGAAATCGCAATAAGGCGCGATTTCCACATTTCCACCGCCGCGACGGCGGTGCCGTCGTTTCCCGCCCAAACCCAAACATGAGCTCCGCCCACCCCGAGTTCCCCTGATCGATTCACGAAACTGTCGGACCAGGGACCTCTGTGAGCCGATTCTCATCGTCGAGCTTTACCTTCCTTACCCACACTAAACAGCGAGGAGGC
>JAPKZA010000462.1 GCA_026394015.1 Acidobacteriota bacterium
GCGTCGCGCCGACCCGCTTCGGTCGTCGGTACAGGAACAGTGGGTTCAATCCGCCCAGGAGTTGTCGGATGCATCGGCCGACCCCGATTCATCATCGGAGGGCCGCCGCCCGGACGGCCACCGGAAGGCATTCCAGGGCCAGCGGGGCGCTGCTGCATCGGGCCGCTGCCGCCGGTGCGGCTCGGGCCTTGATAAAGGGGGCGACCAGGCGACGGAGAGCCCGGACGTGCGTTCTGCGGAGGAGCCGGACGGGGAACGCCCGGCGCCGCGGGGGCTTGGCGAAGCTGGTTCAGTCGATTCACCATGTCCGGCCGAGGCGGGACAATGGGCCGAGCCGTCGGCTGGCCAACCAGCGGACGCTGTGGGTTCGAAATCTGCGCCATCGGCCGACTCGCGGCACCCGGAGCGGGGCGCGGAGGCGGCGGAGTCGGCATAGCCGGTGCGCCAGGGCGCGCCATGGGAGGCGCGGGCGGCCGCGGAGCCGGCGGGGCGGGCCGAGGGGCCGGATGGCCAAGGATGACAGCCGCCGGCGGCTGCTGCCGGGGCGGAAGCACGACGTTCGGACGCGGGGCGCCCGGTGCGGCCGCCGGAGTCGGGGACGAAGCAGCGGCCGCACCGGGGAGCGGCTGCCGCGGGCCAGACGCACCAGGAGCAGGCCGCGCGCTGGGAGCCATCGGCATCAGCGGCTTGTTCGCTTGCGGAGCGAGAACCGGTGCCCTCGGCGGGGCAGGGGCGGCAGGCGCGGGCGCGGCGGGCGCCGACGGCGGCACCATCGGCAAAGCCGGGGCACTCGTCACGATCGGAGGCGTCAGCGGGCCACCACTGGCCAACGGCGGCCGCAGCGGAAACATCGCCCGCGCCGGAGGTGTCGGCGGGGTCGCAGGTGTGGCCGGGGGCGCCGGCTTCGCCACTACTGGAGCAGCGGGAGGAGTTGCCACCGCCACCGGAGCGGCCACCGGAGCCGCAACGACCGGCGCAACTACCACTGGAGGTGGCGGCGGCGGCGGAGGCGGAGGCGGTGCCGCTGCTCTCGGCTCAGGAATCTCGGGCGCCTCAAAGGGCGCTGCGGCGGGCGGTTCAGCAACAAACAGAAAATCTTGTTCCTTAGCGAGCGGGCCGAGGCTTGCCAAGCGCTTGCGCAGTGCCAGGGCAACATCCTCGTCAACGGAGCTGGAATGCGTTTTCTTGTCTTCTACGCCATACTCCGCAAGCATGTCGAGGATCACGTTTGGTTTCACCTCAAGCTCCCGGGCCAGCTCGTTGATACGAATCTTACTCATAGAGAATCAATAAATGGTCAAGCGTGTCGAATCTAGCTACATACCGACACTTCTCCTAAAAGCATAGTGAGATCTTGCCCAGAAGCCATAATAACAGATTCCCGTTCAAGTCCCTACCCTATCCTGTTCTGGGATAACGGCGAGAACTCTCACGGGGGCCCTGGGCAAGCCTCCTCTCGGTTCACTACTCGGGCTTTGGCTCGGCGATCGCTTCCGCTGGGGCCTCTGGCTCGGTCGCGGCTGCGGCCTCGCCTTCGGCCGGCACCACTGCTTCGGCCTCGGCGCTCGGTTCGGTGGCGGGCGCTTCGGCGCCCTCCACAGGCACTTCGGCGCCCTCGGCGGGCACTTCGTACGGCGTTCCATAATACGCGTTCACCGCCGCACCAATCCAACCGTCGCCACTCCGCCCGCCAGCAACTGCTCGGCTACCGCTTCCGTCAACCCAAAGTCGATCAGCACCGAAACCGGAGCACCAGATACGGTCAACGCCGCCATCTGCATCTCCACTTCCTGCCGCTTCTCTTCCTCGCTCTTAATGTCAATCTTCCAGCCGATCAACTTCGCCGCTAAACGGACGTTCTGACCCTTCTTGCCGATCGCCAAAGAAAGCTGGCTGTCATCCACGATGACCTCCATGTGCTTGCTCCCCATCTCGACAATCGCCACCCGGCTGATCTTCGCCGGGCTCAGCGCATGCGTCGCAAACGACACCGGCTCCTCGGAAAACTCAATAATATCGATCTTCTCCCCACGCAACTCGCGGATGATCGACTGCACCCGCATTCCCTTCATGCCGACGCAAGCTCCCACCGAGTCCACGTCCCGATCCCGCGATGCAACCGCAATCTTGGTCCGCTCACCCGCCTCACGCGCACACGCCTTGATCACAACCGTGTTGTCATAAATCTCAGGCACTTCCTGCTCAAACAGCCGCTTGACGAACTCGCAATCCGCCCGCGATAAAATCACGCCGGAATTCTTGCCGCTCCGTTCCACGCTCTTGATCACGCACCGCACCCGGTCGCCCACGTTGAACGACTCCAGCCGCGACTGCTCTTTCTTCGGCATCCGGGCTTCCGTCTTGCCCAAATCACAAATCAGGTCCTGACCCTCAATCCGCTTCACCGTGCACGTCGCCAACTCGCCCACCCGATTGTGGAACTCGCTGAAAATCGTATCGCGCTCGGCCTCCCGCACCTTCTGCATGATGACCTGCTTGGCCGTCTGCGCCGAGATCCGGCCCAACGACTCGGTCTTGAGCTTGGTCCGAACCTCGCCGCCCACAACCGCTCGCGGATCACCCTTCAGCGCGTCCGTCAGGCTGATCTCCCGCGTCTTGTCGGTGACCTCCTCGACAATCTTCTTCACCATGAACAACAGGACCATGCCGGTCTTCTCGTCCATTTCGGCAACCAGTTCATCGTTCGTTTTGAACTGTTTGCGCGCGGCGACAAGCATCGCGTCCTTCACGGCGTCAATGATGACTTGCGGATCGATGCCCTTCTCTTTACTGAGCATCTCGATGGATTGATAAATCGTACCCAAAGTGTTTTCCTTCCTACCACTCAAACTTCAAATTCGCTTTGCTAATCAGATCAAACGGGATAGCAACCGTCTTTTCCGCTGTTTCGAGGGTAACAACCCCCTCGTCAAAGGATGTCAGCGAGCCCTCGTAGCGTTTCGCACCTTCGATCGGCTCCCGCAAACTAACTTTAATCTTCTGCCCCACGAAACGTTCAAAATCCCGCGGACGACTCAGCCGACGCTCCACTCCCGGGCTACTCACTTCCAACTGATAAGCCGCCTCTCCCGGAATCACGTCCCCGGCATCAAGCTGCTCGCTCAGTTGGCGCGACACCATCTCGCAGTCGCCATGCGACACCCCGCCCTCTTTGTCGATGTTCACCCGCACCACACGCGCGGCTCCAGCACCCAGGAGTTCGATCTCCACGATCTCAATTCCCGCGGAGCGAGCTACGCCCTCGGCTATTTCGTAAATTTTATCCAGCAACTCTCGTTTCATCAGGACCAATAAAAAAGTGGGCTTTCGCCCACTGCTCGTCGTTCGTCGACTTTTTCATTGTACACCCCCTTACCCTCACATGGAGAGCTCACACGGAGAACCGGTAACCCACTCCCCGCACCGTGAAAATGTGGCGAGGGTTTTGAGGGTTATCCTCCAGCTTCTGCCGCAGCCAGGCAATGTGGACATCAATCGTCCGCGACGACACCGCCGCCTGATACTCCCAAACGTTTTCCAGCAACTCCTCCCGCGGCACCACCTTGCCCCGCCGCTCAATCAAATACTGCAACAACTGCAACTCCTTACCGGCCAGATTCACCTCCACCCCACTCTTCACCACATCGCCTTTTTCAAAATCCACCGCCACGTTCCCAAAAGCAAAACTACGCACCGGAGCCAAGCTCTCCTTATTCACCCGCCGCAGCAACGCCTCGATCCGCGCCACTAGCTCCGCCGGATGAAACGGCTTCGTCAGATAGTCATCCGCCCCCAGCTTCAGCCCCACCACCCGGTCCACCACCTGTGACTTCGCCGTCAGCATCAAGATCGCCACGTCCCGCCCCTGCTGCCGCAACTCCCGGCACACCTCGTGACCGTTCTTGCCGGGCAACATCACGTCCAGCACGATCAAATCAAACGCCTCCGACAGCGCTCGCGCCAGCCCCGACGGCCCGTCGGTAGCGGAAAAGACCTCAAATCCCTCCGCCGACAGCAAATCCGTCACCGTCAGCACCAGCCCCGGTTCATCTTCAATCAGTAATATTCGTGAACTCATCTTGATACTCCGCCGCCGCGGCTGGCAGACGGATCAAAAACTCCGCCCCGCCGCCCGGTCCGCTCTTCACTGTAACTGTTCCCCCATGCGCCTCGACGATCCCCCTGACCAGGTTCAGGCCCAGGCCCGTGCCATGGATCTGTTTCTGCAACGCCTGCCTCCCCCGGAAAAATGCGTCGAAAACGTGGGGTTGCTCATCCACCGGAATCCCCGCCCCACGGTCCTCCACCCGAATCTCCACCGCCCCGTCCGCCGCCGTTGCCGCCGACAGTCCAACCCACCCATCGCCCTCCGCCCCGTACTTGGCCGCGTTCGAAAGCAGATTCTTGATCGCCCGCTCGAGCGACGCCGCGTCCCCCAACACCAGCGGCAGACCCGCCGCCACCTTCATCTCCACCCGGCAACCCGCTTCGCTCATCACGCTCGCGCTCGAAGCGACGCTCGATTCAAGCAACGTCTCCACCGCCACCGGCTCATGCGCCGCCTGCGTGCTCCGGCCCACTCGCGAACTGGCGTAGTGCAAAACCTGCTCCACCAGCGCCGTCAGCTTCTCGCTCTCCTGCTGGATCAAAACCCCATACCGTTCCACCTGCGTCGGATTGCTCGCAATCTTCCCCCGCAAGTTGTACGCTGCCGTGCAAATTACCGCCAGCGGCGTCCGCAGTTCATGAGACACCCCGGCCACAAAATCGATCTGCATCTCCGCCAGTCGCTGCGACTGCCGTGTCGTATAAACCAAGGTCCAAGCCGTCGCCAGAATCAGCGCCAAGACCCCCGCCATCACCGCCAAATTCCGCCACCGCGTCCGCTCCACCACCGCCTCCAGCGAACCCGCCTGGTTCCGCACCGCCAGCGTCCACCGCCCCTCCGTCGCCCCCGCATTGCGTCGCCCCGGAGGTCCGCCGCCCCGTCCGCCAAACCCCATCTCAAACTGCGGCTCGAAAAGCGCCACCTCCGCGTCCGGTGCCGCCAACGCGTCCCCGGCAATCAGCTTCGAAGGATCCCTTCGCGCCGAAACGCTATGTCGATACTCCGCCGCGCTCGGCTCTCCCAGATGACGCGCCAAGAGCTCGGGCACCAAAACAGTGGCCAGAAACTGGGCGTCCATCTCCAGCAAAACCCATTCCTGCTCCCGCGCTCGAGGTCCGGGCCCCTCCCGCCGAAACCGCGGCAGGTCGATCAGCGTCAGCTCAGCCCGATCCGCTACCCCGCCCCGCCCCCGCTCCCCCGCCACCCGTTCCCGCATCCGCTCCCGCATCGCCTCCCAATGCTTCGGCCACGCAGTCGGCTCGGCCTTTCCCGTCCGGGGATTCAACCGCTCCAGCCGCATCTCGCCGGCTTCCGGACGAGCGACAAACGCCTCCCGCAACATCCCGGTATGCCGTCCACTCTCCTCCCAGGCCATCAGCCGCGCCACGTAATCCCCATCCTCGCCCCGCATCATCGCCCGACTCAGCACAGAAATCTCTTCGTTGAAATCATGGCTCACCCGCGCCAAACTCCCTTGCAACGTCCGCTGCAGCCTCTCCCGCTCCGCCACGCTAACTTCGCCAATCCAGCGATACTGCAGCACCCCCAGCAGGCCGCACAGCCCCACCATCGCCCCCACGGCCAGCCCCGCCTGCCAACTCCGCCGAGTTTGTCGCTTGCCTTGCATGTACTCCTTTACACTACCTCTCCCCGTGCCGAATCGCCCGTAAAAACATAGTTAAGAACGTTAAGTTTCAAGGGTATACGACAGACTCTCGCCCTATCATGCCGTATGACTCCTCGTCGCCATTTCCTCTCCGCCCTCCTCACGGTGCCCGGCGCTTTCGCCGAGCAACTCTCCCTCACCCCCGCCCAAGCCGAAGGCCCGTTCTATCCCGATAAGCTCCCGCTCGATACCGACAACGACCTCCTCGCAGTCAACAAGAACATCACCCCCGCCGTCGGCGAAGTGACCTACCTCAGCGGACGCATCCTCGATGCCCGCGGCGAGCCCATCCGCAACGCCCAAGTCGAAATCTGGCAGGTCGACCACCACGGAGCCTACCTCCACTCCCGGACCAACAACGCCGACAAACGCGACGTTAACTTCCAAGGCTTCGGCCGCTTCCTCACCGCCTCCACCGGTGAGTACCTCTTCCGCACCGTCAAGCCGGTCGTCTACCCCGGCCGCACCCGCCACATCCACATGGCCATCCTGCCTCCTGGCGGCAAGCGGTTCGTCACGCAGGTCTACGTGGCCGGCGAGCCCAAAAATGCAAACGATGGCGTCCTCCGCGGCATCCGCGACCCCAAAGCCCGCGAATCCGTTATCGTCCCCTTCGCCCCCCTCCCTGGATCGAAAATCGGCGAACTCACCGCCCGCTTCGACGTCGTCCTCGGCTTCACCTCTCCCGGTTAGAGATCATCTCGGCCAGCCCAGCCGTCTAATCCTGAGCTTCATTGCGGGAGGGTTTGGATTCGATGCGGTCTTGTAAAAAGCTTACGATGAAAGAAGGATCAGTGATGACGCACACCGACACCGATATCGATTGGCTTGCTTGCGAACTTATTGAGCAAGTCCCCGGCAAGGTATCGGGCCGACCGATCGTGCGGGGTACGCGCATTCTCCCCGACGCCATCGTGGACAGCTACGACCTTGGGGAAACTATTGACGAACTGCTCGAAGGCTTCCCTTCCTTGTCGGTTGTTCAGATCAGACGGCTAATCGAGTTTGCCCACACGCAACGGAGGCAGCCGCCTAATCCGTGAAGGTGTCGCTCGATGAAAATCTCGATCATGCCTCGCGGCATCTTCGGTAGCGACGATCGCCTACAGTAGGTTCGGCTTCGCTCATAAATGGCGAGTTGCCACGGAGAGTGTCGCAAAGCCGAGTGGACCCTTCAGCTACGAGCACAACTTCAGAGGGCTCCGGCTGGCAGTCGTGGCGCTATCAGCCATTCAGCTCCCCATGAATTCTGTCCCCGGTTCATTTCAGGCGGTCGATTGCGGCACGTTCAGCCGGAAGAAACTGCCCCGGCCAGCAGCGGGAGAATGGCGTTGGGCCTTGCGGAGTTAGAGTTTGCGGTTGCCCGCGCGACTTGATCGATCCAGTCTCCTCAAGGGCCGTGGGCGACAGACGGAGCGCACGCCGTGTAGGAAGTCGGGCGAGTTGCACCTCTGTATCAACCTTGCGATGACCGCTTACACGGTTGAATCTACACCCTCGCGGCCACGAGTACGCCCTCCGGTCAAGATCTAGTTTGAGGTTCCCTTCGCGACTTTGCGGGAGCAGTTTGAGATCTGGCCCCAGTTTTGCGAAGCTTGGACGGTGTCTGACCTGCAAATGGCACCCGCTGACGTCGTCCAGTGGCTCTGCTTAACGGAGACTATGCTCAGTCCCGGAACCACTATGGCAGGCGTCCAGCAGAGACCTGAAAACTTGCCCTCTGCTTTTGCCGATTACGACGGACCCGAGAAGATGGGCCGCATTTGCGGCTGGGTGAACGGCTTATTTGATTTTGAGATCATTCGCCACAAGGACGGTGGGCACGTGTTCTTCCGGCACGTGGAAGCGGAGCAGATCGACAATCCAAGACTCCGTGAAGCGCTCGCAGCCTTTGCGACGGCGCTCGCCGAAACGGCAACCCAGTAACCCGGTTGGATGTTGGTTCCCGATTAACATAATGTTGCCCCTAGTCAAGCGACCGGATTCCCAAACGCCTTCATTCCCTTCTCAAGCACCGTCTTCGGAAACTGATCGGTGCCGCACAAAATGAAGGAGCCGAAATCCTTGTACCAGTCGCCAGCAGGTGCGACGGGGCCGGTTTTCACCCATTCTTGAAGAGCCAACAGGTCTGCCACCGAGATGCGTCGCTCATCGACTCGCTGGAGAAGATGCTGCCACACCGGCCGAGGCAGATTAGCGAATTAAATCTTCGGCAATGCAATCTTTCCCGAAGATCGCGCGAATCAGGTCCTTGCCTGCCTCGTTCTTGCGGGCCGGATCGGTTTCGGTGAGGAAGCAATTATAGGAGGACTTCAAGTGTTCCTTAGCTTCCACCTCGGCGCGGACGCCGCGCTCTGCGAGGGCGACCAGTGCCCGGCTCATGGTGACGTGCTGTTCCTTAGCCGTACGGCGCACTTCCGGGACGAGCGTCGCCGGGATCGTAACGCTCTGGCGGACGGATCTCGTGGACCCCGTTTTTCGTACTGCCATCATTTAACCCTAAAAAACTGCACCAGGGTGGTGCAGTTTGTTCGCAATAGACCGCACAGCGTACCGGAAACCGGGACCATCGTCGGCCTCCTACCAGTGAACGGTGCCGTTCATCAAGCCCGCCGACCCGTCACGTTCCATTTCGAGGTTTTCTGCGCGAAGGACCGTTAGCCAACAACACAAGCCACGCGCCGCAGAGCTAAAAGGGTTCAGCTGCCCAGACGGCCCCGAACCCCGCTCAAGAACACAGTTCCCGCGCCAACTCAGTAAGCTTCGCAACCGTATTCATGTTCCGCGCCGTACCCGCCTTCGCCGCCGGAATCGAAAGCCGCGAGTCCCCCATGCCTTCGCTATAAGCGACGTAGATCTCTCGCGCGCCCAACGCCAGAACTTCGTCTTTTTGATTCTTCACCTCACGGAGCGCATCCGCCGGTGGCTTCTGATCGAGGAAGATCGCGACCACCCGGTTGCCGGCGCGATCAGGAAATGGGTTGGCCTCCAAAACCGCCGCGATCTCACCGGCGGTCCGGACCAGCACCCCGACCGGCTTCCCGGCGTAGACCGCCAGCCGCTTCTCCAGCGCCGTCTTCACACCCTCCTCGTCGAGCTCGCTGACAAACACGACGTTCCCCGAAGCGATGTACGTCCGCACGCGAGCAAACCCCGCGTCCTCGCACATGGCGGCAAGTTCGCTCATCGGGAGCTTGCCTGTACCCCCTACATTCACGGCTCGCAAAAGGGCAACATAGGCCCTCGCCTTCGTCATCGCTTCTTTCCCCCCACAAACGGCATCGTCGCCGCCTGCTTCATCCATAGCGCCAATTGCCCCTCGTCGAGATCGGCCAGGGAAGCGATCTCCACCCCGCGCGTCGATTTGCCCATTGCAATCGGTGTCACCGGCGGTTCAGGCCGGATCTCCGTGCCCCTTATAAACATCAACTTCACGTGGCCGACGAAGCCGCCGCAAGAAAAGCACCAGCCCCCGTCGACCCCGTAGTACGCCATGCCCCACTTCACCGCGCGCTGGATACCCGGCAGACTTTCGGCCCCCGGGGCATCGATGCGCTCGGCGATGCCGCGCTGCGGATGCGGCAAACTCGCGATGTACGCGAACACCGGTTTGTCGCCGGCCGCGGTCTTCGCAGCGCTCCTAGCACCGGGCTGCGTCACAGGCTAGCCAGCAGTTCGTCGAGTTGGTCGAGCGTCTCCGTCATCGCGCCCGCCGATCCAGAGTCGACCGCCTCCTTCGAGGGATAGAGATCGTGCACAATCACCAAAGTCTTGCCAGCCTTCTCCTCGAAAGTAACCGTCGTCACGGTCATCCCGCTCTCCCCTTCCTCGTTCGTCCAAACCAGGCGCGAATCCGGTATCACTTCGACGTACGTGCCGAAGAACTCCATCGTAGAATCCTGGTGCTGAAAAACCAGACTATACCTGCCCCCCACGCGAACATCCATCTCGCAGGAAAGCAGCGTCAACCCATACGACTTCGGCACCCACCACCTTCTGAACAATTCCGCCTTGGTCCACGCCTCGAACACAAGGCGCGCAGGGGCATTGACGGTTCGAGTGACGACGACTTCGCGATCGGACTTCCGTTTCAATTCTTCGACCACGTTGTCCAACTCGTCGAAGCGTGCGCTCCAGAGCTGGCGGTACCTCTCGATCCAAGCCGCCTCTTCTTGCAGTCCCCGTACGCCCAGCTTGCAGGTCCGCACGCGCCCCACCTTCTCCGTCGTCACGAGCCCCGCCTGCTCCAGCACGCCGACGTGCTTCTTCATCCCCGTCAGAGTCATCTGGAACCGCGCAGCCAGCGCCGTGATCGAAGCGTCCTCCCGCCCGAGCTGTTCTAAAACGCCACGTCGGGTGGCGTCCGAGAGCGCACCGAATGACGCGTCAAGCTGCGGCTGGATATACTGAACCCTCTGGTTCAGTATATCCCATCGCCGCGTTGTCGCCTATCCACCTCACCCCGCAATCAACCCGGCCAACAAAGCCGTCCGATCCGCAATTCGATTCAAAAACAACGACTCATTCACCGCATGAGCCCCCTCCCCGACGGCCCCCAACCCGTCCAGCGTCGGCACCCCCAACGCCGCCGTAAAGTTGCCGTCCGATCCGCCTCCCGTCGAAGACTCCTCCAGCGTCACCCCCATCGCCGCCGCCAACTTCCGCGCCTGCTCATACCAAGCCCCAATCGCCTTCGTCCGCTCCATCGGCGGCCGGTTCAATCCGCCCGTCACCACCATCGAACACCGTGGGTCCACCACCCGCAGCCCTCGAAACTTCTTCTCCAACGGTCCCGCATCCTTCAGCCGCGCAATCCGAATATCCACGTCCACACTCGCCTCCGCCGGCACCACATTGCTCCGCGAACCGCCCCGAATCACCCCCGGGTTCACCGTCAACCCAATCCCCAAATCCGTAAACCCGGCAATCTTCTCAATCTGCCGCGCCAACTCCACAATCGCGTTCGCCCCGTTCGTAAAATCCACCCCCGCATGAGCCGCCCGACCCGTCACCGTCACCGCAAAACCGCCCACTCCCTTCCGCGCCGTCTTCAGCTTGCCCTCCGGCCCCGTCCCCGGCTCCAGCACCAACACTCCCGCGCTCTTCCGCGCCTGCGCCTCCGTCAACGCCCGGGAACTCGGGCTCCCCACCTCCTCCTCGGAGTTCAACTGCAAAACCACCTTCCGCCCCACCGGCACATCCAACTCCCGCAAGGCCTCCATCGCATGCAGAAAAAACGCCACCCCGCCCTTCATGTCATAAACCCCCGGCCCCCACAGCCGTCCCTCCGCCTCCCGCCAAGGCATCGTCTTCAGCGTCCCCATCGGCCAAACCGTATCCGTATGGCCCAGCGCCAGCCACTGCCCCGTCTTCTTCTTGCCCGGCAACTGCATCTCCAGCAGCATATGGTCCCCAAAGCCCTTGGCCTTCTTCCTGGTGATCTTGGCCATGTGGCCCCACCGGTCGGCAATCTGCTCCACCTGCCGATTCACCGCCATCGCATCGTCGCTCGGCGACTCACACTCCACCATTTCACGAATCGTCGAGACTATGCGGCGCTCGTTCGCCCGGGTCCAGGAAAGAAAATTATCCACGTTTGTTAGACTAACTAATTCGTATGGCAATTCTCGACATAGACGCAATTCGCGACATCCTTCCCCACCGATATCCCTTCCTCCTCGTGGACCGGATCATCGAACTGGAGGAAGAACGCATCGTCGGCATTAAGAACGTAACTGCCAACGAGCCCTTCTTTGTTGGGCATTTCCCTGATTTCCCCGTCATGCCCGGTGTCCTCATCACCGAATGCATGGCCCAGGTCGCCGGGGTTCTCGTGCTCAAAAGCATCCCCGATCGCCACTCCAAACTCGTCCTCCTCGCCTCGGTCGACGACGCCAAGTTCCGTCGCCCCGTCCGCCCCGGCGACCAACTCCGCATCGAAATGAAAATGGTGAGCCGCAAATCCACCATCTGTAAAATGACCGGCAAGGTCACCGTCGACGGTGTCGTCGTCGCCGAAGCAACCCTCATGTGCGTCCTCCGCGACAAGCCCTCGGCCTAAAATGCCCATCCACCCGACCGCCATCGTTGACCCCTCCGCCCGGATCGACGACACCGCCGTCATCGGCCCCTTCTGCGTCATCGGTGCCGATGTCTCCATCGGCGCCCATACCGGCCTGAAGGCCCACGTCTACGTCGAAGGCCCCTCCACCATCGGCGAAGAGAACATCTTCTACCCCTATACCACCGTCGGCGTCGCCCCGCAGGACCTGAAATACCACGGCGAACGCGCCGAAACCCGCATCGGTTCCCGCAACAAAATTCGCGAATTTGTCACGATCCACCGCGGCACCGCCGGCGGCGGGATGGTCACCACCATCGGCGATGAAAATCTCCTCATGGCTTACTCCCACATCGCCCACGACGTCCACCTCGGCTCCCACTGCGTCCTCGCCAACGGCGTCACCCTCGCCGGGCACGTCTTCATCGGCGATTGGGCCGTCATCGGCGCCTTCACCGGCGTCCATCAGTTCTGCCGCATCGGCAAACACGCCATGGTCGGCGGCTACAGCGTCATCACCCAGGACGTCATGCCCTTTGCCACCACCGTCTCCAAACGCGAAAACTCCGTCTTCGGCGCCAATGCCACCGGCCTCGAACGCCGCGGCTTCGACCCCATTGCTATAGAGCATTTGCAGAACGCGCTCCGCCTCCTCACCCGCGCCAAACTCAACACCTCCCAAGCCATCGAACGCATCCAGGCCGAAATCCCCCCCACCCCCGAAATCGCCGATCTGCTCGCCTTCATTCAGTCCTCCGAACGCGGCGTCGTCAAGTAAACATGCCCTACGGTCTCATCGCCGGTAACGGTCGCTTCCCCATCCTCGCGCTCGAAACCGCCCGCGAACTCGGCGAAACCGTCATCGCCATCGGCATCAAGGAAGAAGCCTCGCCCGAAATCGAAGCCCTCGCCGCCAAAACGTACTGGATCTCCCTCGGCGCCCTCGGCAAGCTCATCGACATCTGCAAATCCGAAGGCATCACCGAGCTCATGATGGCCGGCCAAGTCAAACACGCCTCCATCTTCTCCTCCATCGCCCCGGACTGGCGCCTCGCCAAACTCCTCTTCTCCCTCAAAGAAAAAAACACCGAAGCCCTCATCGGCGGCGTCGCCCAGGTCCTCGCCGCCGAAGGCATCCGCCTCGTCGACTCCACCCTCCTCCTCAAGCCCCTCCTCGCCGGCGAAGGCGTCCTCACCAAGCGCAAACCCAACGCCGACGAAGAGAAGGAAATCCGCTACGGCCGCCGCATCGCCGCCGCCCTCGCCGATTTCGACGTCGGCCAAGCCGTCGTCATCTCCAACCGCGCCTGCGTCGCCCTCGAAGCCATGGAAGGCACTGACGCCATGCTCCGCCGCGCCGCGGGGCTCTCCAACGGCCATCCCCTCCGCCTCATCAAATCCTCCCGCCGCCGCCAGCACATGCTCTTCGATGTGCCCGTCGCCGGCCTCGCCACCATCAGCACCATGCGCGAAACCAACGCGACCATTCTCGCCTGCGACGCCGGCCGCACCCTCCTCCTCGATAAAGACGAAATGATCGCCCAAGCCAACGCCGCCGGCATCTGCATAGTAGGCTACAAAGCAGATGAATAAACTCCGCCTCGCCGTCGTCGGCGCCGGTGCCTTCGGCCGCAATCACATGCGCGTCATCCGCGCCCTCCCGAATGCCGAACTCACCGCCGTCTGCGATTCGAACCCCGAACACGCCCAAGCCGCCGCCCTCGAATTCGAAACCCGAGCCGTCCCCCTCGCAGAACTCGCCGGCCTCGTCGACGCCGCCGTCGTCGCCGTACCCACCTCCGCCCACGCCGCCGTCGGCTGCGCTCTCCTCGCCGCCGGCATCGACGTCCTCGTCGAAAAACCCATCGCCCCCTCCCTCGCCGAAGCCGACGCCCTCGTCGATACCGCCGCCCGCCACGGCCGCATCCTCCAAGTCGGCCACCTCGAACGCTTCAACCCCGCCATCACCGCCCTCGCCGAACGCCTCACCGTCCCCCTCTTCTTCGAAATCCATCGCCTCAGCCTCTTCACCCCCCGCGCCCTCGATGTCGACGTCGTCCTCGATCTCATGATCCACGACATCGATATCCTCCTCGCCCTCACCGGTAAAATGCCCGAAGAAGTCCGCGCCGCCGGCATCTCCATCCTCTCCGACAAAGTCGACATCGCCAACGTCCGCCTCGCCTTCCCCGGTGGCTGCGTCGCCAACGTCACCGCCAGCCGAGTCTACACCGAACGCGTCCGCAAAATGCGCGTCTTCCAACCCCACCAGTACATCTCCCTCGACTATCACAAGCAGGAAGCCGTCGCCTTCTCCGTCTCCGGCGATCGCCAAATCGGTTACGATCCCTTCCGCATCACGAAAGCCGAACCCCTCGCTCTCGAACTCGCTCATTTCGTCGAATGTGTAACCACCCGGGCCATTCCCCGCGTCGATGGGGTAGAGGCTCGTAAGGCGCTCGCCGTCTCGCTCGATATCATGCGCCACATCGCCGCCCACGCCGAAACCATCGCCGCCACCCTCGCCGCCCACCCCAATCTGCCGTGACCCCCCAACCACTCGACCTGAAACCCCTTCAAAAAGAGCTGCCCACTCTTTACGGGGTCGATTCTCGTCTCGAACCCCGGCCCTGGCCCCGCATCATCGCCTCCTCCCTCGGGGTCCACCTCCTGTTCGCCCTTCTCGCCTGGGACCTGCCGATCTTCAAAGCCCGCTCCCCCCGCGCCGACGAGCAAGTCATCGTCCGTAACGTCACCCCGCTCTACCTCCCCTACGTCGAACCCACCCAGCCCGAACCCAGCAAGAAGAAAATCGACCGCTCCTTTGACGAAAACAGCCTGAAACCCCGGCCCAATATTCAAATTCCCCAGGGCCAGCCCTCCTCCGCCCGCGCCGCCGCCCGCGTCCCCGCCCCCGTCACCGGCCAACCGGAGCCCACCCGCCTCCCCGACCCCCCGAAAATCGAAACCTCCCCCCAGCCCAATCGCACCCTCGCTTCTGGCTCCCTCGGCCTCCCCTCCGCGCCGCCTCCCGAAACCAAACCGAAAATTCAATTCGAATCTATCGGCTCCATGAGCAGCAGCGGCGTCACCCCCGGTTCCGGCGTCGGCACCGTTCCCATGCCCCCCGCCAAGTCCATCACCGAAATCGCCCGCGGCGGCAATCGCTCCGGTGGCGGCATCGTGGTCGGCGATGGCGCCGGGGAGGGCATCGGCGGAGTCGGCCCCGGCATCGACCTCCCCCCCTCACCCGGCAAAACCGGCAGCAACCTCGAACTCCTCAGCGATCCCATGGGAGTCGACTTCCGACCCTACCTCATCCGCATCCTCGCCGCCGTCCGCCGCAATTGGCAATCGGTCATCCCCGAAAGCGCCCGCCTCGGCCAGCGCGGCCGGGTCATCGTGCAGTTCTCCGTTGACCGCCAGGGGCGTGTGCCGAAACTCGTCATTTCGGCACCCTCCGGTGCCCCCGCCCTCGATCGTGGCGCGGTCGCCGGGATCAGTGCATCCAATCCCTTTCCGCCGCTCCCATCAGAGTTCAAAGGCGAACAAATCCGGTTGCAGTTCACCTTCACCTACAACCAGCAAAATAGCGGCATACGCTAAGCGCACAGGCCCCGTTGTGCGCGTTTTCCACAAAAGCGCACAGGCCGAAGCGAGTCCGTTGTGCGCGTTTTCCTCAAAACCCTATTTCTTTTGCCCGTCGTGCTTCTGCTTCGCTAAATCCCGGCTAATGTTGTCCTGCCGCGCCTCAATCCGCGCCCGCTCCACCGCGCTCAGTCCGCCGCCGTCCACCCGATCCTGCTTCACTTTCTGATCCAGGTTCCGCTGCCGAGCCAGTAGCCGAGCCGCTTCCTTATCAGTCAACTCGCCGCTCTTCCCCCCTTGCCGCGTCCGCGCCTTCTGCCGGTCCTCCCGGTTCTCAATCCGCTGCCCCAAGGCTCCCGTCATTCCGACCGCCAACGCCAGCGCTCCTGCTAAAAATATAGATTTCATCATGCTTCCCTAAACGCAAACTCGAAATAAGAGTTGCGGCAGTATCCTGGTATCTGATGTCTGCAAAACTTTTTTGGGCCCTCACAGCCTATGCCCTACTCGCCCTCGTCGCGGCCATCGTACTCACCGAACCCCGCCTCAAGGCCGGCGTCCTCGTCCTCATGGCCGCCCTCGCCGCCAAAACTTGGATAGGGGAACTCAAAAGCGCACAGGCCGCGCAGGAACGGCTCGAGCGGGCGAGGAACTCGCCCATCCTGCCGGGCCGAAGCGAGTCCGGTGTGCGCGTCCTCAAAAGCCGCTCCGAGCAAAAAGAGCAACAATCCAATCCCCTCGAGTAGTCCCCTGGGGTCAGTACTCCCCTCATTTGCGCTATTTTTTGCTCCATCCGGCCTACCATCATCTAGGGTGAAATTGTCCCCTTAAGTCAGCACTCTTGCGGGCAGGGATTCGTCCCCTGAGCTGGTACGATCGCCTTAGTTACTGATGTTCCTGTACTGGCTGTTCCGCTTTGAAACTCCGTAGTGCCGATGTGGGATCGAAGTCGGGAGTCGCTGTTCCATCTTGGAACAGGCTTCCTGTTTTACCTCAGTCCCACCCACGCGCCAGGAATTCTCGTCGGAACTACTAAGTATCGATTTATCAATACGTTGGCATCGACTCCCATGAGCACCTTACCTAACTCCCAGCTTTCGACCCTACAGTGGTCCCCCGGATGCACTACAGAAGATGTGCCCGCGCCAGTTCAGCGCAGCAAAAATCCCAATCGAAAGCCCGAGGAAAGTCCGATGACCACCGCCACCGCTCCCACTGAGCCGATCAATAACGCAAAGCGCGACGCCATCATTCTGGAACACCTGTCGCTCGTCAAAGCGATCGCTGTTCGCGTTTACGAGAACCTACCCGTCCACGTCGATCTCGATGACCTCGTTCACGCCGGCATCCTCGGCCTCTTCGATGCCGCCACCAAATTCGACGACCAAAAGATGGTCTCCTTCTCCAGCTACGCCAAGCATCGTATCAAAGGCGCCATCCTCGACAGCCTCCGCCAGTTGGATTGGGCCAGCCGCGACCTCCGACGTCGCCACAAACAAATCGAAAACGCCACTCGGGATTTGACCGGCGAACTGCAGCGCTCTCCGTCGGAAGCCGAACTCGCCCAGCGTATGGGCGTCGAAGTAGACCGCTGGCGCCAAATGGTGCTCGACCTCAGAAACGTCGGGCTCGTCTCCGCCTCCAGCCGCCCCGCCGAGCAGGAAGACATGCCCGCTCCTGACTTTCCCGCCAAAGCCGAAAGCCAGCCGGATCGCATCTGCGCCCACGAAGAACTCCGCGGCGTCCTCTCCACCGCGGTGAAAACCCTACCGGAACGCTATCAGAAGGTCGTCTTCCTCTACTACTCCAACGAACTGACGATGAAAGAGATCGGCGGCATGTTGGGCATCAACGAAAGCCGCGTCTCCCAGATTCACAAAACCGCCCTCGAGAAAATGGCCTATGTCCTCCAGGAAGCCGGCATCAGCTCCAGCCGAGCCTTCTAAACCTACCGCACCGAAATTCGATAAGGCATCAGCTTCATCATCCCGCCGGTCTGCCATAGTTCCATCGGCAACCCCCCGGTAAACTCCGCCACCACCTTCTTCGCCATCCGGGCTTCACTCGATCCGCTCTGGCTCTGACTCAACAACTGCTCAAGCAGCGATCGCTTCCGCGGAAACACGACTAACCGCACCTTCTCCGTCTTGGCAATCTTCGCCCGCTCTTTCACCATCTCTACCGCCCGGTCCAGCCCCCCCAACTCATCCACCAACGAACGGTCCTTCGCCTGGCTCCCCAGCCATACCCGTCCCTGCGCCAACTCGTCAATCTCCGCATACTTCTTCTTCCGGCTCTCCGCCACAATCCCCACAAAAGTCTTATAAATCTCGTCGACGCCTTCGCGAAGCTTTTTCCGCCCTCCCGGCGTCAGCTCGTAATACTCAGAATCAATCGCCGCGTTCTGACCCCGCTGAATCAAATCCTTCGTCACCCCCAGCTTGTCGTACAACCCCTTCAGGTTCACCTTCCCATAAATCACCCCGATCGAACCCGTAATCGTGTTCGGATACGCCAGCACCGGATCCCCCGTCATCGAGATGTAGTACCCGCCCGACGCCGCCACATCCGACATCGAAATCACCATCGGCTTCTTCTTGCTCAGCAGCTTCACCTCTCGCAAAATCTCATCGGAAGCCACCGCATCGCCACCCGGCGAATCCACCCGCAAAATCACCCCCTGAATCGATTCGTCCGCCCCCACCTCCCGCAAAACCTTCACCGAATTCGCTACCGTGATCGAACTATCCTCTCCAAACGCATCCCCGCTCGATCCCCCCCGCACAATCGTCCCGTCGCTCACGATAATCGCGATCTTCGTCTTGCCCTCGGCCCCTCCCGCCTTCAGGTAGTCCGTCCAAGCCACCCGTTTCACCTCCGCCCCACCGATCGCCTTCTTCACCTCGTCAAAAAACTGGTCTTCATAAATTACCCCATCAATCAGCTTCAGCTTCTGCGCCTGCTCGGCCAGAAACGGACCCTCGTCAATCACCGCCTTCGCCTGCTCCACGGACATCTTGCGCGCCCCCCCAATCGTCTCCACCAAGTGCCCATACAAGCCGTCCAACACCGAGTTCAAAACCTCCCGCGTCTCCGGCGTCATCCCCGTTCGGGTATACGTATCCAGCGCGTCTTTGTACTTGCCCGCGTGCTCGGCCTCCATTTTGGCCCCCAACTTGTCGAGCGCCCCCTTGAAGTACGTCACCTCCGCCCGCACCCCCTTCATGTCCAACATGTCCTCCGGGACCATGTAGATCTTATCCGCGGCCGTCGCCAGGTAATACTCCGGCGTCCGTGGCGCGCGCAAAAAAACCAGCAGCGGCTTCCCCGACTTCTTGAACTCCAGCAAATCCCCCCGTAACTCCTGTAACTTCGCCCAACCCACCACCATGCCCCGCGGCATCAAAACCACCGCCTTAATCTTCGGGTCCACCGCCGCCCGCTTCAATCCCTGCCAAACATCAATCACCGTCACCGAAGGAGCCTGCGGCAGAAACGGCAAGCCCATGTCCAGCCCCGCCTTCTCCGGCAACTCCCCCTCCAACCGCAAAATCAACGTCCCGTCCTTGGCAATCGGCGGCTTACTGTCACCGAACTTGGCCATCGCCAAAGCGGCGATCACCACAAACATCCCCGCCAGCGCCAAGCCAACCACTAACCCAATAATGAATTTCTTCATGCTCTACTCGCCGTTCAAAATCAAATCCACCCGATTGCTCACTTCCCGCAAATACTTCGCATCGCCCCGCGCCAACTCCACCGTCGCGTAGCTCTGGTAACCAATCTCCCCAAAGGCCTTATGCACCTCCTTCCAATTCAGGTCCCCTTCCCGCAAATCCACAAACTCCGGCACCCGCTTCTTAATCAACACGTTGTTCTGGTTCTTAAAGTCCTTGAAATGAACCTTCGCAATCCGCTTGCCCAACGTCCGAATCCAATCCTGCGGATACCCGTAAAGCAGAATGTTCCCCACATCAAAGTAGGCCGCTACATACGGACTCTGAAACCCATCCACGTACTGGGCAAACTCCATCGGAGAAAGCAAAAATTTGTTCCAAACGTTCTCAATGCAGATCTTCACCTTCAGCTTCTCCGCCTTCGGAATCAGCTTCTTAATCTGCACGACGCTCCGAGCATAGGCGTCTTCGTATCGCACCGTGTCACTCACCACCGCCGGCACCAGCAACACCGTATCCGCACCCCACGCCGCCGCATTCTCTAAACTCGTCTCCATCCCCTTCATGCTCCGCGCCACCGCCGACGCATCCGGCGACGAAAGCGGATAGTTCCAATGCGCCATATTCATCACCGAGTGAATCTTCATCCCGGTCTGCTCGGACGCCTTCCGCAACGCATCCACCTCGGCCGGATCTTCCAGCGTCTGGCCCTCCACCGCATCGAACCCCACGTCCTTCGCCATCTGAAGCTTTTCCCGATAGGTCAGCTTCTCGGGCATCATCGAAACTAAAACACCTTTCTTGATAGGAAGCCGATTGGCCGCCGCCAACGGAGTCGCGGCCAGAGCCGCCGTCGTGCTGAGGAGAGATCGCCGAGTCATGGTTCGATCATATCGCTTCTGCAGAAAGCGCACAGGACGAACCGGGTCCGTTGTGCGCGTGTTCCTCCAAGAGCGCACAGGCCGAACCGGGTCCGTTGTGCGCGTGTTCCTCCAAGAGCGCACAGGCCGAAGCGGGTCCGTTGTGCGCGTGTTCCTCAAGAGCGCACAGGCCGAAGCGGGTCCGTTGTGCGCGTCTTACTTAGGAGACATCATCTGTGGTGAAATGACGGTGATGCATTTCCGTCTCGGACTCCTCGCCCTCGCCCTCGCGGCCGCCTCCTTCGCGCAAGTGAAATTGAAGCAAACCACCGATCGTATCTCGGTCGAAATCGATGGGAAACCCTTCACTGAATTCTTCATCGGAACAGACGTTCCGAAACCCTACCTCCACCCCCTCCGCACCGCCGGTGGCAAAAACGTCTCCCGCTCCTTCCCCATGGACGTCGTCGAAGGCGAAGCCAAGGATCACCCCCACCACCGAGGCCTCTGGTTCACCCACGGCCTCGTCAACGAAATCGACTTCTGGGCCAACGAAAAAAACCAGAAAGGCGCCGGAACCAACGGCCGGGGCGTCGTCGTCACCCGCCGCATCACCGCCGTCGAAAGCGGCAAAAAGAAGGGCACCATCGGAGCCAACTTCGCCTGGCAGGATCTCAAAGGCAACACCGTCCTCGACGAAGTCCGCACCATGACCTTCTACTCCCATCCCACCGAACGCTGGATCGACTTCGACATCACCCTCACCGCCGCCGCCCCCGTCACCTTCGGCGACACCAAAGAAGGGATGTTCGCCATCCGTCTCACCACCGATCTCGAAGAAAAACACACCGGAAAAATGCGCACCGCGGACGGCAAAATCGGTGAAAAGGCCGTCTGGGGCAAGCGGTCACCCTGGGTCGACTACGCCGGCACCGTCGGCGGCGAAGCCCTCGGCGTTGCCATTTTCGATCATCCTACGAACCCCCGCCACCCGACATACTGGCACTCGCGCTCCTACGGCCTCTTCGCCGCCAACCCCTTCGGCGTCCACGACTTCGAAAACGACAAAACCAAAAACGGCGAAATGAAGCTCGCCCCCGGCGAAAAACTCCGCTTCCGCTACCGCCTCGTCATCCACCCCGGCGACGCCGACTCCGCCAAGTTAGCCGACAACTACAAAAAGTGGGCCGCCGCCAAGTAAGTAAGTCACTCGGGCCGAAGCACCAGCGTCACCACGCCTCGGCCCTCCACCACTGAACCCGCTGCCAGTCGCAGCGGTTCCCCGAGCAACAACCATTGCGAATCGCGACGCAACCCCCACACCAGCGGCGACGACCCGATCCACAGCTTCCCCGGCCTGTCCACTCGCACCGCCACCACCGAAACCGGTCGCCCAATCACCGTCCCAGCCTGCACCACTAAGCTCCCACCCGCCGGACGCACCCCCGCCCGCCATCGGGAAAACGAAAAATCCGGCGGCTTCAAATACACCGGATCCCCCTCCGGCGCACCCCCCTCCACCCATTCCGCAATCCGTACAATCTCCTCCTGAGTCAGCGAAAAATCATTCGAAAATTCGCCATATCCCTTCGCCGCCGGCCACGGAGGCATCTGCCGTTGCAGCACCGCCTCTTTGATCGCCACCGCCCACGGCTTCACCGCCGAAAAACTGCCCAACGCCATCGGCCCCCTGCCACCTTCCTGATGGCACCCCACGCAACGCTTCTCGAAGATCCGAGAAATCTCCCGCGTCCACGTCAGCTTCGTCGAAACCACATCGTGGCCCCACAACAGCCCCGTCGACAGAACCGCTCCCACCACCAACCAATAAATCCTAGTCACCCGTCGTCTTCTTCTTCGGCGGCACCATCAAATCTCGTTCCGTCACGCCCGTCTTCACTGCCACGTCAAAGAACCCAATCATCATCTCTTCCCAGCTCTGCTCCCCAAAACGAACTGCCTTCGTCGGGTCCGGATTCGCCTTATTATTCGCCGAGTTGTCGAAATGCGCAATCGCCTGGATCTTAGTCCCCTTCGGCATCACTTTCTCGCCTGCCGGCTCATAAATCAGCTGCCACGCGAAGTCATACCGCGGCACCTTCAGCAGAATCTCGCTCTCCCCGGTCGGATAGATCGCCCTGAATGCAAAGTCCTTCCCTCGTAAATGCATATGCGGCAGTAAAGAAGAAAGCGTAAATTCCTCATAAAGCGTCACCTCTCCCTTCACCTCATAGTTCGCCGCATTCGCCGGGATCTCAAATCGAGAATTCTGCGCCGCCAACGTCAAAACCCGCTCCTTCGGCGCCTGCTTCGCGAAAACGAGCCCGACTTTCGACACATCTGTCTGCTCCTTCCCATTCGCCGTATAGTGCATTTGCAGAATGATGTCCGAACCCGCCGGCACCAGCCGCGCCTTTCCCGGCTCCAACAGCCGCGGCGGCATCCCCGGCGAATACGCCGTCAGCCACTGGCCACCAAATCCGTTCTCCCGCCGCTCCCGCCCCTGCGCATCCACCACCACCGGGGGGATATACGCCTCGCCCGGCTTGGCGTCCTTCAGCCAACGGCTCCCCGGCTGCCGTACAAACGCAATCACATGATGCAGAACCGCGCGGTTCCCCGGCCGTACCTCCGCCTGCTCCACCCAAACATCTTCTTTGTTCCCCACCGGAATCACGTAGTACGTGTATTCAATCGTCCCTTTGGCCGGAACCGTGATCGGCTTCGCCATCTCCAACACCACGTCCGGCTTGCCAATGTTCCAGCCGTCCAAAAACGTCACCGGCTTCGGCGCGTCTTTCGCATTCCCCTCTTTCGCCCCCGCATCCGCCCACGCCACCAGCGTATCAATGTCGGCCTGCGGCATCGACCGGTCGTTCGCAAATTTGCCGAAATGCGGATCCGCCGGCCAAGGCGGCATCCGGCGGGAAACCACCGCCTCTTTTATCGCCTTCGCAAAGGGACGCGTACCCTTGTACGACAAAAGCGACATCGGCGCCGCCTCGCCCGCTCGATGGCAACTCTGGCAATTCCGCTGCAAAATCGGCAGCACATCCTTATGGAACGTCACTTGCTTAGGAATAGTCGCCGCCCAAACAGCGGACGTACCGAAGAGGAAGAGAAAGAGAGATCGCGTCATGAAAACCTACTATCCATCATACGGATGCAACCGACGATTAGTTCTACTGAAAAATACTCTCAGTTTTTGTGAGATCCTTCCGATATGGGTATTAAGGCGAACTGGGTTTCAGCTTCGAGGTGAACAATGAAAATCAATGATCTCTACTCCAGCTCGCAGGCCGCCGCGACCTATCAAAACCAAAACACGCAACGAGCGCAGGAAGCCGAAGGCGCGCAAGCGGCGAAATCAGCAACAAATACAACGGTTTCCAGCCCGAATTCCGGGTCTGACGAGGTCAGCCTGTCGAGTCTGGCCAACCTCCTGCAGGACGCCATCACCGAAACCCCCGAGCGGACCGCCTACCTCAAAAAGCTCTCGAGCCAATTCGAGGCCGGGACCTATAAGGTAGACGCTAGGCAAATCGCCAGTTCGCTGGTCGATGAGACGTTAGGTGCCCGCGGCACCAACGACGCCATCGGCGGCTAACCGCCACCCCAACAAAACCCGTTACAGGGCCGCGCCCGGCTTCTGTTACAGAGCCGCGCCCGTCAGGGAGCGGTCTTCCACCACGCGCTCATACCCGACCCGCCAAGCCAGAGGAGGCAACTTTGGACCAGCAAAATCGTTCCACTCCGGTACCCGTTCCCGATTTGGAACCGGTAATTCAGGACTTATCCCACATTGAAACCACTTCGGCCCTGCTCCATCTCCAGACGGCGCTTGGTGCCCTCAGTAGCCTCGCCGAGGAACTGCACGGCGGCAAGCAGCTCCAACCCGGCCAACAGCGGGCCACCGAACGGGCGTTACTCTCCTTTCAAGAGCAGTTGCGGGTCGCTAATGTCCTGACTCGGCAGGGGCTCGCCTATTGTAAAGGTTGGTCGGAGGCGCTTGTGCCCTCCGCGGACTCTTATGGCAGCACCGGCCAGGAGACCCCCGTTGAACTCGATGTGCACAGCGTAAGGTTGGACGGCTAGCGTGGGCAGCATCTCCACCGCCTTGTTCTCCACCGCCGAGGCGATGCGGGTCATCCAGCGGCAGGTCACGGTGGCGCAGAACAACATCTTGAACGCCTCCACCCCGAACTACGCCCGGCTCGACCAGGCGACTCTGGCGAATCGCTTCAACCCGGATTCGGAATCAACCTCCGGAGGAATCTCCTCCGCGCCGCTGCAATCGGGCCGCAATCGGTTCCTGGAAACCGCGGTCTGGCAACGGCAGACCTCCGCCGGATACTCCGAACAGTCGCTCGTCAGCCTCAAAGCCATTGAAGCCGCAGTGCCCGTCACCGCCAACAGTGGCATCCCCGCCGCGCTCGATAACTTTTATGGCAGTGCCTCCCAATTGGCCATCGCGCCAAACTCGACCCAGGCGAGGCAGACCGTACTCGACCGCGCGCAGGCCGTTGCCAATACCTTCAACCAGGCGGCGAACGAATTCGGTACGCTTACGGCGCGGGCTGGTACGGAACTCACCAATACGGTCAATGAAATCAACAAACTGGCCGGGGAACTCGCGTCGATCAACACGGAACGCCGCGCCAATTTTCGCAACGCTGAAGACGCGGGTCTGGACGCTCGCCTTCACTCCACCCTCGAAAAACTCTCGCAGCTTACCGAGCACAACACCTTGAGCCAGGAAGATGGCTCCGTCGTCGTACTTCTCGCCGGCCAAACCCCCTTAGTGGTAGGCGACCAAGCCTACCCGATCACCGCAAACTACAACAATACCGATTTCAAAATCCTCGACGGTCAGGGCACCGACGTTACCGCCAAGATCACCACCGGAAAGCTGGGCGCGCTGCTCGAAACCCGCAATGTCACCTTGCCGGACTACGCGAACCAACTCGACACCTTGGCCACCGGATTCGCCGATCAGGTCAACGGAATCCTGGCCGGCGGTTTGGACCAGAACGGAGCCACTCCCACCCAGAATCTTTTCTCCTATAGCGCCGTTCTCGGCGCGGCGGCCACGCTCAAGGTCACCGGCATTACCCCCCCGGAACTCGCCGCGGCGGGTGCAACCGAGCCCGGCGGGAACTCGAATGCCAACCGCTTGTCGAGACTATCGAGCACCCCGGCCATCGGCGGACTTACTCTCTCGCAGTATTACGGCTCGCTGGCCTCCGGTCTCGGGACGAAACTCGACACGATCAAGGGCCGCAGCGTTTCCGATGGCCAACTCCTTCTCCAGGCTCGAAACCTGCGCCAGGAAACCTCTGGCGTCTCCATCGACCAGGAAGCCGCCAAGCTTCTCGAATACCAACGGGGTTTTCAAGCCGTCGGTCAGGTCTTGGGGATCCTCAATCAAATGTCGGATACCCTCCTCAGTATTCTTCGATAGCGCACAGGCCGAAGCGAGTCCGTTGTGCGCGTGTTCCTCAAAACCTAGCGATTCCAAACTAAAATGATCAGTAATCTCACCAACCGAAACGAGCAGTTCCTTGCCAACATGGACCGGATTCAAGCCCGCATCGACAAGGCGAACGCCCAAGTCTCGAGCGGCCTCCGCATCACCACCGCCTCGGATGCTCCCGACGAAATCGGCCCTTTGTTGCAGAGTCGAGCGGAACTTGCGGTTGCCGAGCAGTCGAAATCGAATCTGAATCGAGTGAAAGGCGAAGTGGACTCGGCGGAGAATGCCTTGCAAAGCGTCGTCAAATTGGCCGAAAGAGCCCGCGTTCTCGGAGCGCAGGGACTCACCGGGACGCAGACCGCTGCCACGAGAGCCTCGATTGCAGCGGAGTTGGAGGGGGTTTTCCGTCAGATCGTCGGGGCGGCCAACGCGAACTTCGACGGCCGATTCCTGTTTGCCGGTAACAACGATCAGGTCCAGCCTTTCACCCTCGATTTCAGTCAGCCAGATGGCGTGGTCCCGTACACCGGAACTGCCGCCACGCGCACGGTCGCGGATTCTAACGGCATTCTCATCCCGGTTGCCCGGAGCGGCCAGGAGATCTTCACCTCGCCGACTCCCTCCGAAAATCTCTTCGGTGCGCTCAACTCGCTGCGCAGTGCGCTTTTGGCTAACGACGAAACGGCTCTGGCGAACGCCAATCAGACGCTCGGTTTGGCTCTTGGGCATGTCAACAACCAGTTGACTCGTTACGGGCATTCTCAGAACGATCTCACGACGGCCATCGACATCGCGGAAAAGAAGACGCTCGATCTCAAAACCACGATCTCCAACACCGAAGGCGCCGACCTCGCCGACGCGATTCTGGAGCTACAGACCGGCCAGACGGCCCGCCAGGCAGCCCTCCAGGCCAAGGGCCAGGAAGACCGTCGAACCCTCTTTGACTTCATCCGCTAACCGCGTCCGCGGATTCAATGGATCCCCCGAGCCGCCTGAAGACTCGTCGAGTGGGTCGGATCCCACTTTGTGAGGCTCTATCTGTTCGGCTCGGCTGCCCGAGGTGCTGGACGGTCCGACCGCGATCTCGAGTTCTGTGCCAAGCCCCCGAAACCCTCCCCGGCGCCGTCACCGCCGGGTTCGCCACCCCCCATTCGGCTCAGAACACCGAGGCATCCCCAACGCCCTCCGAAGGTCCAGTTGCCCCGAATGTTTCCAAGCCGAACGCTGTTTGCTACCTGCAACCAACTCCGAACCGCTCCCTCTCCCGCTCGATAACATTGCGACATAATGAAAGCGTACCCATGCCCACCAGCATCCCATTCGACGCCACTCTAGTCGACGCCTTGGCGCTGGCCGAACTCTGCCGTCGCTCCGACGTCAAGGAGCTTGTCCTTTTCGGATCGTCCGCCCGCGGCCAGATGCGCCCCGATAGTGACGTCGACCTCCTCATCGAATTCGCCCCCGGCGTACGCACGGGTCTCATCAAGTTCCAATCATTAGTCGAGGAACTGGAATCGCTCATCGGCCATCCAGTGGACCTCGTAACCAAACGCGGGCTTAAGCCTTGGGTCAGTTCCGAAGTACTCAAAGACGCCCGCCTCCTCTATGCGGCATGAGTCTTCCTCCGAAGCGGATCTCCTTCAGGAAGAGATTCGATCCGGTGCCACGCTCCCTCATCTGACGGTGATTGGCGAAGCCATCAGCCGATTGTCGGTTCCCCTCCGCGACAGCCACCCGGCGGTCCCGTGGAGAAAGATCATCGCCGTCCGCCATCGCATCGTCCACGCCTATTTCGAATTGGACTGGCAAATCCTTTGGGATGCCGCTATCGAAGACATCCCGCTCCTACGGCAACAGATCCTTGCCATCCTCGTTCAGGAATTCCCTCTCCACTAAGGCGGCACCTGCCAAGCCCCCGAAACCCTCCACGGCGCCGTCACCGCCGTCACCGTCTGCAGCGCCAGCCAAACCGCCTTTGACCCTGCAAACCCTGGCTTAAACGTCATAATCAGATTCACCGTCAGCCTCCCACCGCTCCGCACCTCGCTCGACCCCTGCGCATTCACCCGACACTGGCTATGCTCCAAACTCGCCGTCCTCGCCAGCATCATATTCGTCAACCCCGCCGCGTCCCCATCGTCAATAAACAGAAGTAGAATGTTCCCCGGAGCAAGATAAGCCGTCAAGCTTGTTGCGGAAACACGAGGAACGCCTGCCAATCGCCGCGTCAACCGACTCCTAACCCACCGCGGCCTTCCCCTCGGCCTATTCAAATAGTGAAAAAATAGGATAGTGATAGCGCCAGACGCAGCGATCGAGGAAATCACGCGGCGGTTGGTCGATTTCTACCACCCAGTCCGAATCTATCTCTTCGGCTCCGCAGCCCGCGGCGATGGCGGGCCCGACAGCGACCTCGACTTCTGTGTCGTGGTTCCGGATGCGACCCCCGATCAACTCCTCCGCCCCGGAGCCACCCGCCAGGCGCTCCGAGGAATAGCCGTAGCCAAAGACGTTCTCCCCTGGCGCCAAACCGATTTCGAACAACGCGCCGCATGGGTAGCGGCATCTCTACCGGCCACCGTCCTCCGAGAGGGCCGCCTCCTCTATGAATCCTAATGCGCTCCGAACCCGCGAAACTAGCGAATGGCTAGCCAAAGCGGACGAAGACCTCGCTGCCGCAAACCTACTCGCCAACGCAGGTCTCGACCAAAACGCCCTCTATCATTGCCAACAAGCCGTCTAAAAGGCTCTCAAGGCCTTCTTGGTCTGGCATCAACAACCGTTCCGACGCACCCACGACCTCGAAGAGATCGGCCAAGCGGTTACGAACCTCGATATCTCCCTCGGTTCCATAACCCTCGAAGCGGACGCCCTCACTGATTTCGCTTGGCGCGCCCGTTACCCGGGAAATTCGTACACCCTGGCAGCCGGAGAAGTGACCGCAATGCTGGAACTGGCACAAAGAGTCCTCGCGGAGATTAAATTAAGGCTCTCTCGTCCTCCCCAGCCCTGAAGCGGCACGGCCACGCCCCCGAAACTTGATCAGCCCGAAGGCTACATCGAAGGACGAGCGCCCACCGTACCTGGCTGCCTCGTACCCTCCGGCGGTGAAGCGCACAGGCCGCGCAGGCCCGGCACCGACGGGCGAGGAACTCGCCCATCCTGCCGTGCCGAAGCGAGTTCGTTGTGCGCGTGTTCCTTAGATGAAAGGATGTGGATCCACAAAGTCAGGCTCCCGAAACGGTCGCTCTCTGAGGCTGCCATCTCCAAGCGGTGTTCGGCCACCGCGTCTTGCCCGGCTCAAATTCAAATATAGCGGCTCCTTTCGAATGGTGCGCCACTGAGGACGTGGATCGTGTCGCCTTCGATGGACCCGCCGCCGGCGATTTCGAGACCCTCAAGCGCGAATGGATCTCCTGCTTAGGACGGAAGTTATACTGAAGTTCGATGAAGCCAGCCACTTGGAGTCTAGCGGACCTGGAGATCATCGGCTATGCCGATGATCGGGATCAGACCATGCTCCCGGCGATTGTACCTCCGGTCTTTCGGTCCATCAGCAATCCCGATGTCGTGCTTGTGCCGCCCTTCGCTGTCCGTTTTGACGTTGTCGCCCGTGCCACCGAGTTATCGTTCGCTGAGGCAGAGTCCCTCCCAGATCGTCGAGAAGTAACGCTGTTTTTTGGGGCGCCTCTCGTCGCTCAGCCCGACCACGAGTTGTGGCTCCGTCGAAACGGCGAAGTCGTCTATCAACCCGCCCTCGAAGCCCGCCGCGAGCTCGATCATCTCTGCAAGCTCGCTACCCAGCGGGCGCGAATCGCGCTGGCCGCCGGAGATATGGCGAGTGCGGAGGCCGCCGCCTCGAAAGCGATTTTGAGCAACGATCGCTCCGTAGCGGCCTTTGCCATAAAGGCGGCGATTCGCCGGAAACTCGGCAAGCCAGCCGGGGAACGTCTGATGGCCGAATTGGCGGGTGACCTTCTCGATTTGGCTGCTTTCCACTGTCTCGTGAACCATTATCGTTCCAGCGTGCCCGCCCTCAGCGCGCCTCCTGTCGAGCCCTTATTGGGTCGCCGCTCGCCTATGAAAGACATGGCGACCTTCTTGCCCCACCAGTAAGTCGCTTAGCCCAACGACCATGCCAGCTCCCAAGTTTCCTCAAATAGGCACGTTCTACGGCGACAAAGGTGGCGTCGGTCTGAGTAGGGCCCTCGTGAATGTCGCTTAGAAGCGCACAGGCCGCGCAGGCACGGCACCAACGGGCGAGGAACTCGCCCATCGTGCCGGGCCGAAGCGAGTCCGTTGTGCGCGTGTTCCTAAAAGCTAGCCAGTTGGGGTAGGCACGTACTGATGGTCGACTTGGATCTGGAGGCCCCAGTCATCAGCGGCTTCTTAGAAAGGAATCAGGAGTCGGGAGCCTCGGCTTCCCGGTGCAAAGGACGTCCCTACCCTACTAGCGGAAGTAAACCGGCTTTCGAACTCCCTTGCCCCCCGAAGTGTTGGCCGAACAACGCCCTCCCACCGTTGCCCTCACTCCCGCAAACCAAGCAATAATAAGATCAGACTAGCCTATGACCTTGGCCTCAGGTTTATCGATCCCCGAAGAACGACTCGCCGAAATCTGCCAGCGCTACGATGTACGTGAATTGGCCATCTTCGGCTCGGCCGCTCGGGAAGACTGGGGGCAGCACTCCGACGTCGATGTCATGGTGGAATTCATGCCTGACCGCCATCCCGGCCTAGCCTACTTCACCCTGGAAACTGAACTCGGACAGTTGTTCGACCGGCGTGTGGACTTGGCCACCAAAAAGTGGATCTTGCCACAATGGCAGCAAAGAATCCTTCCCGAGGCCCGCGTTGTCTACTCTGCGCGATAGCGATCGGATAGCCCATATCCTTAGCTGCCACCGAGCGTATTCACTCCTACCTCGACGGACGCACGTTCGAACACTTTTGCCAAAAGGCCCTTTTGCAGGACGCCGTACTGCGGCAGTTGATGATTGTCGGAGAAGCAGCCTCTCGGCTCACTCCCGAACAAAAGCGACTGATCCCCGAAATTCCCTGGGCGGCCATCATCGGCTTCCGGCATAGAATCGTCCACGACTATCTTGGGATGGACCTGGAACTGGTCTGACTGGTCGTCAGCAATCATTTGCCTTTCCTCGCCGAACGGTTGCGCACAGAACTCGCCCGCGAGGAGTTAAACCCCTAGCCCTCATTCGGCCCCCCCCCAACGA
Organism: Acidobacteriota bacterium; assembly: GCA_026394015.1. Lineage (GTDB taxonomy): Bacteria > Acidobacteriota > Terriglobia > Bryobacterales > Bryobacteraceae. The sequence continues at coordinate 30,668 of JAPKZA010000462.1, forward strand.
CCATAAGCTCCTCCGTGAAGTTTATTCCTACCGCCATGCCCGTAATCCTCCGCAGTTTCCGCCTCTATCAGTAGATGAACCTCACCGCCGCCATAATTGCCGGGATCTACTGCCTGATCACCTCGGGTATCGCCCTCGACACCGTCCTCAGACCCCCGACCGGATTTGCTAGTGCTAGTGGCCTCAAACACATGCTCACCTTCTTCGCAACGGCACCAATCTCGGTTCCCCTCTCGATCCTGGGCATGGAGCCGAACTTTAACCGCCCCTCCACCGTCGTCCTCGTCATCCTCGCCGCCACCGCCGTCGTCTACGGCCTCGTCGCGCTGATCACCTGGATCTTCGGGAAATTCTAGCCGACTCCCCGCACCGTCCAACGGAAGATTGCTGATTCGCCGAAGACCTCCCGCAGCATGCCTAATATGGAGGCGATTATCTTCGCCGAAACGGCACCCGAACTCTTCACCAACCGTGCTTTATCCACGGCTCGCATCTGATCCAGTTAACCCACCTTTCCATTTTGACCTTGACTCGTGAATCTTCGGATAGGCGTCATCATCAATATCCATAGGAGTTTGGACGTGATGAAGACGCTCCGGAGGACGACACCCAATGGGTGAGAAATAGAATCAGCCCTTTCAACTCTCTTTTGATGCTTCTCTGAAGATTGATTTCCAGGGATCGCGGATCACCTCGGATGGCGGTCTGATCCTGGTGCGTGAGTTGGACGAGCCGCTGGGCTTCGGTGATCTCATTGCCCAACACCTGGCCGACTCACGGCGCGGCAAGAATACTCAGCTTCCGATGGGGGACCTACTGCGTCAGTCCGTCTACAGCCGGATTGCCGGCTACGAGGATGGGAACGATGCCGAGCGTCTCTCGCAGGATCCGACCTTCCGGCTGATCGGTTCCGAAAAGATCTGGGAACGTGGCGCAGCCTTGACCTCGCGGCTGCAATCGTTCGAGACCGAGGTGCTCGGGCAGGAAGAAAACTTCGTGGGTTTGGCGGCGATCAACCGGGAGTTGATTGCCAGAGCGGAGAGCCTCGGCTCTCATCAGCGTGTCGTGCTGGACATGGACTCGACCGAGATTCCGGTCTCCGAGCACCAGGAGAACAGCGCCTACAAGGGCCACTTCGAGTCCATCTGCTCTCACCCGCTGTTGCTGTTCAATCGAGAGGGTGACTGCCTGACGGCGAAGTTGCGGGCCGGCAACGTGCATAGCGCCGACGGCTGGGAACAGATGCTGCTACCGGAGATCGAACGGCAGCAGAAGGCCGGCAAGGAGGTGGTGTTTCGTGCTGACGCCGCGTTCGCCAAGCCGGCGATCTACGAAGCGCTGGAGGAGCGCGGCGTGAAGTATGCCATCCGCATCCCGGCCAACGACAGTCTGGAGCGGGACATTGCGGAGTTGTTGACAAGGCCGGTGGGAAGACCGAGTCATAAGCCGGTGGTCCAGTACAAGAGCTTCCTCTACCGGGCGGCCAGTTGGAAGACGGCGCGCAGGATGGTGGCGAAAATCGAGTTCCACTGCGGCGAGTTGTTCCCACGGGTGGGCTTCATTGTGACAAACCTGGAGACGGACAGCCGGGGGCTGGTGCGGTTCTACAACAAGCGGGGTACAGCGGAACAGTGGATCAAGGAAGGCAAGCAGGCCGCGAAGATGACCCGCTTGTCGTGCCACCGCTTCCACGCCACCGAGGTGCGGCTATGGCTGCGTTTCATCGCCTACAACTTGGGCAACCTGTGGAGGCGGTTGGTGCTGCCGAAGAGGCTCGACAAATGGTCGCTGACCAGCCTGCAACATCGGTTGGTGAAGACCGCCGCCAGGTTGGTCAAGCATGCCCGATACTACTGGCTGATGCTGGCCGAGAGCCATCTGACACGGCGGCTGTTCGGGAGCATGGTACGGCGCATCGACGCGCTGGCACTGGCCAGTGGGTAAGGAGAGGCGATCGGAACGGCGAAATCAGGTGACCACGGAGGTGAGGGTGAGAGAGGTGTTTATGGCAGGCGCTGAAAAGACGGAGTTTCCGGGATTTCGAGTTTTGCCGCCGGTCCAAACCGCGCCCTCCGGAGACGAACACGGCTCCCGAAGGATAAGAACCGACCATGGAGGATCGCAGGAAGGCGAGTTGGGGTATACTCATCTTATCCAGGAAGCCAAAACGAAATTTCTGTGGAACGGTACAGTACCGATAGCCAACAGCCGATTAACCCCTAGGGATGTAATGTTTCTCCATTTCCATGAGTATCCCAATCGAGTAGCAGATTCCCGGAGCGAAAGCCGTGCCGCATCGGCCTTTGCCGTGGCTCTTTCCGTGCAGGGCCAGCAGGGAATCAGTCTGCCCACTCGTGGCACCGCGCGAACAAGACGCAAAACCCCGGAATCCATCGAGACGGCTTTGGGCCTCGCCCCCTCCGTCCCTGAGGTCGAGTAGACATGAGCCTTGCAAATTCCCTCCGCGTTCGAGGAATCGGGGGCACGGTTGAGCTGGCGCTGCGCCGCGCCTTCAATTTTGACCACGTACCCGAACATCTTCTCAGCCGAATGGTCGACCTGCGCCGCTACGACCGGAAACATCATGTGAACACCGCCGGCCTGGTGGAACTTGACAAGCTGGACATCGACAGCCCCAGCAAGGCTCACGGCACCCGTTACGGCGGCGCGTCACCGTGGCAGTTCCGTGACCTTCTGGAACGGCTTCCGATCGATGCTTCGAAGTACACATTTATCGATATCGGCTCCGGAAAAGGCGCAGCTCTCTTCCAGGCTTCCGACTTCCCTTTCCGTGAAATCATTGGCGTGGAGTTCTCTCCCGCCCTTCACGATGATGCGGTGCGGAACTTGAAGACGTTCCGCAGCGACACGCAGAAGTGCTACAAAATCACGCCGGTCTGCGCCGACGCCACCCAATATGTCCTTCCGGAGGCTCCTTGGGTGCTGTTCTTCAACTGCCCCTTCGACGCGACGATTTGGAAGCCCGTCGCCGAGAGTCTGGCGCGAACGCCCAGAGGCACGGAGACGAGTTACCTTATCCACATGAGCCCGGGATTCCTGCCGGGAGTCCGTGAGTTCGTTGAAAATCTCTACTTTCTTAAGTTGAGCTCCCGCGTGGAGCACGCCGACATTTTCGAGTTTCGCGCCGGGCCCGGTCCGCAATAGTGTCCCGGCTCATATTGGGACTGAGCATCGACGCCTTGGGGGCCTCCCGGCTACCGGAACTGATGGCAGCCGCGGGATGCGAGATCACTCTGGTTTGCGGCCGTGGCCTGGCAATCAGTTCCAGCGGCGATGTATCCCACCGCATTCTGACGGAGCGTTCCGCTACGGCGGTTCGCGATGCGATCGAACGGACCGTGGCAAGCGATCCGCAGGGCTACGATCGTGTGATCCTGGCCGACGAACCCCTTTTGCGCGCCTTTGTCGACAGGCCGCCCTCCCCGGCGCTGGCGCGCATCACCCCGCAGGTGGCCTCGATTCCGCGCCTGGAGCGGCAGCTCTCGAAAATCTCCTTCTCCATTGACGCGGCGGACGCCGGTATCCCCGTCCCGGACTATCGCGTCCTCGAGAACCCGGCCGAACTCGCTACGGAAAAGTGGGACGGAAAACCATTTGTCGTGAAGCGCGACCATGGCTTTTCCGGCGGGGGTGTTTTCGTCATCAGGAGTAAGGCCGAACTTGAGGAGGCAAAGGCGGGCATCGGCTCGGGCCGCCTCCTGCTGCAGGAGTTCGTGGCGGGCCGGGTAGGCGCCACGGCCATCCTGATGGACCACGGCAGGCCCTCCGCTTGGTACAGCTACTATCTCTGCCGCAACTGGCCCAACGGAATCTCACCCGCGAGCGCCCTCGAGCCTTGCTGGCAGCCCGGTATGGAAGCGATTCTCGTGAAGCTGGGAAAGATGACCGGCTTCGACGGGCTTTGTGGCATCGATTGGGTGTTCGATGAATCGTCTGGGCGGCTGTTGGTTCTGGAGCTGAATCCGCGCCCCACGCCCGGAATGAACGCCTCCCGTCTTGTTGGAGTCTCCTTCCCCTCAGCGCTGGCGCACTGGTTGAAAGGCGAACTGTTCCGGCAAGCCCCAACCCAAGCGGGCACACCGATGTACCGCCTGTTTCCCCAGAACCTGTTCCGCTCCATCGCCGACCGCGATATCGTCGAATTCTTCCGGACCTGGAAAGACGCTCCGTTTCGTTCGCCCATGCTGCTGTTCGCGCTTCTGCGCCGGGTACTGACGCACCACCTCCCCCCAGCCCTCCGCCGTTCCCATACATCCAACTAAGCCCACCGGGACTGACTCCTTTCTTAGCCCAACCCACACCCAGCCCTTCCGCCCAGCCCCACCGCGAAAAAGGCTGTTCTGCCTTCAAGCCGCTTGCGGTTGCCTTCGGATTTGCGGGCAAGGGTGAGTACCGGCACTGGGGCTGAAACTGGCGCCCGCGCCGAACGCCGTCGAATCCGGTATCTCGGAAGTGTAGCGTTAAATCACCCCCCGCCAGTCAGAGACCATTTCAATTTGAAACGGTGCTGATCGGCTCTTCATTGTCATCGGTGCCACAATCACCGTTCGAAGCTCACCGCGTATCTCGACAGGCGACACCACCACGCACGGCCTTGACTTCTTGACCTCACCCCCATCCGTTGGATCGAAATTGCTAAGCCAGATTTCCTCGCGCGTCACCAATTCAAATCCTTGTCATCCCAGTTGCCGAACTCCCCCATCGTTAGCTTATCGTCGCCACATTCCGCAATCTGTCTCGCCACCTCCGCCCAACCATGGCGCGGCGGGCTAGCCGGACGACCCAAAACCAGGGCGTCTCCTTCTATGGTCATCTCCGCACCCGTCTCTGCACTCAACCCCAACTGAAGAAGAAGGGTCTTGGGGATCACCACTCCCGCCGAGTTGCCAATCCGTCGGACACTGACTCGTAATGCCTTCTTGATAGGAACAGTGTTATTCCGGTGGACCGCCGTGTCAAGTGCCTCCGCGGACGAACCCCCGATCCCCTCGAGGATCCAAAAACCGACCACGGAAACCCAAGTTCTTCACTATTCTGCCCTCCCCCAAAGCCCTCGTTCACAAGGTATCCATATTTATTTTCTACCCGCAACTAATTCATTCTAATAGCATCACCGCGCTCCCCGCCCCAAATCAACAGCAAAAAGCTTGACACCCCTGTGATAGATTTTCTATCGAAGGCGCTAGTCTGCGTCGGTCCCAATTAGGGCCGAAGCAAACAGCGCCTTTTCCATTTCCACAGGA